>NZ_JAMYMK010000013.1:0-162606 GCF_040318565.1 Mesorhizobium sp. M1142
TCGCGATGTCCTCGCACACCTGTTCGCGATGTCCCCGGTCCAAACACCCCCTTGAGGGGGAGATGTCCGGCAGGACAGAGGGGGGCGCTGTCCCACCATCATGAAAACATCTTACCGAACAGCAGCATACGTCCCACCTGCCACCATGATTCAATGCCGCGAGGGTGAAAACAATGACCCGTCACGTCACCTTCATGACCATCGACGACGCCGAGCACCTCACGCCGCAGCAGCGCGCCGAGATCATTGCCGCCTATCCGGCGCATGAGCGCGAGGCGCGGGCCAAGGGCATTCCGGTGCTCGGCTCCGGCCGCATCTTTCCGGTGGCCGAGGAGCTGATCGCCTGCGAGCCGTTCCGGCTGCCGCGCTATTGGCCGCGGCTCGGCGCACTCGATTTCGGTTGGGACCATCCCTCGGCCGCGGTCGAGCTTACCTGGGATACGGAAGCCGATGTCGTCTATGTCACGAAGGCCTGCCGTGCCTCGCAGCAGACTCCCGCCATGCAGGCGCTGACGCTGAAACCGTGGGGCGAATGGCTGCCCTGGGCCTGGCCGCGCGACGGCCGCCGCGAGACGCTGGAAGGTGCCGGCACCGCACTTGCCAGGCAATATTCGGCACATGGGCTGAACATGCTCGCCAGCCATGCGCAGTTCGCCGACGGGTCGGTCTCGGTCGAGGCCGGACTGATGGACATGCTGGACCGCATGCAGAGCGGCCGCTTCAAGGTGTTCTCGACGCTTCTGCCCTGGTTCGAGGAGTTCCGGCTCTATCACCGCAGGGACGGCCAGGTGGTGAAGCTGCGCGACGATCTGATGGCCGCGACCCGTTATGGCGTGATGATGCTGCGGGAGGCGGTGGTCGATCCGGCGGTATTCAAGGCGGCGCGGCGGAAGGCCGGGCAGGCCGATCCGCTGGGGTTGTTCAGGTGACCCTCCGCATCATTCCCGCCACGTTGCGCGACCTCTCCTACATCGCCGCCAATCTGCGCCCCGAGGATCGGGCCGAAATCGACTGCCAATTGGACAACTGGTCGCCGGCGCTGCTGGCGCTGACGGCGCTGCAGGGCTTTGCTTATGTCGTCGAGCTCGACGGCAATCCGGAGGCCGGGTTCGGCGCTGCCGAACAGCGGAGCGGACTTTGGATCGCCTGGAGCTGGGGCACGCGCCGGATGAGGCGCTGCGTGCCTGCTATTACGGAGTTCTTTCACGCGGTGCTCGGGCCGGAGGTTGCCGCGCGCGGCGCCTGGCGGGTCGAGGCCCGCGCCTTGGCCGCCAACGGTTTGGCGCTGCGCTGGCTTGCAAGGCTGGGCGCGACGCAACGCTGCCGCCTGCCGGGTTATGGCCGGAACGGCGAGGACTTTCTGCTCTACGACTGGACAAGAAGCTCTGATTTCGGAGAAAACCATGTGCCTTTTTCAAAAGCCGCCGGCGCTGAAGCCGTTGCCGCCGACACCGACCATTGCCGACAAGGACGTGCAGGCGCGCGAAGCCGCGTTACGGGCTCAGCTTGCGGCCAATGATGGCACTGCAGGAACCGTGAAGACCGATTTGTCGCCCGGCGATCTGACCGGCCAGCGCCGCGTGCTGCTGGGGGTTTGACATGGGCGCCATGAGACGAGTGTTCCGCAACCGGGTGCTGGCTTGGTGGTACTGGCGCCGGCACGCAAGGTTGGTGAAGAAGCGGTGAAGCTGCCGATCTCCCCACTCGTGGGGGAGATGCCCGGCAGGGCAGAGGGGGCGCTACCCCACCGGCCTTGGTGATCAATTTGCATTGCCGCCATCAGCTCATTCCGGTGGGGACGAAACTGAGCTTGGCGTTCCTTCGCGCCCCTCTCTGGCCTGCCGGCCATCTCCCCCACGAGGGGGGAGATCGCAGCTTCCGCGTTTTCCGTAACAGCCGAGCGCAATTCGTGTTCCTTCGGCACGGTTGACATTCCTTCCTCAGCAGCCATGCTGCAATGCAACATGGCTATCGAGGAGTCCGGCATGACAGAAGCCCGGTCATCGCGCATCGAGTGCCTGGACGGGCTTCGGGCGCTCGCCGCGATCTGGGTGCTCATCGGACACTGCCTGCTGTTGACCGGCTGGAATATTCCTATTCTCGGCGAGCCCGATCTCGGCGTCGACCTCTTCATCATGCTGTCGGGCTTCCTGATGGTGTTCCACTACCAGCTGCGCCAGGACAAGGAGCCCTGGCAAAGGCTGGAAACTTGGCTGAAGTTCTGGACCCGCCGCTATTTCCGGATTGCGCCGCTGTTTTACGTCATGCTGTTCGCCGCCCTGGCGCTTGGCCCCTATCTCTACCAGTCCAGGATGGTCATCGACGAGTTCCTGCTGCGGTCGCCGCAGGCGCCCGAACGTTATCTCGACAGCGGCTTGAAAAACATCGGCGCCCATCTCCTGTTCCTGTTTGGCCTGGTGCCGAATTTCGCCTATCGCACGCCGCTGCCCGACTGGAGCCTTGGCTTGGAGATGCAATTCTATGCAGTGTTCCCGGCGATTATGCTGTTGGTCCGCAGGCTTGACTGGGTATGGAGCGCCATTCTGGTCGCGGCGACCGGCAGCGCGATCGTGTTCTTGATGGGACAATTGTCGGTGCATTTTCCGATGCCGTCGTTCCTGCCGCTGAAGATGCAGATTTTCCTCTGCGGGATGCTGCTGGCGGGCATCGTCCATCAAAGGCAAAAGCGGCCTTTCGTGCATCTGACATTGGCTATGCTGCTGGCCGCGCTGCCGTTCGGCGGCGGCTATGGGCTGAGCAAGCTTTTGATGCGGGAAGCGCTCGTTGTGGGTTTCGTTGCGCTGGTTCTCTACCGGATGCTGCCGGGAATGGCGGGCACCGTCGCCAGAAAGATCGCCATGACGCTCGCCAACCGGTTCTTTCATCTGATGGGTGAGCTTTCCTTCAGTATCTATTTGATCCATCTGCTTGTTCTCCAGCCGGTCGCGGCTCTGGTCATCACCCAGTTCGGCCACGAATTGTCGGCGCCGCTGCGCTTCGCGATCGTCACTGTCGTCGTCTTGCCGGTGGTGTGCCTGCTGTCCTGGATCACCTATACGCTGATCGAAGTGCCCGGCCAGAAGATGGGACGCTTCGTGGTCCAGCGTTTTGGGCGCAAAGCCGCGCTGGAGACGACGCCGGCGGAATAAGGCGCTTCCAATCTCCCCGCTTGAGGGGGAGATGTCGCCGAAGGCGACAGAGGGGGTCGCCGATCCACGCGCGACGACCCCCTCTGTCCTGCCGGACATCTCCCCCACGAGGGGGGAGATCGGCGGCTTCGGCGTCCCGCCGTTTTCTTTTTTCAATCAATTCCATCAAGCGAGGCTGACCATGAGCGATTCCCGTGCTCGCGATATTCTGTCGCGACAGGCAGAACTGGAGAGCGAACGCAGCCAGTACGAGCATGTCTGGGAGGCGGTGTCCGAATTCTGCGATCCCGATGCGCCCGACATGTGGAGCGGCCGCCGGCAGGCCGGCGCGGACTCGCAGGCCGAGCGGCAGGAGCGGCGCGGTTCGCGTGTCTACGCCAATACCATCAACTCGGCCGCCAACCGGCTGGCCGCCGGACTGGAAAGCCTGATCATTCCACAATCCGAGAAATGGCACGGTCTGTCGACCGCGGCCATCAACGACGATGAGACCGACGAGGAGAAGGAATGGGCGGAAGCGCTGCGCGATTTCCTGTTCTCGCTGCGCTACTCCGCCAACTCGAACTTCGTGCCGGCAACGCAGGCCTGCCTGCGCAATGTCGTGCGCTACGGCCCGGCCTATCTCTACGCCGAGGAGGGTTTTGGCAGCACGCTGATCCGCTATGCCTCGATCCCGGTGGTCGAAGGCTATCTCTCGCGCAACCGTTGGGGCCAGGTCGATATCTTCCACCGCCGCTACGAGCGCACCGCAAGACAGGCGGCGCAATTGCTCGGCTACGACAGACTGCCGGCGCGGATCAAGGTTCTGGTCGACGACCCCGCCGAATGCGAGACAAAAATCTCGCTGATCCAGTGCATCCAGCCGCGCGACGAGCGCAAGATGTACAGCCTGAGCGGCTCCTACCAGTATCTCGACATGGCGTTCGCGTCCTATCATGTGATCGAGGACGAAGAGGCGATCGTCAGGGAGAGCGGTTTTCGCTCCTTCCCGGTATCGTGCTTCAACTGGCGCCGCTATGAGGGCGATCCCTACGGCATCTCGCCAACCATCGAGGCACTGACGACGGTGCGCGAAGAGAACGCCGTGCGGCGCTCCGGCCTGCGCGCACTTCAGCAGATCACCGATCCGGCGACCGCCTCGAAAGCCAGGCTCGATTATGTGCCGGTGCTCAATCCCGGCGAGAATTACCCGGGCCTGATCGACGATGCCGGCCGGCCGCTGATCGCGCCGATCGCCACCGGCCAGAACCCGACCTATGCCTTCAATTACGCCGACAGCCGGGCCGAGGAGATCCGCGACATGATGTTCGTCAATCTGTTCCAGACGCTGGTACAGAACCCGCAGATGACGGCGACCGAGGCCTTGATCCGGCAAGAGGAAAAGGGCGCGCTGCTCGGCCCCTCCGGCTCGATTATCCAGGCCGGCTTTGCCTCAAATCTCGACCGCGAGCTGGGTATTCTGGAAGACAAGGGACTTTACGAGGAAGACAGCCGCTTCCTGCCGCCGGCGAGCCTTGCTGGCAAGGCGTTGCGGCCGACCTTCACCGGCCCGCTCGACGTGCTGCGCCGCTCGGCCGAGGCACGCGACACCATCCAGGTTGTCACCACCGCCATGCAGATGGCGCAGTTCGACCCCGGCGTGATGGACAATATCGACGGCGACGAGGCGCTGAAGATCGTGCAGGGCGCCGGCCGCAGCCCACAGCGCATCTTCCGCCGCCAGGACGAAGTGGCGGGCATCCGCGATGCCAGAGCCAAGGCGCAGCAGGCGCAGGCCGGCATGGCGGCGGTCGCCACCGCCGGCAAGCTGGCCAGGGATGCCGTGCCGGCGGCCGTGCAGGCGCGCGACAGCGGCCTGCTCGATGGGCTCGGCGGGCGGATGCCGCAGGGCGGTGACGTGCAGCGTGGCGACGTACAGGGTGGCGGGGCATGAGCCAAAAACGCTTCGCCCATTCCAGCCAGGCCGGCGGCCCGGCCAAGGCGCGGGATGCGCTGGCCAGGGCCTATCTCAGGGTGTTCTCAGGCCAGGACGGCGAGATGGTGCTGGCCGACCTGACGGCTGCGACCGGCTATTACCGCCGCCCGTCCTACGGTGAATGGCTGGCCAAGACCAAGACGCCGATCGGCTTCGAGCTGCACAGCGCGCTCAGCAACGCGCGGGCCGAAGTGGTGCAGCACATTATGGGTTTCCTGACGCTGGACGAAGCGCAGCTGGTGGCGCTGGAGAAGGCGGCGAGGCTGGAGGGGTAGGGACTTTAGGAGCGCCGGCCTTGCCACAGTCATGGCCTGCTCCGACCGATCGTTCGCGGGAGTCCGCGAGCCCGGCCAACTCATAAGGGAATGACAATATTTTGCCGAGGGCATTTAGCCGACGGCGCAGACCGCCAGCATCTTCAGTGCCGGCGACACTCTCATTGGCGACCTCTCCAAAATTCATGACCCGACGAAGGCGGCGGCACGGGGCCGGCGCGCGGCAGCGCCGCGCCACGATCCCCGGCGCGCTCATGGCAGGACACAAATAGATGGCGACCATACCTCTCCAGCTTGCCCAGCGCCGGCTCGATGCCGGCAATGTGCTCTCCTATCCCGAAGGATCGCCGGTCGGCAGGGCGATGCAGGGTTTTGGCGACGAGCTCTCTGCCGTCGCCGAACGCTACCAGCAGCAGAAGCAGCAGGAGGAGGCGTTCGACGCCGACCTCGCGCGCCGTCGGTTCAACGGCCAGATCGGGCAGGCGGAAGACGAGGTGGCGGCAAACGCGCCGGCCGATGGTGCCGGCCTGCATGACGCGATGTATGGCCAGGTCGATCCGCGCACCGGCCGGATGATCAAGACCGGCCTTTTCGACACGCTGTTCGCCGATGCCCTGCCGAAAATGCCCGAAAGCCAGCGCGCCAATTTCGCCAGGCAGAAAGAGGCATTGCGCGAGGCCGGCTCACTACGGATGGCTGCGAGGCAGCTTCAGCGGCGCGACGAATATGAGCAGGCCGAGTGGACCAAGGTCGACAACATCTCAACCAGTGCCATCGCGCAAAGCAACCCCAAGGACACCGAGAACTTCGACGCGATCCGGCAGAACGGCTTTGACCTAATCGCCAAATTCCGCAACCCGCTTGCCCGACAAGCGGCGGAAGTCGCCTGGCGCAGCAATACGGCCAAGGCGCTGATCCAGGCGATGATCGCCCAGGACCCGAAACGTGCTGCAGAGATGCTGGGTGCCGCGCAGGCTGGAAACCGAACTAAGGACGACACCACCGAAGTCGTTGGCGGCTCCAGCGCCTTTGGTGCGCCCAATGCGGCGGCAGCGAAGGGTGACCGCGTCGGCATGCAGACCCCGGATAAAAGGTTGGCGCAGGCGTTCAGGGACGACCTTCCGCAACAGGAACAGGCAGCGCTGATCCGACAGGCGCAGGCGGCCAACATTGCTCAGCAGGTTGAGTTTCGCACCAACATTGGTCTCGCCGAGCAGAACGCGCCGGGCGCCATCGCACAGACTGGCGCCTATTCCGGCAAGATGCCTGGTCGGGACGCCTTCATCGCTGTCTATGGCGTCGAGGAGGGCGGCAAGCAGTACGGGGATTTTGCCAGAAAGATTGATGTTGGTCGTCAGGCCTTCGGCATGCGCACCATGCCGAACCAAGCAATCCATGCGGCGCTACGCGATGCCGAACCTGGTCCTGCAGGTTCCCAAGGGGAGCAGGCGCGGTATCACGTCACGGCCGCCGCCGCGCTTCAGACGCTGGACGCCAGACGGACGGACCCTGCCGCATACGTTCGCAAGGTCTTTCCGAGCGTCGACGCAGCCTGGAGCGAGATCACCACTCCCGACAGCGAGTCATGGAATCGTGAAGGAGGGCCGGACACCTACGACCGAGGAACTTATGTCCGAGCAATCGCCGCTTCAGTTGCAGCACAAAAGCAACTGGGCATCGAGAACTATCAACCTTTCCCATGGTCTGTTCTCAAGAACATCGCCACGACATTCAAAGACGGGAGCGTGCCACAGGCGGACAAGCACACCATCCTGTACAGCCTCGTTGGTGGGGCGTCCGATCCAGAGGTCCGAGCAGCCTTATCCCAACAGCTCGTCCAAGCCGGGCTTCCTCAATCGGTCGAAAGCCAACCGGCTAGGCCCGTTGTTGCACCTGTGATCGCCGGGAAGCAGAATCAACCGCCTGCTCCTTCAAACCGCAGGAAGCCTCAATCGAAACTGGAACTCGCCGCGGAGGACTTCGGCAACTACCTCACCGAAGGTTTTGAAGGCCTAGGCCGAGCCCCGCACGACATTGGGCTGTTTCTTCAGGATCTGCGCGACGATCCTTTGGACGCGCTCAGTCAACTGCCGGTCACTTCTGCCTCCGGATTAGCTGCAGAGGGCAGCCTGGCGTTCGAGTCACTCGGCCAAGCCGTTGCAAAAGGACTGGCCATTGTCCGCGCCGGGACGGGCAAGTTTGCCAAGCCGTTAGAGGAGCTTACGGCCGGTGGGTCGCGGGCCACATCAGAACTCGCCGTTGAGGGAGCGGCGGTTCGCCAGACGACCGAGGTTGAGTCTCGTGCAATAAATGCAGCAAAAGAGGCCGCTTACCTCTTGAGCACCGGCGTCAAGCCTGACAAGGCTGAGCTTCTTGCGATAATAAAGTCGATCGCGAGAGACCCCTCTAAGATTAGGCATCCGGGAGCATCGTTTGGCAAAGCTCTTTCAAAAAATTACCGCAAAACATTTCTTGATGCGAACCCGAATCTAAAGGGAGAGGTTGTCGTCCATCACGCTGCAGAGCAACAGATTATGGACCAGATATCCAAGCCTTGTTGCTGAAGATGAGATGCACTCTCTTCAAAATCTTCGCGGCATACCAAAAGGATTAGATAACCTTTTGCACAAGATCGTTTTCCGATTCGAATGGGATAAATTTTATGCGTCGCACCCCCAGCCAACGCGTCAGCAGGTGCTGGACTACGTGACTTATATCGACAAACAATACGGACATCTGTTCAATCCTCCAATAGGTGAGTGATGCAATATTTTTACATATGGCCGAACGTCGCTGGTGGACTTGGTGAAAACACCGTTCTTGACTCGAGTGTCCATCCGCCAATCGTGACCAAGCTTCACTACGTTATAGAGGGCTGGTTTGGCGATGTGATCGTTACGACGTTCCCGTGTTACCTCGTCACCGAAGACACCCAGCGCGCACTGCAAAAGATGGGTTTTTCAGGCGCGACGTTCGCCGACGCCGAAGTGACAACATCCGAAGAGTTTCATGAGGATCAACCTGGGCAGGAACTTCCACCCTTCGTCTGGCTTAAAGTGAATGGCAAGGCCGGCCGGGACGATTTCGGGATCGCAGCGGACTATCGCCTCGTCATCTCGAAACGCATTCTTGATTTGCTGGAATCATTGGGAATACCGTTTGCTGTCATCGAGCCTTACGATGGTAAGTAGCAATGAGGTTGGGCTTTCATTTTTTTGATCCTCATTAGGTGAATGGTGGACTATTTTTACATAAAGCCCAATGTCGCCGGCGGAATAGGCCGTGGCACCATCATGGACACAAGCGTTCACCCCCTGTTGTGAGCAAACTCACCTACCAGATGGAAGGATGGTTCGGCGATGTTATCATTGCTGGCGATCTGCGTGTGGTCATATAGAGCGTGTGCTGAATCTACTCGACCGCTTTGGTATTCCGTCAGCGACGATTGAGCCCTACGACGGTCGGTAGTGCTATTGTTGCCATAGTTCGCGCCGTAGTGGATGTGCATGAAATCAATCCAGTGAAGTTTGGCGGCAGTTCACCGACAACAGGGGTATGCCGTGGTGGAACCAGTTGCTGAGCGACCTGGGACGATAGCAATGGGACATATTTAACTGAGGGACATTCGACGCACCGGCTGAATCCGCAGTCGTCGACGGCCTGTCCGCACGGTTGGGAGTCGTGCTGCCAAGGATTACATGATTTCCTCAAAGAGCATAATGGAGGCGAAGGTTTCATCGGCAATAACTATACTATTTTTTTAAAGCCGAAGAACTGGCTGACTTCAACCGCGGATATGAGGTTGAAAAATATGCGCCAGGCATCTTCTTATTCGCATCTGACGGAGGAGGTGAAGGCTATGGCTTCGACACTGAAGATGCGGCCATGCCAATCGTACGCATCCCATTCATAGGTATGAATCGGCAATCCGCTGAGACGATAGCGCGTGACCTCGCCGATCTATTTGCTCGGTTGGTGGACTGAAAATGCCCGACCAAAATAGATATTTGCGCCCCAAGGGCATGGAGCTGTTTGAGATCGGCGATCCAGTCAGTTTGGAGAATAAGATCTGGTTGACCAGACAAGGGCATTTTGAGGCGGTGCGCTACTGGAATCGAGCTATCGGGATTCTGCTTAAGGCGGCGCCGGAGAAAGCGGCACCGGCGGATGGGTAGGGTGCGGGGAGCACTGACCTTGCGGAGGCCATGACGCTTTCGGCCGATCATTGTGCAAGTTTACGAACCCGGTGTAATGCAACTCGTCCCTAGATCTCAACATGATCGAGGGAGTATCTTCCAGAAAGCACTGCATCCGAATGGCCGAGGAGGATTTTCCCTATGGGGAAAAAAATGAAGTTGCTGGATATCGTTGGGCGGTTGTCGGAATTTGACGAGGAGGACCCGGTCTACGCAGCGGAGCCCACAATCTACGCGGCGGAGCCTTGGACAGAGGATTCAGACGCGATGGTTCTGCCTCAGCAGGATGGGGTGTTGGTACCACCCGAGGCAGCTAAAGAGGGCCTGGCATACTTTCTCGAAATCAACCTTGCGATCGAGATTACCGAGGCTTTGGTTGCATCGCAGAAAGAAAAGCCAAGCATTTCTGCCATCTGCGAACGGGTTATTTATTATGCCACCTATGATGCGTGAAAGGTTAAATGTTGACTAACCCACGTTATGACGGACAGCCGCTGCTTAGGCTGCTCGATGTTTATGTGCTCTGGGCGATCGGAGAACTTTCTCAAGAGTCGGAGGATGGCTTGAAAAGGATGGCCCCCAAACTGCAATCTATCTATGGCGGCGAGGGACAATGGCATGACGCAATTGCCCAGGCTATCCACATACCGCAGGGGATGCCGGCAGCAATCCGGGATATGTGGCAAGGAATCTCGAAATCGCTCGCGTCAATGGCGTAACCCTCCACCCCAGAAATTTGCCGAGATGTTCGTGGACGAAAATTTCGTGGATTGAATGTTCTGCATTGATTGGAATTGCTGTTATGGCTGGCGCCTACGGCGCCCCGCTGTCCTGCCGGACATCTCCCCCACAAGGGGGGAGATCGGCTGCCGCCGGCGCTTCGTTACGCTCAATAATTACCGTTATAATAACGGTCGTCGCAGGGCGCGGTGTAGATGCGGCCGTAGCGATCCTGATAGCGGCAGAGCTGTTCGCCGCGCGGTTGCGGGGTGGTGGCGTTGCCGACGACCGCACCGAGCAGGGCGCCGCTGGCTGCACCGATAACCGTGCTTTTGGTGTTGCCGCCTATGGCCTGGCCGGCGAGCGCACCGGCGCCGGCGCCGAGCAGCGCACCGGTGCTGGTTCTCTGCTGTGCTTCGGTCTGCGCGCAGCCTGCCAGCGCGGCGGTTACGAACATGGCGGCAATGGCTCTGGATACGGTCATCGTCTGATACTCCCTTGAAGTCTATGAACTAATACGCAGGCTGATTTTGCCAAGTAGGGTCGCATTTGCGGCGGAACATAGGCACCGTGCCTCACGAAATAAGACATGGTTGTTTTTGTCTGACGGCCGGAGACGACGGCTCGGCAAGACGATGCCCAAACGAGACTAATCTTTGACGGCCCATGTGCCCGGTCTGCTTTTTCTACGCAGCGGCTAACTCTTCCTCAAATCCCAAAAATGGAGAAACCAAATGACCCGAGGTCTTGCCCGGACGCTTTCGCGTGCCGCCGCCAGAGAAGCCGGCCTTGCCCCGCCCAGGGCCGGAATTTCCGCCAGGACGAGCGGACAGGGCGGCACCTACCGCACGGTCTTTTCATTCAATGCCATGCCGGTGCCGGTCACCGATGCGCAGGCCTTTGCCAGCCAGAAGCTGTTCGAT
Source organism: Mesorhizobium sp. M1142 (assembly GCF_040318565.1). Lineage (NCBI taxonomy): Bacteria > Pseudomonadati > Pseudomonadota > Alphaproteobacteria > Hyphomicrobiales > Phyllobacteriaceae > Mesorhizobium > Mesorhizobium sp. M1142. The sequence goes on from NZ_JAMYMK010000013.1 coordinate 11,239, forward strand.
TTCATCGATGGCAAGATCCGTATCAAGGGCGGTACGGCCCGGCTGCAGTTTGCGGTGCTGACTACCCGCGCGTCGACCATCAACGACAATGCCGCGCTGACCTGGTCGCTCGGCTCGGCGGCAGGGTCGAGCGCTGTGCTTGCCGGAACCATGGTCAATGTGCTGGGCGCGACCGGCCGCACGCTGGATGGCGCCGGTGCCGCGCCGTCGAGCGCGTCGATTGCCGATGTTGCCGCAGCCTTGACGCTCGACGGCACCGTGACGCCGGTCGACCTCTATCTCAATCTGGCGTTTGCCACGGGCACCGACATCGATGCCGACGGCACGATTGCCGTTACCGGCACGATCACGCTGCTCTGGGAGAACTGGGGCGACAATGCGTAGGCGCTAATCTCCCCCCTCGAGGGGGAGATGTCGCCGAAGGCGACAGAGGGGGTCGGTTCGACCGGGCGCGACCCCCGGCGACAGATGAGGTCGGCGCTCCACGCGCGGCTACCCCCTCTGGCCTGCCGGCCATCTCCCCCTCGAGGGGGGAGATACCAAGTTTCACCGCCAGTGCTCTCATCACCGGCCTTCAAACTCTCAGCAAAAGGAATCTTCTCATGACAGATCTGGCAGACGCCGGGTCCGTGGTGGCGGCGCCACCGGCGGGCAACCTTGCACGGCCACCGGCCAACGGGGACAACGGGTCCGCCCCGCCTAAGGCCGCAAGCTGGTTTGACGGTCTTTCCGAAGGCAACCGCAAGCTCGCTGAAACCAAGGGCTGGACCAAGCCTGAAAGCCTCGATCGGGTTTTCGCCTCCTATGCGGAGCTGGAGCGGCAGCAGGGTGAGAGCCTGCGCGTTCCGGCAGCCGATGCAGCCGCGGAAGACTGGAACAGGTTCCATGCCCGGCTGCCCGAGGCGATGCGTCCGCTGACCTCGCCCGACAAGGTCGAGTACCGGCGCCCCGACGGGCTCCCCGAAAACTTCGCCTATTCGGACGAGCTCGCCAATGCGTCCAAGGCCTGGGCGGTCGAGGCAGGTGCTACCCCGAAGGTTGCACAGGCCTATCACGACCGCTTCGTCGGCTACATGGCCGAGCAGGCCAAGGCACAGCAAATCGCCGTTGCCCGCTCGGTCGAGACTACGCACGACGACCTCGTGCGGGATTGGGGACCGACCGGGAGCGATGGCTTTCGCCAGAAGCTCGAGGTCGCCAACCGGGCGATGAAGAAGCTCGGCCTGGTCAATGCCTACAAGGCGAAGGGCATCCTTCTGCCGGACGGCGCCTTGACCGACCCGCAGATCGCCAAGGCGTTCCACGCTATCGGCGAGGCGATGTTCCGCGAAGACACGATCGACGGCAATGCTGCCTTGAGCGGAGGCAACCCCTTCAAGCGCAATGCCGCCGGCGAGCGCAACCTGACTGGCATCTCGGCCCTGGTCAAAAGCGACCCCGCCCGCGCCCGGCGGCTGGCACGCGAGGCCGGCGAAAACCCCGACCTGTGGATGCCCAACAACCCTCTTTGACCCCAAACCTGAAGGAAGACAAAAATGGCAGACGCCTACACCCGTATCGCGGACGCGATCGTTCCGTCCGTCTACGCGCAATACTCGTTCGAGGAGCACGTCCAGTCGCTGGAGATTTACCAGGCCGGGATCCTGTTTTCCGACCCGTCGATCGCCTCGAAGCTCAGCCTGGGCGGTCGTTCGGTCGACATGCCCGGCTGGAAGGACCTCGGCAACGATCCCTCCGAGCCGGTCAATGACGACCCGGCCGACTCGATCGAGATGAAGAAGATCGGCGCGCGCCGCGAAGTCGCGGCCCGCAATGTGCGTGCGCAGGCCTGGGGCATCCCGGACCTGACCTCGATCCTTGCCGGTGACGATCCGCAGAAGCTCATCGTGCGTCGCCAGACCGACTACTGGCAGCGCGCCAACAAGCTGACGCTGCTCGGCATCCTGAAAGGCGTGCTGGCCGACAACATCGCCAATGACGCCGGCGACCTGGTGCGCGTCACCGGCGCCTCCATCGTCGACACCGACATCATCGAGGCCGCCTATCTGATGGGCGACCGCGCCGACAAGTTCAAGACGATCTGGATGCATTCGAAACAGATGAAGGCGCTGAAACTCGCCGACCTCATCGACTATGTGCCGTCGTCCGAGCAGGGCGGGCCGCTGATCCCCTATTACATGGGGCTGAGGGCCGTCGTCGATGACGACATTCCGGTTGCCGGCGGCGTCTACACCGCGTTCATGTTCAAGGACAAGGCGATTCTGTGGAACGAGCTGCCGGTAAACACCGAAGGCGGGCCGCTCGAGTTCGACCGCAAGCCGCGGCAGGGCCATGGCGGCGGCGTCACTGAAATGGTCGGCCGCCGGCATTTCGTGCCGCATGTGCCGGGCACCCGCTTTCTCGACGCGTCCTCGGCCGGCGAATTCGCCACCGATGTCGAGTTGGCACTGGCGGCAAACTGGGACCGCACGGCCTCGAAGCGTCAAGCACATGACGTTCATCGCGCTGAAGACGACCGAGTCCTGATCGGCGAAGGGGCGGGCGTCCGACGTCTCGCCCCTTCGGGACGCCAGGTCGGCCACTGTGGCGAATCCCAAGTTCACCCGCCGCGCTGCGTCAGAGTGATGTGAATTTGGGGTTCGCTACAACATTCATGTTGCCCTCTGGTCAATCGACGGCACCAAACAGTTACAAGAAAGGGCGATGCTGCCTGTCTCGGCAAGGGAGGTAACTATGAACATGAAGTACAAGACAGTTCAGGAAGTGCTCCGAAAAGCGGGCATTGTCATGAGCAAGAAGGGGAACGTTCATCGCATAAACTTCTTCAGCGGTCTGGAAAACACCGCCTACTACACACCAAGTCTTCAGAATGCCCTGGACAAGGGCTTGGCCATGGCAGGAGGTGCCGGAAGGGTGAAATCAGGCGCCTTTGTCAAGTCAGCCGAAACAGGGCAGTGGATCGCGACCAGCGCACGCGTCGGCTGACACAATCAAGGCAAGACATCGCCGCGTTGCGCGGCGGTGTCGTGAAACTGCAATAGCCCAAGCATTGCCGTCTTCCTTGCTCGATGGGAAAAGACGACTGACGAAGCGTCTGCCACGCCATTTCCTGATGGGCGGTTGGTGGCGTGACGGCCTCATGCACGAGACGTGCAACATCTGCCCAAGCCACAAATCACAAGAAATCCCCAGCCGCCTCGAAGCGGCCTTTTTGCCGTGGAGGCACCATGTCCCGTTTTCCCCGACCAATCACACAGCCGGAGGCCTGAGCCATGGCCATCACCCCGCTCGACATCGCCAACATGGCGCTCGCCGTGCTCGACGAGGCGCCGATCGACAGCCTCGACCAGGACGCCAAGGCGGCGCGCCTGCTCAATCTGCATTTCGACCTGACCCGCGAGGCCGAATTGACCAAACATGCCTTTGTCTTCGCCATCCTGGCAGCCTCGGTCGCCGGCTTCGACACCGGCAGCGGTGCTGGCACGCTGAACTTTGCCTATGAGCTTCCCGCCGATTGCCTGCGGCCCTTGCCGCTGACGGGGAATGGCGAGCCGGACGGCGTTCCGCTCTCATGGCGGCAGGAGGCCGGGCTGATCTATTCCGATCAGGCCGGCCCGCGCATCATCCGCTATGTCGCCAACCTGACCGACCCGAACGACTGGGATGCGCTGTTCAGCGAAGTGATGGTGGCGGCGCTCGCCGTCAAGATCGCGCATCCCTTGACCCACAAGGCCGGCATGATCGACGTCGCCCGCAGCGCCTATGAGAGGGCGCTGGATGCCGCCTACTCGGCCAATGCCATCCAGCGCGGGGGCAGATTTTGCAGATCCTCCTGGGCTCTCCAGCGCGGCGACAACAGGTTCGTCGGCCGATGACCACGCTCTATCCGGTCCAGGACGCTTTCATCCGCGGTGAGATTTCTCCCCGCTTGCATGCTCGCGCCTCGCTCGAGCTTTACCGGGCGGCGCTGTCGAAATGCACCAATTTCGTCACGCTGCCGCATGGCGGCATCAGGAAGCGCGGCGGCACGTATTTTTGCGCTGAGGTGAAGGCTCCGTCAAAGGCGACACGGCTGATCCCGTTCATCTTCTCGGCCGACCAGGCCTATGCGCTCGAATTCGGCGATCTCTACATCCGCGTCTATGCCTATGGTGCGCGTGTCGGCACGGTCGAAGTCGTTTCGCCTTATCTCGAGGCCGATCTGTTCGACCTGCAATTCGTCCAGTCGGCAGACCAGATGTGGATCACCCACAAGGATCATCCGGTCAAAGTGCTGACGCGCACCGCGCACACGACCTGGACGCTCGCCGATTTCGTCTTTCTCGACGGCCCATACGACAAGATCAACACCACCGCCACGACGTTGACACCGGCCGCAACCGGCAACGCCATGCCGGTCATGGCCTCGAATACGCTGCCAAGCGGCACGGTCAGCAACAGCAACGGCTCATCCGACGTGTGGCAGGTGTTCGATGGCGACAAGCAGAAGGGAGAGAATATAGCGGGCTTTCCGAGCGGGTATCTGCGCTCCCAGTTCGGCGGCGGCGGGACCAAGACGGTCGACGCCTACTGGATTACCGCCACGAATGATCACTCAGACACTGCATCGCCGACCCAGTGGCAATTCCAGGCCTCGCACAACGGCACCGACTGGACGACGCTCGACAGCCGGGACGGAGAGACCGGCTGGTCCAAGTCGGAAACCCGCTTCTTCGACGGCTTCAACAACACGGTTGCCTACGAATATTATCAGCTGCTGTTTTCAGGTGGCGGCAGCGACGGAACCGCTATCGCCGAACTGGCCCTGCACGAATACGCGCCGTCGCAAACGCCGTTCGATCTTTCGGCATCCTCGATCGTCGGCATCAATGACGGCATCGGCTTCCAGACCAGCGATATCGGTCGCGCCATTCGTCTGCTTGGCGCGGATGGCTTCTGGCGCTGGGCCAAGGTCGTTGGCCGGCCCAGCACGACGGTAGTCACGGTCCAGTTATACGGGCACGCTCTGCCCGATCTCAGCCCGATCATCCGCTGGCGTCTCGGCACGTTCGTGCCCGGCAAGTACGTCCAGAGCGGTTCGCTTTACGAGGAGCGCCTGGCGTTCAGCCGAAAATTCTCGGTCTATGCCTCGCAAACCGGCGATTTCGATAACTTCGCCACCGGTGAGAAAGACACCGACGCGCTGGAATTCGTGCAGGCAGGTGGCGGCCAGGCCAATGACATTACGTGGGTGGCGGAATCGGACGGTGCGCTGATCATCGGAACGCTTGGCGGGGTGAGGGCGCTGTCGGGCTCCGGCATCGACGAGGCGCTGACGCCGTCCTCGTTCAAGAACCGCCGGTCCCGGACTTTCGGTTGTGCCCCGCTGCGTCCCGTCGATGCCGGGCAGTCGTTCCTCTATGTGACCCGCTCCCGCAAATCGATTGCCGAGCTGACGCAAAACGCCACCGGCCGCTTCACCTCGGATGATGTCGGGCAGATTTCCGAGCACATTCCGAAGAAAGGCGTCGTTGAACTCGCCTTCCAGACCGACCCCGACCCACTGCTGTGGTTCCCGCTCGGAAATGGCGAACTCGGCGGCTACACGCACCAGCCGTCGCAAGACGTTCGCGGCATGCATGTCCACAAGATCGCCGGAAGCTTCGCAGGATCGAACTGGGCCGTTGTCGAAAGCGCCGTGGTGACGCCCGGCCAGGACGGCAACGACGATCTCTGGCTGATCGTCAAGCGCACGATCGGCGGCGTGACCAGGCGCTATATCGAAATAAAGACCGCGCCGTTCGAGTATGGCAGGATCGGCGATGCATTCGAAGTCGACTGCGGCCTCACCTATGATGGCGTCGCTGTGGGCACGGTCTCAGGGCTTGATCATCTCAACGGCGAAACAGTCGACGTCCTGGCCGATGGCAAGGTCTACATGGGCCTTGCTGTGGCCGCTGGCGCGGTTTCGCTGCCCGGTGGAGCTACGGCAGCCAAATGGCAGGTCGGGCTCGGCTACCAGTCCGAAGCCAACACGCTGGAGCTCGATGTCGGCGGCCGCGACGGATCGATCGTCGGCCGGCGCAAGAAGGTGGCCAAGCTCATTCTTTCGCTGCTGGAGACCGACACAACCGGGCTTCAGGTCCAGTCGTTCATCCGCGGCCGCTGGGAGCAGGTTCGCATCCCGTCCGTGATTGCTCCCGATGGCATGGCGAAATTGTTCACCGGCAATGTCGAGGTGCCGATCGACGACAGCTGGGAAGGGCAGGGGCGGGTGAAGATCCGCCACCTCAATCCAACGCCCTGCACGATCAGGGCCATGACGCCGGTGTTCGACGCCGAGCCTTAGTTAATCTCCCCCCTCGAGGGGGAGATGTCGCCGAAGACGACAGAGGGGGTCGGCACGTCCTGACGCGGCCTCCCATCGCGAATTGAAGGGGTTGGCGCTCCACGCGAGACGACCCCCTCTGGCCTACCGGCCATCTCCCCCTCGAGGGGGGAGATCACTTCTCTGTCCTCCATCGCTTCCCCAACCAAGGAACCTACCGTGACTCAAATCCCCCATGCCGAGCAACTCGGCAAGGCGCGGACGGCTGCCGATTTCGCTGCCATCCGCGCCTTGCTCGACACCGACCTCAACAATGCGATCGCCCGCAAGCAGGAGCTGCAACAGGCCGAGGATCGCGCGATTTTCGGCGAGGGCGACCTGGCAGCAGCCCGTGCCGCATTAGACGACTGCAACGATGCAATTGCGCTCGTCGAGAGGACCATCGCGGCAGCGGACAAGCGCCGCATCGCCGCCGCCCGAAGCGAAGCCCGCGTCGACATTGAAGCGCTTGGCGCCGAGATCCGAACAAAGGCGGCTTCCCTCGGTGAGCGCTGGAAGAGCGTTCACGAGCTGATCGAGCAGCTGCGGCAGGAGCTGTTCGCGGCCGATGCCTTGAGCCGCGCCATCATCGCCGCCAACGGCCTTTTCGATGCCGACGGCGCCGTCGGGCTGAAGGTCAACCTGACTACCATCCGGCGCATTGCCATGGCCGGTCCGCGCGCCGCCCCGCCATCGCGTCTCAGCCGCCCGGCAATCCAGGCCGACCGGCTGCTTTTGTCCTTCCTCAGCCCCGGCGGCGTGCTCGACCGGCGCCCTTCGATCGGTGCGCCGGTCGACGGCATCAAAAGCAAATTCATTCCCGCCGGCGAACGAGGCTGACCATGTGCACACTAGCTCTTATCGGTACGGCGCTTTCGGTCGGCGGCGCGCTGGCGGAAGGCCAGCAGTCCAGGCAGATGGCCGACTACCAGGCCAAGGCCTATGAACAGCAGGCGCGGGCCGACGCCCAAAGCTCGGCCTTCGAGCAGGGCCAGGAGCGCCATAAGCAGGATCTGCTGCAGGCCCAGGCGCGTGCCCAGGCCGGCGCTTCGGGCGTCGCCATTTCTGGTTCGCCGACCGAGGTGCTGGCCGCCAATGCCAGGCAGGGCCAGCTCGACCTCAAGGCGATCCGGTACGGCTCGCAGCTGCGCCAGAACGGTCTCGCCACGCAAGCGGCGATCGCGCGCTTTTCCGGCAGGCAGGCGGTGGGCGCCTCGATCTTCAAGGCCGGCGGCAGTCTCGTGTCCGGCATCTCCGGCCTCTACGACCCGGCCAAGACGGTGACGTTCGGCAGAAGCGCCTTCCCGCCGGCGCCGGGCGGAGGCCTCTACTGATGGCCACCATCCCGCTCCAGCTTGCCCAGCGCCGCCTCGACACCGGCACTGTGGCCTCCTATCCCAACGGCTCGCCGGTGGGCGCCGCCATGCAAGGCTTTGGCGACGAGTTGTCGGCGATTGCCGAACGCTTCCGGCAGCAGAAGCAGCAGCAGGATGCGTTCGACGCCGGCATTATCGGCCGCGAGCTGAACGCACGCATAGCGCACGCCGAGGCCGTGGCGGTGCAGACCGCGCCGGCCGACGGCGGCGGCCTGCACGACTTCATGTATGGCCAGCTCGATCCGCGCAGCGACGGCGTCGTCAAGCCCGGCCTGTTCGACCAGATCTTCGACGACACCGTGGCGAAAGTGCCGGAGGGCGAACGCGCCAACTTCCTCGCGCAAAAGCAGGCGTTGCGGCTGGCCGGCTCGGCGCGCATGGCCGCGCAGCAGCACGCGCGGCGCCAGACCTATGAGCAGGCCGAGTGGAGCAAGGTCGAGCAAATCTATACCAGCTCGATCGCGCAAAGCGACCCGAACGACACAGAAACATTCGAGGCGATCAGGCAGAGCGGGCTCGACCTGATCGGCAAGATGGGCAATCCGGTGGCCCGGCAGGCCGCCGAGGCCGCCTGGCGCAGCAACACGGCCAAGGCGCTCGTCCAGGCGATGATCGCCCAAGACCCGAAGCGCGCTGCGGGGATGCTGGGGACTGGGCCGGTCTCAACGGACGGCAGGACTAAGGACGATATCATCGAGGCTGTGGGCGGACCTCGGGCGAGTGGGTCCAGCGTGCTGGCGACGCGCGAAGCGCCCGTAGGTGGCCTTCCATCCGACGAACCACCTATCCGCATGGGTTCCATGGAGCCTGTCGGAAATAGAGCCTGGGCTGCCGCAGGACCCTGGATTGCCGACCTGTCGCCGGACGCGATTCAGGATCTCGGCCAGAAGGCGCAGGTAGCGACTGCCGCAAGCCTGGTCGATGCGCGTACCAACATCGACCTTGCTTACCAGAATGCGCCGGCTGCCATTGCCAATACCGGCAGCTATTCTGGCAAGACCCCGGGTGCCGAAGACTTCACTGCCGTATACGGCGCCGAAGATGGCGGCAAGCGTCTCCGAGCCTTCAACATAACGGCTGATATCGGTCGCGCGGTTTTCGACATGCGACCCGTCCCGAACCAGGCGATACACGCCCAGATTCGGGATTTTGAGCCCGGCCGCTACGGCGCGCCGGAAGAGCGCAAGCAATATGAGATAAGGGCCGGCGCCGCGCAATTGGTGCTTGGTGCCAGGCGCGCCGATCCCGCCGGTTACGTCGGCCAACTGTTCCCGAACCGTGCTCCGGACTGGGACAAGATCACAGCTCCTGAGGATTATAAGGCCGCCGTCACCTGGGCCGTCGCTGCTCAGCAGGAGTTGGGCTTCGACCGAATACTGCCAATGCCTTGGGCTGTAGCTGGCCAGCAGGCGGCGAAATACATCGACCAAGGCGTCCCGTTCGAAAACCGCTTTGCCGAGTTGAGTTCGATCGTCCTGGCGGTTCGCGATCCGGATGCCCGCAAGGCGACAACCCAACAGATTTCTGTGGCGGCGGAAGCCCAGTGGCGAGCCAAGGCCGCCCAATATCCGAACCTCGCGCCAGAGTCGTTGGAAGCCCAGGTTGCAGTGCTCAAGAACGGGCTGGCGTGGATCGGGGAACATCCGGCCCGAGCCCAGTACAGCACCATGCCGCTGCTGCAGCAATTCGGCTTGGCATTGTCGGATGTCGGCCGCCTCACGGCTAAGGGCGTGGCTGCCGACGGTGCGGACGCGATCTCCGCCGGGCTGGACTCCGTTTGGTCGAGCGGAAACTACGAGAACCTTCTTGAAGATGAGCAGGCCGAGACAGAGGACGCCGAGGACCGGGCCGCCTCGGCCGGTTGGGTGGCAGAGGCCCTCGGCGCAGGCTTAAGCGGATATGCCCTGGCGACGGGTTTGTTCGGTTTGCTGGGTCGGGCAAGCGCTGGCGCGGCGGCGGAGAACGGCGTGATCGGTCTTGGTGCCCGAACCGGCGTAGCGGGTGTGGCGGGTGGCACTTATGGCGGGGCATACGCCTTCAACACAGGACAGAGCGTTCCCTGGGGAATTGCCAACGGCGCGCTTTGGGGGGCGGGCGGCAATGTCCTTGCCGAGGGACTCAGTGCAGTTGGCAGCCAGGTGGTGGCAAGGCTGGCGGAGCGTCCTGCGAATGCTGGTTCTGCTGTAACTCCAGAAGCCTCGGGTCCTCGGATATCCGAGGCAATGCCAGACCCGCTTGCTACAGATGTGGGAGCAACCGGTGGCGGCACCAGCGAAATCTCTGTTGGTCAAGACCTGCATCTATATTACATGCCTGAATGGGACGTTGCGCAACGGGCTGCCGCGGATCTCAAAGTGCAGCTGTTAACTGCTGCTGAAACCGTCGTGAGCCGCGCGGTTCGGGTCATCAAGGGAGCTCGTATGAAGTTTATTGCCGCCGGTAATAAAGTCCCCGCTAGCAGCCATGTTGATCATACAATTGATTTGCAACTAGGAGGTTCTGACCAGCTATCCAATATGGCCACATTGGATGCGAGTGTTAACACCAGCCTTGGTTCTCAGATACAGCAGCGGATCAAGCATTTGCCTTATGGAACCAAAATTAACAAAGTAACGATTGGAGATCGCAATGTTCGAGACATTTCGCCAAAACTTCCCGGTGGATAGTAGGGTGCCCGCGGACACCGGCAATATCTCCCTGGATACGAAAGTACCTGGATTAAGCGAGCTGCTGGCCAGTTTCGGCGGTGCTTCGTTCAAGCACGGTTTGTACAGGATTATCCGGGCGCAGGACGTGGCACGTTGGAACGCACGTGTCTGCCTGGGTTTTCCGGAATTCACCGGCCGAATCACCTGCTTTGGTTATGATTGGCTGGGGACGGCGCTTGCAGTCGATAGCCAAAGGCTGGAACAAGGGGAACCTGGTGTCGTGATGTTCGAGCCGGGCATGGGCGAGGCTCTTCAGGTGCCTGCCAACATCCGGACCTTCCACGAAGTCGATGTCATCGAGGACGAAGATGCAGCATTGGCCGCCAATCTCTACTCAGATTGGCGTGAGGCCGGCGGCGCCGAGCCAGCCTTTAACCAGTGCGTCGGCTATAAGATACCGCTGTTTCTCAACGGGAAGGACGAAATCAAAAACCAGGAGCTGTCGGACCTGGAAGTCTATTGGCACATAATGGGCCAACTTATTGCGAAGGTGAAAGACCTGCCACCGGGAACACCTGTCAATATCCGAGACCTTCTCTAAAACAGGGTTTCCGCTGATCTGCCACTCGGGACTCCCGTTCGAAGCATGGCTAGAAGCGGTATTTGCCTCTGGTCCGAAGGGGTGCGACCCCCGCGGTCTGTGATGCGCTATCCGTTTTGTGGCCGGACGGTCCGGGTAGAGCGTGCCGCAAGTAGCCAGCGGTCTGATTGTGGTCACGATGCTGGCTTATGGCCTGATAACCGCAGAGCGGTCCAGTCGGTGGTGCCTTCTGGATCGTCTCCGATTTCAGATGAAGGATTGACCTGTTGCGCACGGACTCTTTTTCGACCATGGCAAGGATCGTTTTTCTGCTCACCTTGACCGGCGTTCTCCTGCTCGCGCTTTCGCCGGTGCGCTTCCTGCAGGAGTTGGACCTGGGCTTCACCTTCCACCACGACAAGCTCAACCACGCCGCGGCATTCGCGGTGCTGGCGGCGCTGGGAAGCCTCGGCTGGCCGGAACACAAGACGAGACTGGTCCTGCTCCTCGCCATCACCGGCGCGGCGATCGAGCTTCTTCAGGGCGCCCAACTGATCGCGCGCGATATGGATATCCTCGACTGGGTCGCCGACTGCGCCGGCATGGCCTGCGGACTGGCGGCAATGGGCGGCACAAGAAGGCTCATTGGCGGATTGCTGTAGCCCGTTGCCGCTCTCTGTCCGGAAAATCGCCGGCTGCGCCGGATAGGGCGGTGTCCGGCCGCGTAGCTAAGTTTCCCACCGACAGCACTGAACCCCTTCCAGCCTCGCTTGTGCGGGGCTTTTTTTATGGAGCAAGCCCTCATGTCCCGACCTGCAACTGCCGCCGTTCGTCTCCTGACCGGCGAACGCGAACCCGTGCGCCTCGCGACCACGGCCGACATCCTCCTGCATGGCCTGCAGGCGATCGACGGCGTGCCGGCCGAGGTCGGCGACCGCGTGCTGGTCAAGGACCAGGCCGACCCGACGCAAAACGGCATCTACACCGCGAGCGCAGGCGAATGGTTCCGCGCCGCCGATGCCCGCACTACGCGCACCCTGCAGAAGGGCACCACCGTCCATACCCAGATCGGATCGGTCAATGCCGGCCGCGTGTTCGAGTTCACGGCCGACGAGCCGGCCGTCGGCGCCGATGCCATCACCGTCGCCGCATCCGTTCCGCCCGACATCGCGGAGATGGTCGATGAGGTCGAAGCGCTGCGCGATGAAACCCAGGCGCTGAAGGATGCTGCCGAAGCCAGCGCCGGCCAGGCATCCGCGAGTGCTGCCGCTTCAGCAGCGAATGCCGGGCAAACCACAGCCGACCGGGCTGCGACTAATTCCGATGCCGTCGCGGCCGCGGCGGCCGTCATCAGCGCTCAGGCTGCACGCGACGCTTCGCTCTACGGCAAGGGCATTTTCCCGACGACTGCCGCGGCAATCGGCTTCGGCGTCGCCGGCAACGGTGCGATCACGCCAGGCTCGGGCGGCGCCAACGGCATGTTCGACCTGGCGTTTACCGGCGGCACCGGGTCGGGCGCTGCCGGCCGCTTCGTGGTGGCGGGCGGGGTGCTGACGCAGATACTGATCACGGCGCCGGGCTCCTACACAGTGGCGCCGACGTTCAGCTTTGCGGCGTCGGCAGGACTGGCCGGCGCCGCCGCCGCGGCGGTGCTGGGCAGGAATGTCGATGTCGGTGAGTATTTCTGGACCGAAGTTTCGACAGGTTCTTTGGGGTTGTTCAATGTTGGGGCCGGACCGGTAGCAGCTGATACGGGTGTCCGGGCGGCAACGGCTGCTCTCCTTTCGAGCGTCGATAGCCTAGCAATGATCGAAGGCCTTAGCGTTCCGACCGCCAGGCTAACAGAGGCGGCCGGATCAGTCAGCCCATCTATATATCGATCCTACTCTTTTGTGTCGGGCGACACGATCGAGCACATTGCCATTGCCAAAGCTGGAGAGCGAAGCATTCTGCAGCTTATCCACGCGGGGCCTGGTGCGGCCTATACAGCCAACTTCAATCTTGAGGAGGGTATCGTCTCAAGCAGTTCAGGCGCGAACCTCGTCAGCGCTGCCATCACAGATATTGGCTCCGGCTGGTACGAGTGCAAGGCTGTCGTCCTGGTTGCGGCAAATATTACGAACAATGTGCAGGCACGTATGTCGGCTGCTAGCGTTTTTCCGTTCACCGGCGATGGAACCAGCGGTATGTACATTCGCAGTGTCGTGCTTCGCAAGCAGGGCCTGCCGGCTAACCTGTTCCCGAGCAGCGACCCCGCCAACGCAGCCTTCACGAAGCAGAACGTGACGGTTACCACCACGGTCAGCCCTTATGAACCGGTGCTGATCTCCCTGCCTCCGCTTGTCGATGGCCTCGACGTGACCGTCAGAGGCCGAATGACGGCATCGAAGCTTGTCGAAATGGTCGGCTCTGGCAATCCTTCCGTTTATCAGGGCAGGTCCGTGGTCAATGGCGACAATATCGTCTGGAAAGTCACCGCCAAAAAGGGCGAACGCAATCGTCTCAATCTCTACTCCAACAACGCCGTCATCTTCGACTGCACCTTCAATCTCGACACCGGGACCGCGACCGGCACAGGTGCGAGCATCGTCGCTCTTGGCAACGGCTGGTACGAATGCACGGTTACGAAGACGGCAACAGCCACGGCCGCGACGAACTGGCAACAGCGTATTTTCCCGTCTGCTGGCGGTCACCCGTATGTCGGCGATGGTGTGTCTGGATTCTATGTCCAAAGGTCGGCTCTAAGCATCAATGGTGGGCCGAATGTCTTCTCGTCTTCGGAAAACCTCTCCAACTCGGCCTGGACCAAAAGCGCCGGCGTGACGGCAGTCGCCAATGGCGCTCTGTATCTTGGCCTATTGTCGGATCCGGCCAACATCGGCGGCGACCCATATGACGACGGCTCGGCCGCCCTGGTTGGCAAAAAATTGACCCTGATCGGCTCTAGCATTTCGGCCGGAGCCTACTACGTTCCCGTCCTCGTCGGTCTGACCGGTATGGTTCCTACCAATCTAGCGGTCAGTGGCTCGGCCTTGGGGCTGAGCACCACCGCCTATCCGAGCTACGGAATGTCCAATGCGATCGCCAACATTCCAGTCGACGCGGAGTTGGTAATCTTGGAGCCGGGCCCGAACGCCTTTGGCGCGCAGGAGACGCCCCTAGGCGCTCTCGGCGACACGACCTACGCCACTCACTATGGTTCGCTGTGGGCGGCCTGCGCCGCCATCCGAGCGCGCGCGCCGAATGCCAAGATCGTCATGATTGGTACCTACAGCGGCGGCCCTGGACACGCGACGCACCGGATAGGAAGAATAAACGGTCAAGGCAACACGCTGGTCCAGTTCATGAAGGCGGAGCGGGAGGTAGCCGATATGCTGTCCATACCGTTAATTGATGTAGGAGGCGAGAGCGGTATCGGCTACCTGACCTCGTTGGCTTACATGAGCGATGAGCTTCATCCGACTGCTGCCGGCAGCCTGCGGCACGGAACTTTCGATGCAGAGGAACTTCGTCGTCTCTCGCGCCGGGGCTTCTTCGGAGCCTAGACTGGAGTGATCCTGTGTGGCAGATGTTCGCGAATGCGCGTCTTCTCCACCGTTCTAGCTCTTCGCCGCCGCTTTTGGTCATGGATCGCCACTGGCGCCGCTAGGGAAAATGCCGTCATCGGGCCGCGCACGAAGTTTGGCGCCGGGGCGGAAATTTTCAATATCCGCGGGGACCGGTCTCGCGTCTCGATCGGCGCGGACAGCCATTTGGATGGGCATTTGCAGGTCTTTGCCCACGAGGGTCGGATCAAAATCGATGATTGGTTTTATCTTGGCCCAGGCTCGACGATTTGGTCGTCAGACCCGGTGGGGATCAAGATCGGCAAGCGAGTGCACGTCTCATGGGGCGTGGCGATCCACGACACCAATTCGCATCCGATGGACCCGCAGAAGCGTTTTGCTCAGATGCAAGCCATCTTTCGTGAGGGTCATCCGCGTGTCGACCCGGGCATTCGTTCGGCGCCGATCACTATTGGAGATGACGTGTGGATCGGCAATAGCGCTATGGTCATGAAGGGTGTCACCATCGGCGATCGGGCGATTATCTCGGCCGGGTCGATTGTTCGACACGACGTCCCGGCCGATTCGTTGGTGCGGCCAGCAGACCTAGTGAAGTGATGCCTTTGGCCGCGCTCATCAATGAGCGTCGTGCCATCGTATATGGCTACATGTCGATGCGGTTATCCAGCGTACATTTCTCGTCTCCGTTTCAGGTCGCTTCGACAAAAGGCATATGCTTGATACGCTCCCATTGATCCTTAGCGGTAGTTCCAGACCAGCGGTTGCGCAGGGTGCTCTCTCGATAGGACTGAGCCGGCTCCAATCCCGGCATGTCCGAACCGTTAGGTAAGAAGAACGCGTTCCCGCCGGCGGACGAGACGGCAACGAGCTTGTAGCCGTACTTCTTGCAGAGATTGGCCAGGGCGGTGATCGATGCACCGTGATACCAGCCGCTGTCGTGCTTGGCGGTGCGATCGAAAGCGTGATCATACGGCACTGTGATAGGATTGAGACCAAAACTGGCGTTGTACTCCGCCACAATGACGGCCGGCCGCACTGGCAGCAAGGCTTGCAGAAACCAGTAGTCGTTTCCATCGACATCGACGGAAAGCACTCCAAGTTGCGGAAAATGCGTGGCGAGACTTTCGATGTTGTTGAGATCAATGAAGCTCTGGCGCACTTCAATCCGCTTTGGAAGCAGCGAGCGCGCTAACCGCACGGTCGTTGCGTCGCCGTCGACGAGCAGACCCCTGAATTCACTAAGCCCAATGCAGTTGTATTCCGTCGGATGGAAACCAAATTCCAAGAACGTTTTCGGGCTTTGGCCAACAATCTGCGACAGGATCACACTTTCGTCTGATTGCGGAGACCCGGCAAGGCGAGCCTTTGCGAGGTGAAAATAATATCGGAGCGGACTTGAGCGAAGGAAAGCATGCATGCGCGATTGGACATTCATCAATGGATGACTCCTGATCGCCCGCCCGCGGCCAATTATTTGCGACAAGCGGCGACGGTTTGCAAGTTGCAAACACCCGCGCCCGCCAGTCTGGACGCCGTTTGAAAATCGCCGAAAAGACGTCGGAAGAATTGCTCTGCGAGGGCCGCTCGGGATGCTGTGCGCACCAACAATGGCACACCCGGCCGACCAAAAATTCCTACAGCTGGAGTTGTATTTCGGAATTGTCAGGGTTCATCGCTGACGCGGACCCGTCGCCGGCGGAGCCGCTACCGTCTGCTGTCCTGCGGCTTCTGGTGAGGTTCCTGGCGTTTCGACCACCAGATAAAATAAAGCGAACCCATCTTCATCACAGGCACGCGGCGGTCGCGTTCCCGGGCTCGCAACTCACGATAGGTCTTCATCTTCAGAGTGCCGCCAGGCAACCTGATACGCACCGCCATCGGTCCAACTCCCGTTGTGCAACGCAGCAATTTTCGTGCAATGCGAGACCTTCCGTCACGGAAGAGTCAACAGCAGCCTCATCAACTTATCTTGCGAGCTCGCCTGCGGAGGCTGAGCGGGCTTCCCAGGCGCATGCCAGGTCGGAAGAATTGGGACGTTCACCGTGGCGACTGGTCGTCAATGAGTCGCTGGCGGTTCGACCACCAGGTGAAATAAACCCGGCCGATCTTGACGACAGGTATGCGGCGGGCGCGTTCGCGATCGCGCAATTCGCGGTACACTTTCACCTTCAGCGTGCCGCCTAGCATTCTGATACGTACTGCCATCGGCCCCCGCCTGATTGTGCAATGCAGCATCAAAACCTTCCGTGGCGGAAGAGTCAACGCCTGTCCGCTGACTTTTTCTGGGATTTGTCGAGCGGTCTCGGAAGTTTGGCGCGCACGGCGGTTCCTGATCCGGCACCGAGGCATCAGTGCCGGGTCGGGATCGTCGGGTGCCCGGGCTATTTCCTGGGCGAGGACTTGTTGGGCGACGATCGGCGATCGGACATGCCGCTCGGCCACCAGATGACGAAATAATTGCCGACCTGCCAAACCGGCACCTCGCGCTTCTGCTCGCGCCGCCGCAGCTCGTCCCTTTTCTTGATCTTCAAAGTCC
The DNA here is from genome assembly GCF_040318565.1 of Mesorhizobium sp. M1142. NCBI lineage: Bacteria > Pseudomonadati > Pseudomonadota > Alphaproteobacteria > Hyphomicrobiales > Phyllobacteriaceae > Mesorhizobium > Mesorhizobium sp. M1142. The sequence goes on from NZ_JAMYMK010000013.1 coordinate 28,291, forward strand.
CGCCTGGAAGCCTGATTCTTATCGTCACGTGTCCTCCCGTACCCGCTACAGGTACGAACGATAGACGGGAACGGTTTCATCCCGGCTAAGCAATTTCATCCAGGTCGAGCAATTTCGGGCGCGGTGGACGCAGGAACCGGGACCGGAGCGAGATCGCCGGAACCGGCTTCATTTGAAGAAATCCGCAATGCCGTTGATGGCCAGCACCGCGTAGACGATCGGTCCGGCGATAAACGCACAATAGAGGCAGAGGATCGCCGCCAGCACCAGCAGCAGCGGCTTGTCGCGACCGACGGCGCGGAGTTCGGACTTCACCGTCCAGCGCGCCGCAGCGGTTTGTTCGTCATCAGACATGTGCACCATCCCGCGGCCATTTCACATGGCGGGTCGAAAACATCAACCTTGCTTGCCACATCGGCGCGCGCTGCCGCCCAATTCTGCTCTGCCGCCACGCACGTGCCGTTTCAAGCTCAAAACTCTGCCCGCGAGGGCGGAAAGGAAACCTATGGACCGTTTGTTCAAGGGCGCCGCCAGGCGCCTCGATGATATGGACTTGCCGAAACTCGGCGCCCGGATCGGCGTCGGCGAGGACGAGATGCACGCGTTCCTCGATGTTGAAACGAGCGGGCACGGCTTCGACGCCCTTGGCCGGCCGGTCATCCTGTTCGAGCCGCACGTCTTCTATCGCAACCTGTCGGGTGCCAAGCGGGCAAGAGCGGTAGCCGCTGGCCTCGCCTATTCGAAGTGGGGCGAGAAGCCCTATCCCAGGGATGGCTACCCACGGCTCAAGGCAGCTTGTGCGATCGACGAAACCGCGGCGCTCAAATCCGCGTCATGGGGTCTTGGCCAGGTTCTCGGCGAAAACCACGCCGCCGCCGGGTTCGCGACAGTGCAGGCCATGGTGGAAGCCATGATGGCCGACGAGGAAGCCCAGCTTGAGGCCGCGTTCAACTTCATCAAGACGAACAAGCTCGACGACAATCTGCGCAACCATGACTGGGCAGGCTTCGCCAAGGGCTACAACGGCGCCGGCTATCGCAAGAACGCCTACGATACCAGGCTCGCAGAGGCCTATCGCAAATGGTCGCGCATCAAGGACACGCCTTGGCCGTCTGCCGGCCCGCTGTCGTCGGCGGTCGTCCCTGCAACTCCGCCAGAGCCAGCCAGCCCAATTCCCGTTCCACAAGCGGCCGCCACGCACGCGCCTCCTGGGCCTCCTGTGCCTGCCGCCAAGCCCGGCTTCTGGGCAGCGCTGATCGCCACCATCCTCAAATTATCAGCAATCCTCAAACTATTCGGAAGGAAATGACATGTGGACCCGGATCAAGAGCTTCTTCCGCGACAGCGAAACAATTGTCTGGGCGCGGCTTCAGGCGGCTATCGGCATCATCGCGAGCATCGTCACCTATGTCGACCCGCAGGTTCTTTCGCCGGTCATCCCAGGGGAATGGTTCCCCTGGTTTCTTGTGATCAACGGCGTCTTGACCGAGTTCCTGCGCCGCCGCCGCGCCGAGGATTTGTGATGACCGCGCTCCTCGCCATTCTCAGCACCATCATCGGCAACAAGGTCGTCATGACGGTATTCGCTGCTGTGGCCGGCGGCATCGGCCTTTACATTGCAGGCGGCTTCAACCGGGCGAAGAAGGAGGCGGTCAAACAGGTCGAGGCAAAAATCGCGGCCGCCGAGGACCGCCTCGAAATGAACCGCGAGGCTTCCGCCGAAGGGCGGAAGGCCGCCGGCATGATCGATGCGGCAGCAAGAGCGGAGGCTGAGAAATGGGCAAGGCGCTGATCCTCTGCCTGGTGCTGGCCGGCTGCACGACAACCGCGCCGGCCGGCAATCCGCGGCAAGTCTGGTGCGACCAAAGTCAGCCACGCCGGCCATCCGCCCCGGTCGTCGCCGCCATGACCCGGCCCGAGCTCGACGAGATGAACGCCTTCAACGGGCAGGGCGCCAGATGGTGCGGGTGGACGCCATGATGCATGAGCTGCTCGACGTTCTGGGCATCAAGGCGCCGGTATTGGTCGCCGGCCTGTCCGGCGGCATTTTGCGGGCCTTGTCACGTCACCGCTACAAGGTCCGCGAAATGGTGGCCTCGCCGATCTGCGGCGCGCTGGCGGCGGCCTATCTGACGCTGCCGGTCGTGCATTATTTCCGCGCCGCCGGCCTGCCCTTTCCTTCGCCGGACGACGACACCACGACGCTGGCCGCGGCCTTTCTGATTGGCGTATCGGCGATGTGGATCTCGGATATCGTCTTCGAAATGATCGTGCGCCGGTTCGGGCCGGTGAAGGAGGAGTAAGCCGCCCAAGCCTGACTAAGAGTGACGTTCAGTTGAAGCCCGCCGCGCCGAAAGGTGCGGCGGGCTTTTGCATTTTTCCTGGCAATCTGTACGATCTTTTCTTTGCGAGGGCGGCTCGATCCGGCGCTTGCGAAACCAAGATGCGCGTTAGGCTTCACGGGAGATGGTCTCATGCTTGGCAGAGTCCTGACACAAGCGGCAGTCCTTACAGCCGGGGCGCTTCTGTTTGCCGCGACGGCCGACGCCCGGCCGGACAGCCGCGCGATGACATGCGAACAGACGCAGCTTCTGATCCAGAGGCATCGCTCGGTGGTGCTGACCACCGGCCAGAACACCTACGACCGTTACGTCCGCCAATTCGGCAATGAATGCGACTGGCCGCAAGTGCCGCGCTCCGCGTATATCAAGACGCGTGATGGTCAATGTCTGGTCTATCGCTGCCAGGAGCCGGTCTTCGACCTCCCGAATTGAAAGCAGAGGCTCATCCGACCGTCTACCCGGATAGCGAGCGCAGTGCGAAAGGCAGTCGCTCATTCCTCGTCGAAAGGACCACCTTCGCGTGCGAGATCGCGTGAAATAACGCGTTCCTCAGTATCGTCCGGCAAGGCCTCGTCGCTGTCCTGGTAGGCGTTGTCGTCGTCCTCCTCCGGCAGTTCGCCGTCTTTCTCGACGTCGTAACGGATGTCGCCGTTTTGCGGCACGCCGTCTGGGAGAATTTTCCCGCTCCGGATGGCATCCCAGTCCTGCTGCTGGATCGTCGGGCTCTCGGTCTCGTCGTCGGTTCGTTCTTTCCTGCGCGGTTCCATCGCTGGTTCTCCATAATGTCGGCGGCCCTGAACTGGCTCAGTGGTTGAACTCATAAGTCTGGCGGCCGGTTCCGGGCCGCTGCGGTCCGGGCGCATTGCCGCACGACGGAACCAATCGCGCCTGCCCGCCTTCACATTCAGAAGATACTGGCGCGAAAGGAGCTCGACATGAGACCGCTCATTTTCTTGCCGTATATGCTAGGTGCGCTGCTGGCGGCGCCGGCGGCCGCGCAGCCGGGCGAACAGGCGCAATCCGACCGCTGCAAGGTTGAGCCGCAGGATCAGAAGAACCAGCAGCAGAAGCCGGCCGGCAGCAATTTGTCCGACACGCTCGAGCCATGCGGTGGGGTCCTGAAGCCGCCGCCAACGGGCGATCAGGGCATGGCGGCGCCACCGCCGAACGAGGGCAAGACCCCGGTGCTCAAGCCCGGCGAGGTGCCGCCACAACCGCCAAAGCAGTAGCCGCTTCATTTGCGGCCACAGGGGCTTGCCCATGGGCGGTAACGTCGCGCTGTACCGGCAGGTTTGTTGCCCTCTCTCAGGAACATTAGCTTGTCCTAAACGTTGTTTCAGGCGCAGCCGATATCATCCCCCTCCGGTGTCGCTGCTGATCGGGAAACCGATCGGCCCGCGTCTTGCGACGCGGGCCACCGTAGCTCATTTGCAGTTCATTCGCCGCACCGCGCGGGCACTTCACCGCCATTCGATTAGCCGCCACTTACGGAACAACAAGGTGGCGTGGGCGTTTGCCTAGAGGGTTCGCCGCTTCGACCGGAAAGCCGCGTCGCAACTGTAAGGGCGAGGCCCGTAACAACAGGAGTAGACGATGAAAATCCACCTTGTTCCTGCTGCGGCGGGATTGGTGTTGCTCGCCGGCGTCGGCGTGGCCACCGCGGACCAGGTGATTGTCACGCCCGAACAGCAGACGGTCATCCGCGAATACGTCCATAAGCACCCGTTGGCGTCGATCAATCTTCTGGGCGTGGAGCTCAATATCGGTTCCACGGTGCCAGATACGGTCGAGCTGCAACCGATCGATGTTCCCGACGTGAAGTACAGATACGTCGTCGTCGGCAATCGCACCGTGCTCGTCGACCCAGGCACCCGCAAGATCGTGCACGTCATCGAGTGATCGGCGTTCCAAACCGCGAACCGGATTTGGAAAGGTCACGGTCTAAATTATCGAATAAGAGCTCCATCCCGAGCGATCGGGATGGAGCCGCTGTCGTCGCGAAACAAGGAAAGGAGCCATTCCCATGCTGCCGCATGTCGAGCGGGCCAACGTGGCCGCCGCCGTCGACAAACTGCTTGCTGAACGAGGCGATGGGCTGCTGTCGATGAAGGCGGCGATTGCACTGTTGCGCGAACGCACCGGAACCGAGCGCTCGGACGCCGACCTTGAAGGGCTGATCATCAAGAAGGCGGCGCTCCTCGGCGTCGCCGTCCTGTGTGACAGAGAGGTTCAATGACGGTGTTGCCTGGGGATCAAGACGCCGGTCGAAATTTCAGCTAGAACAAAGTTGCTTACGCATAAACCGACGGAGGCAACGGTGAGGGACAGACAGGAACGGATTCGCCAGCGTGCACACGCGATCTGGGAACGGGCAGGCAGGCCCGACGGGGCGCATCAGCAACATTGGGATCAGGCTACCGCCGAAATCGACGCAGAAATCGCCACGAAAGAGAAGACCGCCAGCCGGCCGAAGCCATCACCACGTCAGCCTAAGACGGCGCCCGCCGCCAAGGAGGAAACCAAATCCAAGGCGTGACCACGCAAAGCGTGAACTCGAGCGGATTTGATTCCATCGCTGGATCTCGCGGTTCGGCGCTTTGTACTTTCGTCCGCGGTCGGCAGCAGAGACAGTCCAGACAGGTCAAAAATGACGCAGCACGGTGAAGCAAACCCGCGCAGAGCGGATCTTATCGGCCCATTGTTCTATTGCCGAGGGGTCGGTTTGATGTTGTGGTTTGCAGATTAGGAATTCGCCTTTTCGGCCGCCGACCCGTTGCGATGTTCGTCTGTTGCGGCGCCGACCAGCTGACTCTCGCATCGCTTCAAACTTTCGGAAAATTTCAATATAAATTTCACGCGGCTGTTCTTTGAAAATACACCATGGGACCAGCAAGTTGATCGGCAAAGAAACCGATCTTCTTCCTTGCACTTAGGGCGTAATGCAACCGGCGAGTTCGCGGGTTGCTCAGCGAAACTACAGCAGGGAGAATGTTATGACCATCAACATCAAAACAATCACCGGTGCAGTGGCAGGCAGCGTAGCGCTTTTCATGCTCTCGATGCCCGTGAATGCAGCGGACGGAATTGCCGTTGGTGTTGGAACATCCATCGGCGGCAACGGCGGCATCAAAGCCGGCCTCGGCGCGACGGTTGGCGGTCGCGGCGGCATCAACGCCGGTGCCGGCGCAACGGTCGGGGGCAGCGGCGGCATCAAGGCAGGCCTCGGTGCCTTGGTGGGCGGCAGCGGCATTAACACCGGTGCCGGCGCAACGGTTGGGGGTTCGAGCGGCATTGCCGCGGGCGCCGGCGCGTCGGTCGGGGGCAGAAGCGGCATCAACGCTGGTGCCGGCGCAACGGTTGGCGGTTCGAGCGGCATTGCCGCCGACGCGGGGGTAGGTATCGGCAGCGGCGTTGGGGCTGGCGCGGGGGTCGGGGTCGGCAGCGGCATCAATGTCGGCGCCGGTGTCGGGATCGGTGGTACCAATCCGAGCAATCCGTCCAACCCGGGCAGCCCGCCCAATCCCAGCAATCCCAACTTGCCCCAGGTCGTTGCCGACATGTCGGGCGACAAGTTGGCCAGGATGAAGAAGCGCTGCGTCGACGTGCTGAGTAGCGAAGGCACTTACGATAGCGATCTGCGCCAATTGTGCCTGCTTATCGCGCGCCGCTAAGGCGAATACATCGGATGAAATGTCGGACCGGGCCGAAAGGCCTTCGTCCACCAGACCTCCAGCAGTCCAAAGCCCGCCATTGCGGCGGGCTTTTTTGCCGAGCACGTGGCGGCAGCATGGCTGGGCTCACAAGAGCACGCGCTTCAATGTGTTTGACGGCCAAGATCCGGCGAAACGGCCACCCCGCCTTCCAGGGCGTCCCAGCCCAATGCGGGGCTGCTTTGCATCAGCTGAGTGCACGCAAACTCCGCCAGATCGGCTTCCGCGAAGCCGTCGAACTCGATAGCTGCGCCTTGGAGCTGGGCTGCCTGCATGACGAGCCATTCGATGTCTTCGCGCGCAATATTCTCGGCGAGGTTTTGCAGTCGCACGGCTTCGGCGACAGCAGTCAGATTGATGGCAATCCCGGACCGCAATGTAGCTCGAATTCGGGAACCGACGTCTTCGTGCAGGCGAACCGAAAATCCGTAGCGCATGGAAAACCTTCCTTTCAGGGGCGGTTTGTCCCTCGTGTTCTACCATGCGCCCAGGGCTCGTGATTGGCAAGCGAAGACCCTTGAAAAATCGCTTCGTGTCAAATAGTTAGCGTATTTTGTTGATTGCCCATTTGATGCTTGATCCGCTTCATCGGACTTCTGCATGAGTCACACATCTGAAGGTCTTGACGTACTCTGCTCACGTACCTAATTCTACACAAAATCAGGAACATACTAACTCAGCTGCGCTTAGGCTGGTATGACTGGAGGCCGAGATGTCCGAACTGGAACGCCCGGAACGACTGCAGATCATGCTGACTGTCGATGAACTGGCGGCGTTGGAGAACTGGCGCTTCGAAAAGCACATGCCGAGCCGGTCGGCCGCGGTACGTGAGCTTTTGAGGCGAGGTCTCACAGCCGATGGTTTCCTGACGGCGGCGCATGGGACCAAGTCGCGCGACTTCGGCATCCTGCCGCATTCTGCAGATGGCGACCGCAGCACGGCCGACCGACCGTCGCAGAAGGAATAGCGCCGTTTCCGCCGTGGATCGCCCGCTCTCCGACCGTGCTTCGCGTCTCTCTCGCTTTGCGATGAGCTGTGAACGTCTGGTCTGCTGATCGCCGCGAAGTAGAAGAGATCCGAAGCTCTGTCTTGCCAGATGCTCCGCAATCAGGGAGTGCTTGATCGGCATAGTGCGGGCTCGGGAATTTGCCGATGACGCTGGAATTGACGGCCGGCGACCAGTCGATGCTGCATGGCGAGCAAGGCTCGGCAGCGGCTGCCGCCATGAAGATCCTGGTCGCCTTCGCGAAGGCGGTCGGCGCGCGCAAGTTGTTGAATATTGCCGGTGCCCATATCGACGGCTGCCTCTATCACGGCCAGGCTAGCCTCGATTTCGTCGAAAGGCTGATCGAGGGCGGCGGCCGCGTTCGGGTGCCGACGACGCTGAATGTCGGTTCGTTCGACCTCATCCATCCCGGATTGGTGAAGATGCCGATGTCGCAAGAAGCGCCGGCGCGTCGCTTGATGATGGCGCATCTGGACCTCGGCTGCCAGGCGACCTTCACCTGCGCACCCTATCAGACTCGATTCCGGCCAAGGTTCGGCGAGCAGATCGCCTGGGGTGAGTCCAACGCCATCGTCTTTGCCAATTCGGTGATCGGGGCGCGAACCAACCGTTATGGCGATTTCATCGATTTATGCTGCGCAATGACCGGACGCGCGCCGGCCTGGGGGCTGCATCTGAGTGAAAATCGACGAGGCCAGATCCTGTTCGAGCTGACTGGCGGTCTCGAGCCCAGCGACGCCCTGTTCGTGGGTGTCGGACTACTTGTCGGGCAAAAGAGCGGCGACCGCATTCCTGTCATATCAGGCCTGCCGCAGCCGCGCGACGAGGACCAACTGAAGGCGCTGGGGGCGGCGGCGGCAACGACGGGCGCTGTGGCGCTGTTTCATGCGGTCGGCATTACGCCGGAGGCGACGACGCTGGATGAGGCGTTGCACGGCCTGGTGCCGGAGGAAAAAATCCGGATCTCTAGCGCTGATGTCCGCCATGCGCTGGCCAGGCTGTCGAGCGTCCCCGACGGCGTGCAGCTTGCAGCCGTGTCGTTAGGCACGCCGCATTTCTCCCATGAAGAGTGGATGCGCCTGTTGCCGCTGCTGCGCGAAGTTGCGCCGGGCAGGGGCGTCCCGATCTATGTCAACACAGGGCGTGCCACGCTGACGCGACTGGAGGACGAAGGCGCACTGGCCGGCATGGAAGCCTTCGGCCTTGTCCCGGTCACCGACACCTGCACCTATGTCACGTCGATCCTCGAGCGTCTCGACGGCGTGGTGATGACCAATTCCGGCAAATGGGCGCATTACGCACCTGGCAATATCGGTGTCTCGGTGGCCTTCGGTGACATGGAAGACTGCGTCCGCTCGGCCGCGGCCGGCCGCGTCGTGCGAGGCGCGCCATGAAGGCGCCGGCCAGAACCGGTACATTCCACCTTGCCGGCTCCGCACAGGGCCCGGCGCTGGTGCTTTCGCAGGCGCTCAGCTTCTGGGGCGGGATCGATGTCGAAACGGGCGACATCATCGACCATTCGCATCCGGACCTGGGCGGCAATATCGCCGGCAGGATCCTGGTGATGCCGAGCGGGCGGGGGTCGTCGTCCTCGTCTTCGGTTCTGGCCGAAGCGATTCGCAGAGGGACGGGGCCGGCCGGCATTATCCTGGAGCGGCCGGACCCGATCCTTGCCATCGGCGCCATCGTTGCCGAATTCCTCTACGAAATCAGCATGCCGCTGGTCGTCTGCGACATATCAGGCATTGCCTCCGGCGACCGGATCGCTATCGGTCTGGGCGAAGATGCGCAAGCGATGGTGAGCAAGCTCTAGCCGGCCATCGTCCCGCCGCGCCCCGCCGCCAGGTCGACGCTGAAATCGAGATTGGCGTGGCCGTTGATGCGCCAGTTGGCAAAGACGTTGACCAGATCGAAGCCGTCATCGACGAGCGTCGGTTCGTCCGGTTTGCTGCGGTTGGTGCGCGTGATCTTGCCAACGCTGAGATATTGCGCGCCAACGGTAAGCTGGTCTTCCAGCATCCAGAAGCCGACGGTCGCCGCGAGCGGTCGAGCGGCGTGTTGTTCAGCGGCTGGCCGGAATAGAGCGCGCCCGCAAGATTCACGAAACCCCAGCCACTCACCTGGGTTCAGATCTCCGGGATGCTCTCCCTGAAGATCACTTGCAGCCTCGGCTGGTGCAGTTCGTAAGGCAAGCCCTTGACCGCGTGGATCAAGGTGTTGAGCGCCTCGCGGGCCTCGACGCGCGGGTTCTGGTCGATGACCGCGTCGAGCGTGCCGTCGAGCAAGAGCTCCTTGGTGCCTTCCGTCACCTCATGGCCGAGAAAGACCGTCGACAGCGCGCGCCCGCGTTCCTTCAGCGCGCGGGCGATGCCGGTGTTGCCAGCGCCGACATTGTAGACGGCGGCCAGGTCCGGGTGCCGGTCCAGCAGGGCGGAGGCCTCAGAGTAGGCTTTTTCCCGATCGTCGAGCATTTCGCGCATCTCGACGATCTGCAGATTGGGCGATTCTTCCGTCAGTATGTGGCGGAAGCCCATCTCGCGCTCTTCGTGGCCGCGGTAGGAGAGCGAACCGGCGAACAGCGCGACCTTGCCCGGACGCTCTGCGCCCATGAAGCGGTTGAGCAGGTAGCCGGCGAGCCGGCCGGCGGCGCGGTTGTCGATGCCGATATAGGCAACCCTCGGCACATGCAGGATGTCGGAAGCGAGGGTAACCACCTTGACGCCGCTGGCCGAAAGCGAGCGGATCGCCTCGCGCACCGTCGGATGGTCGAGCGCGATCACACCAACGCCTTGCGTCTGCCCGTGCAGTTCCTGCAGCAGACGGGCGAGCCGATCCGGATTGAAGCCTTCGATAGTGGCGACGCGGACGTCGAGGTCAGGCCGCGACTGCGCCTGCGCCTCGATCTGGCGGTGCAGCATCTTGATGAAGGAATTGGTGCCGGCGGGCAGGGCGAAATCGAGCCGTATGATCTCACCGCGCAGCGCGTTGAGCGAGCTCGGATTATTTGAATTTTCAGCGATATAGCCAAGCCGCTGTGCCGTTTCGAGCACGACCTCGCGAGTGCGCGCCCTGACCCCGGCGCGGTTGTTGAGCACACGGTCGACCGTAGCGGCGGAAACGCCGGCTTCCCGAGCTATGTCTGTCAGGGTGGACCGCACTGTCGATCACCTCATTCCAAAATGTGCCAAAGGCGCATCGAGATTACGCATTTCATAGGTCCGATGTCGAAGAGCGGCCGCATCGCCGCTCGCGATTCTGATGGGAAATGATGTAACCGGCCTTGGCCGATCCGCAAGTCGCTGCGCTAGATCAATTCCGAAGCGGACCAAAGCGGCGAGGTGGGCAGGCCTGGTTCCCTCAAATTCAAGCACCGGCTTCGGTGTGAGAGCCTTGATGAACGCCATTTTCCTCTCCCTTGAGATATTATGATGTGTCTTGATTATTTATGATGTTGACAGCCTTCGTGTGGTGCCGTCAATATCCATCATAAGGGCCGTGGAGGAACAAGGCCCTGAGGGAGGAGTTCCAATGTCGAATTTGATCCGCGTGTCGCGGCGCCGTTTGCTGGCGTCCGGTGGAAAGGCGGCAGTGCTTGTTGCCGCCGCAGGTATCGCGCCGAAATTCATTCGCCCAAGCCGTGCCTATGCGGCCGATGCCCTGGCGCCCGGCATGATCGGTGGCCCGACCGGCTTCGACGGCTCGGAGCGCTATCAGTATGGCGCCGACACACCCGAGGGCCGCGCCATCGAGGCAGCCAAGGCGATGAAGGGCGCCGGCAAGGCGCCGACGAAGATCGTGCTCGGCCTGTCCGACGGTTCGATCGGCCAACTGACGCAGCCGTTTCCGGCGGGCGCGCCGTCGATCAAGGATCTATGGGAGAAGGAAACCGGTATTCCGCTCGAGATCGTCGGTGTGCCCAACGGCCAGGAATTCACCAAGACGATGCAGGACATCTCCACCAAGGGTGGAGCCTACGACATCTACGCGGTCGAATGGAACCGTCTTGGCGACCTCGCCGAAACCGGCGGCATCCTCAAGCTCGACGACTTCGTTGCACAATATAAGCCGGAATGGGACGATCCCGAGCGTGGCTACGTCAACGGCGCCAAGGGCGTCTCGCTGCTCAACCAGTATCGCGGCTCGACCTACGGCGTGTCGCTGGATGGCGATTTCCAGACCTGGGTCTACCGCACCGATCTGTTCGGCGACGCAGCCGAGAAGAAGGCCTTCTCCGACAAATACGGGTATGAACTGGCGGCGCCGAAGACGTGGAAGCAGCATGACGAGATCGCAGCCTTCTTCCAGCGCCCGGACAAGGGCCTGTTCGGCTCGACCGATCTGCGCAACCAGGGCTGGGGCTACACCAACTGGTATCAGCGTTATGTCTCAATGGCTTCGCCCAATCAGTTTTTGTTCGACGATGCCGGCAAGCCGCTGATCAATTCGGAGCAAGGTATCGCGGCGACCAACGAGTACATTGCTTCGCTTTCGCACCATTCGCCGGATGCGATCTCCTGGGGTTGGCCGGAGCAGTACGGCAATTTCGCCAAGGGCGGTGCGGCCATGACCTGTGCCTTCTCCAACCTGCCGAAATTCCTCGACAATGCCGGCAACAAGGATTCAGCTGTCACTGGAAAGATCGGCTCGATGCTGCCGCCCGGCCGCGAGATCGACGGAAAACTGGTCAGCCGTTCGGTGCTGTGGCTCAATCTGTCGGCGTCGGTGTCCTCGCAAGCCAAGAATCCGGAAGCCTGCTACCTGTTCCTGCAGTGGCTGGGTTCAAGTCGCATCTACGCCTGGATGACCGCTAATCCGGGCGGCTATTTCGATCCGTTCCGGCTGTCGGATTTCTCCGATCCGCTGGTTCGCCAGACCTATCACGCCTATCACATGGACGTGGTGCGCGAGACGGTCGCCCGCACCGTGCCCACCATCAACTATCCCGGCGCCACCGCCTTCCACAACGCGCTGGACGAGAACCTCGTCGCCGCGTTGACCAAGGCCAAGACAGCCGAGCAGGCGATGGCCGACACCGAGGCCGAGTGGAAGAAGATTGCCCGCCGGACCGGCGAGGAGAAGCTTCTCGAAGCCATCAAGACCAACAAGGAGGCCTGGCCGACCGTCCTCGATCCGATCGCCTGATCCTTCCAAGGATCCTACCAAGAAGGGGAGGAGCGGTCGCTCTTCCCCTCGGCAACGAAGGACCCAGCAAAGCCGCAAGATGAAGCGTTCAGTTCCTTTCGAGATATTCCGCTATGCCGCGATCCTTGCGGCGATGGCGGTGACGCTGGTGCCGATCCTGTGGATGGTGTCGATGGCGTTCAAGCCGATCGCCGAATGGTCGGCGACCGGCGCCGACCTGACATGGTGGCCGAAGAACCCGACACTCAGCAATTTCCGCTTCGTCTTCGGTGAGTCGACCAACAATCTGATCGTCGCCCTCGACCGCACAGCTTTGAAGCCGATCCTGTCGTCGCTGCTGTCGGCCACATTCGGTACGGCAATCGCCATGTCGGCGGGCACCGCGGCGGCCTACGGGCTGTCGCGCTTCGGCTCGGGCCAGAACCTGCCGCTGGCGCTGATCCAGCTTCGCCTGTTTCCGCCAATGGCGGTCATGACCCCGGTGATGATCATGTGGGCCTTCCTCAATTTCACCGACAGCTGGTGGGGGCTGTCGTTGATCTACGGCATCGTCACGCTGCCTTTCGCCTTCTGGCTGATGAAGACCTTCTTCGACGACATGCCGCGCGAGATCGAGGAGGCGGCACTGGTCGAGGGCTGTTCGCGGTGGCGCGTCTTCACGCGCATCACGCTGCCGATGATGCGCGCGCCGCTGGCCAGTGCCGCGCTGTTCGTCTTCATCCTCAACTGGTCGGACTATCTGATTGCGCTGCTTCTGACGACGCGCGAATGGGTGACGGTCCCCGTCTACATGGCCTCGCTGTCCTCCTCGATGACCGGCCAACTCTACGGCGCCAAGGCAGCGCTCGGCCTGATAGCCGCAGTGCCGCCTGTCATCATGGGCATCGCCATCCAGCGCCATCTGGTGCGCGGGCTGACCTTCGGGGCGCTCAAGCAATGAGCGCGGTGACTGCGACGATTTCGGAGGGCGACATGCAAGCCTCCAAAGCGGCGTCGGTGCTGCCGGACGAGGGCGCAAAGCTCGGCTTTCGGCTGACGCTGCCGGCGCAGATCCTGGTGCTGTTCATCGCCGTCTTTCCGCTCCTGATGCAGCTCTACATCAGCCTGACCGACTGGTCGCCGCTGTCGGGCACCGGCTGGTGGAACGCCTGGTCGATGTGGAACAGTTTCGCCAACTACACCGATCTTGCCGCCGATGCGCGCTTCTGGAGTGCGCTGAAGCGCACGGCCATCGTCATGATCGTCTGCGTGCCGGCGGAGTTCCTGCTCGGCTTGGCGCTCGCGACACTGTTTGCGGACGAGTTCCCCGGCAAGCGGATCTTCTACTCGATCCTCTTGATGCCGATGATGGTGGTGCCGGCGGTGGCCGGCTACATGTTCTTCATGCTGTTTCAGTCGGGCGGCCCGGTCAACGACATCCTGTCGGCGATCTCAGGCTTTCCCGTCACCATCGCCTGGCTGTCGGACCCGACGCTGGCGCTCATCGCCGTCATGGTCGCCGATATCTGGCAGTGGACGCCGCTGATGTTCCTGATCCTGCTTGCCGGCCTGGTCGGCGTGCCTGAGGACCAGATCAAGGCGGCGACGCTGCTCGGTGCCAACCCCTGGCAGCGATTCATCACCATCGTGCTGCCGAAGATGAAGACGATCATCATCATCGCGCTGGCGATCAGGGTGATCGAGAACTTCAAGATCTTCGACACGCTCTACATCATGACCGGCGGCGGTCCTGGCGTCGCTACCGAAACCATCTCCGTTTACATCTACAAGCTCACCACCCAGGACCTGATCTGGGGCTATGTGGCGGCAATCGCGCTGGCCATATTGATCGTGCTGTCCATCGCCGCGGTGTTTGCCATGAAACGCATGGCTCGGGTACGCGAGGTGGCGGCCTGATGAGCACCATCCATCTGCAGAACCTGGTCAAGAAATTTGGCGATTTCACCGCGCTGAAGACGATGGATCTGGCCATTGCCGATGGCGAGTTCATGGCGCTGCTGGGGCCGTCCGGCTGCGGCAAGTCGACGACGATGAACATGATCGCCGGCATGGAAGAGCCTACCAGCGGCAAGATCCTGTTCGGCGAGCGCGACATGGCCGGCGTGCCGATGGGGCGGCGCGGCGTCGGCTTCGTCTTCCAGAACTATGCGATCTTCACTCATATGAGCGTGCGGCAGAACCTCGCCTACGGGCCGAAAATGCGCGGCGCACCAAAGGCCGAGATCGGCCGCCGTGTCGGCGCCATTGCCGAGATGCTGCAACTGACGCCGCTGCTCGACCGCAAGGCGGACAGACTGTCGGTCAACATATTGCAGCGGGTGGCGATCGGCCGTTCGGCGATCATGGAGCCGGCGATCTTCCTGCTCGACGAGCCGCTGTCCAATGTCGATGCCGCCTTCCGGGCGGTGATGCGGACCGAACTGAAGCAGTTGCAGCGGCAGTTCCGGCAGACCATGGTCTACGTCACCCACGATCAGCTTGAAGCAATGACCATGGCCGACCGCATCGCGGTGATGGACCACGGCGTGCTGCAGCAGGTCGGCACGCCGCTCGAGGTCTATAACAATCCGGCCAATGTCTTCGTCGCCCGCTTTATCGGCGCGCCGGGCATGAACCTGCTCAAGGGCAGGCCGGCGGAAAGCGACCGTGGTCTGGTCATCGATCTCGGCCCGCTCGGCGTGACACCGCCGCTGCCGGTCGAGATCGCCGATGCCGTACGCAGGATGCGCGGCGAGGTGTTTTATGGCTTTCGACCGGAGCAGGTGACGCTGGCTGAAGGTGGCCGTGGCCTGTCCATGCCGGTGAGTTTCGTCGAGCGGATCGGCGCGCGCACCATCATCCACCTTGGCGACGGCGAGACTGCGGTGAAGGCGGTGTTCGACAATGATGTCGGGCTGGCGATCGGGCAGACAGCTGTCGTCGCGCCGGCGGCGGAGGCGGTGCGCGTCTTCGACGCCGCCACCGGTCTTGCATTGAGAGCAGGTTGAGATGGCCGATATCGTTTTCCATAATGTGACAAAACGCTACGGCAACACGCTCGCCGTCGACGACGCCTCGTTCACTGTCAACGACAATGAGTTCTTCTGCTTCTTCGGGCCGCCGCTGTCGGGCAAGTCGACGATACTGCGTCTGGTGCTCGGGCTGGAAACCCCGGACGCGGGCGAGATCCTGATCGGCGGAAAGCCGGTCAACACGGTGTCGCCGGCCGAGCGCAACGTCGCCATGGTGTTCCAGAATTTGGCGCTGTTTCCGCATATGAGCGCGCGCGCCAACATCCGCTTTCCGCTGGTCGAACGCCGGGTCGCCGAAGCCGAGATCGAAAAGCGCGTCGCCGACGTCGCGGCCAAGCTGCATATCGGCCATATCCTGCACAAGCCGCCGGCACAGCTTTCAGGCGGCGAGCGGCAGCGCGTGGCGATCGCCCGTGCGCTGGTGCGCGACCCGGCCGCCTATCTGATGGACGACCCGATTTCGGCGCTCGACGCCCGGCTGCGCGAGGAAACGCGGGTCGAGCTGAAGCGCATCCAGCGCGAGCTCGGCAAGACGCTGATCTATGTCACGCACGACCAGGAAGAAGCGATGTCGGTCGCCGACCGAATGGCCATTCTGGAGAACGGCAAGATCAGGCAGATCGGCGCGCCGGCCGAGATCTATGACCGGCCAGCCAGCACCTATGTGGCGCGGCTGCTCGGGTCGCCGATGATGAACATATTGAAGTCGGTGCACGGCGCCGAAGGCGTGGAGGCGGCGGAAGGCACGATCCGCATCGCGGATACCGGCGCCCCGGCCGATGCCGTGGAAATTGGACTCAGGCCGGAAGACATCAAGGTCAAGGCCTGGTCGGAGGGGGGCGCGGGCCGCCCGGCGCGAGTGTTCGAGGTCGAGCCGCTCGGCGGCTACACCGTTGTGACGCTCGCCGCCGGGCAGGCGCGTCTGCGGGCGCTGTTGCGCGGCCAGCCAGACATCAGGCCGGACGCGATGGTGGCGATATCCTGCGAGCCCGGCAGGGTGCATTATTTCGGACAGAGCGGGGGAGCGCTGGCAAGATGACGGCGGCGGCAAGGAACGAGCTTCGGGAGGAACATATGGCAAGCCAAGAAATGGCGGGCAACGGCTTCGAGCCGGACGTCGAAGTCCGTACCAGGGAATACAGGATCGGCTGCGTCGGCGCCGGCATGATCATGGCCGAATGTCACCTTGCCGCCTACAAGGAAGCCGGTTTCCCCGTGGTGGCGATTGCCTCGCGGACCAAGGCCAGCGCCGAGAAGGTCGCCAAACGCTGGGATATCCCAACCGTCCATGACACGCCGGAACAGCTCATCGAGGACAAGAACGTCGAGATCATCGACCTTGCCTTTCCGCCCGACCAGCAGCCGGCGCTGATCCGCCATGCTCTGAAGCAGGCACATATCAAGGCGATCCTGGCGCAGAAGCCATTGGCGCTGTCCCTTGAAGAGGCCGTCAAACTTCGCGACGAGGCGGCCAAGGCAGGCAAGATCCTCTCGGTCAACCAGAACATGCGTTACGACCAGTCGATGCGCGTCTTGAAGCAGGTCATCGATAGCGGCGCGCTCGGCGACATCGTTTTCGCCCAGATCGACATGCATGCGATCCCGCACTGGCAGAGCTTCCTCGAGGACTATGACCGGCTGACGCTCGCCAATATGAGCGTCCATCATCTCGACGTACTGCGCTTCCTGTTCGGCGATCCCCTGGAGATCACCACCCTGACCCGCAGGGACCCGCGCACCCGCTTCGACCATTCGGACGGCATCACCGTGTCGACGATCAAGTTCCCGTCCGGCGTGCTCGCCGTATCGCTGGAGGATGTCTGGTCCGGGCCGCGCCAGGAGGGCTACAAGGACGACCAGCACATCAATTGGCGCGTCGACGGCACCAAGGGCGTCGCCAAGGGTACCATCGGCTGGCCGACTGGCGCTGCCTCGACGCTGACCTACGCCTCGACCGAGACCACCGGTGGTGAATGGGTGACACCCAGCTGGGACACGATGTGGTTCCCGCATGCCTTCATCGGCGTCATGGAGCAGCTCCAGCACGCGGTCAAGACGGGCGAGCCGCCGGCGCTGTCGGTCGCCGACAACGTCAAGACTATGGCGCTGGTCGAAGCCGGCTATCGTTCGATCGACAAGGGCCGGACAGTCAAACTTTCCGAAATATCAACTGACTGAATTACTTACAGGGAGGACTTCACACCATGATGCAGGCAGGTATTTTCACGGGTTATTTCCCGTATAGCCTCAAGGAAACCGCGCAGAAGATCCGTGCGCTCGATTTCAACACCGTGCAGCTCGACCTGCATTTCAAGGACATAGATCTGTCGGCCGGGCAGATCACCAGGGACAAGGCCAAGACCGTCCGCGATACGTTTCGCGATCACAATCTGCCGATCTGCTGCGTATCGGGCTACACCAACATCATCCATCCGGATATGGGCGAGCGCGAGAGGCGCGTCGGCTATTTGAAGGAGATCATCCGCAACGCACGCCATTTCGGCACCCCTTACGTGATCTCGGAAACCGGTACCTACAACACCGAGTCCGACTGGGTGCATCACCCGAAGAACAAGACCGAGGAAGGTTTTGAGGAATGCCGCAAGGTCATCGCCGACCTTGCCCAGACCGCCTATGACCACGGCGCGGTCTTCCTGCTCGAAACCTATGTCAACAATGTCGTCGGCTCGGTCGAAGAGACGGTGAGGATGTTCGCGCAGGTCGACCACCCAGGCCTCGGCCTGCTGATGGACCCGACCAACTATTTCGAAACGCACAACATCGACAGGATGGACCAGATCCTGAACCAGGTGTTCGACACATTGGCCGACAAGATCAAGATTGCCCACGCCAAGGACGTCAAGCGTTCCGGCGGCGACAAGTCGGAAAAACACGCAGACATCGGCGACGAGGACGCGCTGGAGAGCCACACCTTCCGCGGCGTCGGCGAGATCGAGCTGCCGGCCCCCGGCCTCGGTTCGCTGAATTACGACCTCTATCTCAAGCGGCTGGCCGAAAAGCATCCAAACATCCCGGTCATCATCGAGCATCTTTCGGAAGACGACGTGCCCCGTGCCAAGAAATTCCTCGACGGAAAATTCCGCGCCAACGGACTGTGATGGCGCGGTTCGGCTACGAAACAAGGGAGGAAGAGAAATGTTGAAATTCGCGTTGAAAATCGCTGCCGCGGCGACGGTTCTCGCCGGTGTGGCGCTGGGTACACCGGCGCTGGCGCAGGACGCCCAGAAGACGTTCTACCTGCTGTCGCATGGCGGCCCGTCGGATGCCTTCTGGATCGACTGGAATGCCGGCGCGCCCAAGGCCTGCGACCAGCTCAAGGTGACCTGCAAGATCTCGTTCAGCGGCGGCGACATGGCGGCGCAGAAGGAGGCCTTCAACTCGGCCCTTGCCGCCAAACCGGACGGCATCGCCACCACCTCGGCGCAGCCCGGCCTGTGGACCGAGGAGGTCAAGGCAGCCAAGGCGGCCGGCATCCCGATCGTGTTCTTCAATACCGACGATCCGGCAACCGGCCGGCAGGCCTATGTCGGCGCCGACCTTAAGGAAGCCGGTGTCATCTGGGCGAAATATCTGGTCGACCACAAGATGGTGAAGCAGGGCGACAAAGTGTTCCTGCCGGTCGAAGTGCCGGGCGCCAGCTACCAGCAGCTCGAGACCGAAGGCATCGCCAGCGTCTTCGATCCGCTCGGCATCAAATATGATGTGGTCGATTGCGGCACCGATCCGGCCGGCATCATCGCCAAGATGACCGACTACATGGTCGCCAACAACCCGCCGGCGATCATCGCGCTCGGCGATTCCGTCGCGGCCAGCGTCAAGCGGGTGTTCGACGGCGCCGGCGTGCCGGCCGGCAAGATTCCGGTCGTCGGCTGGGGCAATTCGAAGGAAACCGCCGAGTCAGTGAAGTCTGGGTTCATCAAAGCGGCTGCCTGGCAGTTCCCGTCAGCGCAGGGCTTCATGCCGGTGGCGCTGCTCGGGTTGGCCGCCGCGGGCGAACCGATCGGCTACGACATTCACACGTTCAGCCTCTACGACGCCTCGAGCGTCGAACCGATCCTGAAACTCTACAACAAATGATTGAAACTGACGCTCGCCGCGCAGGCGGCGAGCGTCACCCTGGCGTATGGTTCGAACTGTCATGACAATTGCCGCAGAAGAGGAAATGCCGCGTGCCAAACGCAGGTCGAGCCTGATGCGCTCGCCGCAGTTCTCTTCGCTCGTCATCCTGATTGTCCTGCTGGCGGTGTTCGCGATCGCCGACGCGAATTTCCTGTCGCCGCTCAACATCTCCAACATGATGGCGTTCCTGCCCGAGCTCGGCATCATCGCACTCGGCATGACGCTGCTTCTGACGGCGGGCGAGTTCGACCTTTCGGTCGGTGCCGTGTTCGGGCTGGCGCCGGTCGTCGTCATGCTGCTGGTGCAGAACGGCGGGTTTGATATTGGCGTCGCGCTGTTGGCCGGCCTGCTGCTCTGCATAGCGATCGGTGCGATCAACGGCCTGATCGTCACCAAGATCGGGATCTCGTCCTTCCTGGTGACACTGTCGATGCTGCTCGTCGTGCGTGGGGCAGCGCTTTACATCACCCAAGGCTTTCCGCTGAAATCCTGGAACCAGCCAGGCTTCTTCGTGACGCTGCTGGCCGGCAGCTTCAATATCGGAACGTTCCGTTTCTATACCTCGCTGTGGTGGTTCATCGGCCTGTCGCTATTGGCGATCTATGTGCTGCACTACGCCAAGCTCGGCAACTGGATCAGCGCTATCGGCTCGAACCGTAACGCCGCCGTAGCGCGCGGTGTGCCGGCCGATGCGGTCAAGATCTGGCTGTTCATCCTGACCTCGGTGCTGGCCGGTCTCGCCGGCATGATCAGCGCCTTCCGCATCTCTGCCGCCTCGCCGGTGGCAGGCACCGGGTACGAGCTCGAAGTGATCGCCATGGTGGTGGTTGGCGGCACCGCGCTGACCGGTGGACGCGGCACCATTTTAGGCACCATCGTCGGCGCGCTGATGCTGCGCAGCATCCGCAACGGCATCGTGCTGATCGGCGTGCCCGGGCTCGCCTACAACATCTTCGTCGGCGTCATCATCCTTGCCATGCTCATCCTGCACGCTTTGCTGCAGAAGAACGCCGCCAGGAGCTGACCATGGAAGTGCTTCGGCTGCAGAATTTGCAAAAATCCTTCGGCAGCGTCCGCGCCCTGAAGAACGCGTCCTTCGCGCTCAACGAGGGCGAAGTGGTGGCCTTGCTCGGTGACAACGGCGCCGGCAAATCGACGCTGATCAAGGCGATCTCGGGCGTGTTTCCGGTCGATCGCGGCGAGATCTATGTGCGCGGCCAGAAGGTCTCCATCCGCTCGACGCGCGATGCGATGGATCTCGGCATCGAGACCATCCACCAGGACACCTCGCTGGCTCCCGATCTCAGCATTGCGCGCAATCTTTTCCTCGGCCGCGAGCCGGTCAATCTCAAATGGCTTGGCGTGTTCGCGCCGCTCGATCTCGCTCGATTGCGCGATGCTGCGTCGGCTCTATTGAAGCGCGTCGGCATCTCGAAGAAACTCGACGCCGATGCGCTGGTCAGCACGCTGTCAGGCGGCGAGCGTCAGTCGATCGCCATCTCGCGCGCCATGCAGTTCGCCGCCAAGGTCATCATCCTCGACGAGCCGACCAACAATCTCGGCGTCGAGGAAACGCACGGCGTGCTGCGCTTCGTCAAGGAAGTGCGCGACGCCGGTCACTCGGTGCTTTTGATCACCCACAACATCCATCACGTCTTCCAGGTCGCCGATCGCATCATCGTCATGCGCCGCGGCGAGATCGTCGCCGAGCAGACGGTCGCCGATACCGATCTGCTGACCGTGGAAAGCATCATCACCGGTGCCGACATATCGGCCCTGCTCAAGGAGACGAGAGCGAAGTGAAGGACCGGAGCAAAGTGAAAGAACTGGCCGTCACATGGTAGAGCTTTACGGCAAGACGCTGTCGCGCCGGCAGGTCTCGGAACGCTCGGGCATGCTGTCGCAGTTCGCCGGCGTGCGGCTGATGACGCTTGGCGACGGCGTCGAGCGCGGCATCCGCATGCTCGAATTCCGCACCGGCTCCGGCCTGCGCTTCACCGCGCTGGTCGACCGGGCGCTCGATATCGCCGATTGCGACTTCAGGGGCCAGGCGATCGGCTGGCACTCGCCGAGCGGTTTTCGCCATCCCGGCCTGCACGAATATGAAGGCGAGGAGGGATTGGCGTGGGCGCGGTCGTTTTCCGGCCTTCTGCTGACCTGCGGCCTCGACCATATATTGTTCATGAACGAGGTACCCGCCGACACCTACAACTACCCGCCGAAGAAGACGGTACGCCATTCGCTGCACGGCCGTGTCAGCACCATTCCAGCGCGGCTGACCGGCTATGGCGAGACCTGGGACGGCGACCGCTGCGTGTTGTGGGCCGAAGGCATCGTCCAGCAATCGACTGTATTCGGCGAGGATCTGCACCTGCTGCGGCGGATCGAGGCCGATGTCGGCGGCAACGAGATCCGGCTTTCGGACCGTGTCGTCAATCACGGTTTCAACCGTACGCCGCATATGTATTTCTACCACATCAATGTCAGTCATCCGGTGCTCGACGAGGGATCGCGCTACCTGGCGCCGATCCGCGACGTCGTCTGGGCCGGGCATGCCGGCGAGCGCTATGAAGCGCAGAAGGTCGGCTACCGCACGGTGCCGGCGCCGCAACCGGGATTCAAGGAACAGGTCTGGCAGCATGAACTCGGCGCCGACAGCACCGGCGAAGTCCCGGTGGCGGTGGTCAACGACAGGCTCGGCCTTGGCTTCGAGGTGGTCACGCGCAAGGACCAGTTGCCTTGCGCCTATGAATGGCAGAATTTCCAGGCCGGGCAGTACGCGCTGGGCATCGAGCCGTCGACGCATCATGTGCTGGGCAATCTGGCGGCGCGCGAACGCGGCGAGATGATCTGGCTGGAGCATGGCGAGAGCCGCTCCTACGATGCGGCGTTCCGGGTCCTCGACGGCGCCGGCGAGATCGCCGCCGCCGAAAGCCGGATCGCTGCAATCGCCAGGCAGCCGCAGCAGGATTATCCGCAGCCGTCGGGCCGTTTTCCTGTTCTTGGAGGCAGGTCGTGATAATGGCGAAGACGATACGGGACACCAGTTGGGAGGCTGGTTCCGGCCGGAGCGGGGAGGGTTGGCGGCCGATCGGGAATTGGAGGTCACAATGGCTGGCACGGTAAAGCGCGATTACAGCCTGGTCGGCGAAAGCACGCGCAGGGCGATCGAGACGGGACTGGCCTCGGCGGAGTGGTACCACACGGATGTCCCCCGCAAGGCGATCAAGGAGTTGATGCAGCGCTCGGACGGCCCGGCGATCCGCGACACGATCATCTGGATCGTCGCCATCCTCGGCTCCGCAGCTGGCGCCATCTTTTTCTGGGGTACCTGGTGGTGCGTGCCGTTCTTCTTCGTCTACGGCGTGCTCTACGGCTCGTCCAGCGACTCGCGCTGGCACGAATGCGGCCATGGCACTGCCTTCCGCACGCGCTGGATGAACGATGTCGTCTACCAGATCGCCAGCTTCATGCTGATGCGCAACCCGGTGACCTGGCGCTGGAGCCATGCCCGCCACCACACCGACACCATCATCGTCGGGCGCGACGCCGAGATCGCCGTGATGCGCCCGCCGGACCTTTTGCGTGCGGCGCTGGCTTTCACCGGCATCCTCGATTTTCGCTATTCGCTTCCGGCACTGGTACGCCAGGCGTTCGGCAAGCTGACGCCCGACGAGAAAAGCTACGTTCCCGAGATGGAACAGCACAAGGCCGTCATCGCGGCGCGCTGGCATATTGCCATCTACATCGCCACGATAGCACTCGCCCTTTTCATGCGGTCGTGGATACCGGTGGTGCTCATCGGCGTGCCGCGCCTCTACGGCACCTGGCACATGGTGATGACCGGCCTGCTGCAGCATATCGGTCTGGCCGACAACGTCGTCGATCACCGGCTCAACACCAGGACCGTATACATGAACCCGATCAGCCGGTTTATCTACTGGAACATGAATTATCACGTCGAGCATCACATGTTTCCGATGGTGCCTTACCACGCGCTGCCCAGGCTGCACGAACTGATCAAGCACGATCTGCCGGAGCCGAACCCGTCGATATGGCATGCCTATCGCGAGGTCTGGCCTGTCCTGCTCAGGCAGCTCAAGTACGAGGATTATTTCCTCAAGCGCGAACTGCCGCCAACGGCCAGGCCCTATCGTGGCGAGTTCCACGAAGTGAACATGTCGGCGGCGGCTGAATAGGCACCGCAGCAGCGCAACGCAGAAATTTCGGGAGAAGCAGAGATGGCCGATTGGGTCGAAGCGTGCGCCGTGGACGATGTCGACGAGGAAGACGTCATCCGCTTCGACCATGGCGGCCGCACCTTCGCGATCTACCGTTCGCCGGACGATCAATTCTTCGCCACCGACGGGTTTTGTACGCATGAGAAGGCGCATCTGGCCGACGGGCTTGTGATGGACGACATCATCGAATGCCCAAAGCACAATGGCCGCTTCAATTACAAAACCGGCCAGGCCAAAGGGGCTCCCGTCTGTGTCAATCTGCAGACCTATCCCGTCAAGGTGGAAGCTGGCAAGGTGATGATCCAGATCGCCTGACCGGCCTTCTGTCACGTAGCAAAGGGGACCAGAATCCATGAGCCGGAAAAGACCGACCGTCGCAGACCTGCGTGCCATGAAGGGCAAGCGGCAGCTGACGATGCTGCGCGTGCTGACGATGGACGAGGCCGAGGCCGCCGAACGCGCCGGCGTCGATATCGTCTCGGTGCCGCCGGAGCTCGTGCTCAATCCGCAATACCGCGATGCGGCACCCAGCCTGTTCACCATGCCGGGCGAGAATTTCTTCGAGATCGGCACAGCAGATGATTTCGTCCGCTGGGCGTTTCGGCTCTACAAGGCCAGCGCCGATGCGGTCTATTGCAGCGCCGGCTACGCCACCATCAAGCGGATGGCCGACGATGCCATTCCGGTAATCGGCCATGTCGGTCTCATCCCGTCACGCGCCACCTGGACTGGCGGCTTCAAGGCCGTCGGCAAGACCGCCGATACCGCCATGCAGGTGTTCGACGCGGTGAAGCAACTGGAGGCCGCCGGCGCGATCGGCGCCGAGATCGAGGTGGTGCCGGTCGAGGTGGCCAAGGCGATTTCGGAGCGGACGTCGCTGATCATGCTGTCGATGGGGGCGGGCACCGGCTGCGATGCGCAATACCTGTTCGCCGACGACATCCTCGGCCAGAACCGTGGCCACATGCCGCGCCATTCCAAGGTCTATCGCAATTTCGCCGCCGAATACGATCGCCTGCAGGCCGAACGCGTCGCTGCCTTCTCCGAATATGTCGCCGATGTGAACAGCCTGGCCTATCCCGAAGACAGGCACGTCGTGCACATGGACCCGGACCAGCTCAGCCTGTTTATGGAGAAGATCGAAGCCGCATGAGACACGCCGCCTGCGGCGCGAAGCGCCATCGCGGATCGTAAAAAGCCGGTTCGGCGCCAGGGCCAGGTCATCGCTTGGCCGGCTGCGATGCCACACGAAAGTTTGTTGGACCAGGTCTGGACGGCACCGGCCAGATGCTGTTGAAACCGGTGCGTCATCGGTTTGCCGGACAATTGCGCGGTTGCTGATGGAGCGGGTGAAAATTCCCCTTCGGACAGTTCTGCGCATGACCGCCATTCCCGAAAACAAAGCCTTGCCGGAAACCGCGACGGCGCGGCAAGCCCGGCGGGTGGCGCTGATCGTCGCCGTCGCCTTTTTCATGCAGCTTCTGGATTCGACCATCATCTCGACCTCGCTGCCGCAGATGGGAGAATCCTTCGGCGTGGCGGCGGTGGCGATGAGCATCGGCATCACCGTCTATATGCTGACCATGGCGGTGTTCGTGCCGCTGTCCGGCTGGCTCGCCGACCGTTTTGGCGCGCGCAACATCTTCCTCGTTGCGATCGCCCTGTTTACATTGGCCTCGCTCGTTTGCGGCATCTCGCAGAACCTGGCCGAGTTCGTTGCCGCCCGCGCGGTGCAGGGCCTGGGCAGCGCGCTGATGACGCCGGTCGGCCGCATCCTGGTGCTGCGCAATGCGCCGAAATCCGAGCTTCTCAACGCCACGGCGCTGATCACCTGGCCGGCGCTGTTTGCGCCGGTGGTCGGGCCGGTGCTTGGCGGCTTCATCACCACTTATTTCTCCTGGCACTGGAATTTCTTCATCAACATCCCGCTTGGGGTTGCCGGTTTGGCGCTGGTCGCCCGCTTTATTCCCGGCGACCGCGAAGCCGGAGCCAAGCCGCTCGACTGGCCGGGCTTCCTGCTGACCTCGGTGGGGCTCGCCTCGATGCTCTACGGCCTCGAGCGCATCGCGCATCCGCAAGACGGTGCCTTGCCAACCGTGGCACTGCTCGGCACGGGCATTTTGGTCGGCTGGCTGGCTGTGCGGCATCTGCGACGCGCCAACCATCCGCTGCTCGATCTCACAGCTTTCAAGGTGCAGACCTTCGCCATCTCGACGCTGTCGGCCGGCACGATTTTCCGGATCGCCATCAACGCCACGCCGTTCCTGCTGCCGCTTTTGTTCCAGGTCGGCTTCGGACTGAGCCCAATCGATGCGGGCGTGATGATCCTGGCCTATTTCTTCGGCAATCTCGGCATGAAGGCGGTGACGACGCCGACGCTGAGGCGCTTCGGCTTCCGTTCGGTGCTGATCGTCAACGGGGTGATCGCCTCCTTGTCGATCATGGCCTGCGCGGCGCTTTCGCCGCAGACGCCGCAAGCGTTGGTGGTGGTCCTGATGCTGATCGCCGGACTGTCGCGTTCGATGCAGTTTACCGCGCTCAACACACTGGCCTTCGCCGATGTGGCCTCACCGCAGCGCAGCTCGGCGGCGACATTGTCCAGCATGCTGCAACAGGTGGCGATGCTGTTCGGCGTGGCGGTGGCGGCGGCACTGCTCAACCTGTCGCAGATCGCCAGGGGCGCTGCGGCGCTCGATCTGATCGACTTCCGACTTGCCTTCCTGGCGATCGGCGCAATCGGGCTCGTCGCCTCGTGTCGCTTCCTGGCGTTGCCGAACGCTGCCGGCGCCGAGGTCTCGGGCCATGTTTTGCGGAGCTGAAATCGGCCGCAGTTGTCCGTCCTGTGTCGGCGGAGGCGGGGAGCTTTTCCTTCTCCCACAACAAGGGGAGAAGAAAAGGGCGGCGCTACACCGGCCGATATATCTTCTCCGCCGTGTTCCAAAAGACATCCGCCTCGGCGGTCGCGCCGTGTTTTGCCACGGCCTGCCGGTGCGCCCTGATCAGCTCGGCGTGGCTGGTCCACAGTTTCTCGATCGGGAAGTTCGAGCCGAACGTCAGATGATCGCTGCCGAGGATGTCGATGGCATTGTCGACGATATAGCCGATGAGCGCCGGATCGTTACGGTGGACGAAGGTGCCGAGGCCGGACAGCTTTGCATAGAGGTTGGGCGCCGCTGACAGCGTGCGCAGCCCTGCCTTCCAGGCCTCGGTGGTTTCGGGCTCCATGCCGGTCAGCATGCCGGCGTGGGTGAGAATGAAATTGGTCTCGGGGTTCTCGCCGACGAGCGTCAGCCCATCCTTCATCTGGGCGGGGAAAAGCTGCAGGTCGAAGGACAGGCCGTAATCCTTGAGCCGCGCGACATTAGCCCGCACCTTCGGGTCGATGATCTGATCGGCCGAGGCGGCGAAGCGGAAGGCCGGCGTTTCGTGCCAGTGCAGCTGCATGCGCACGCCGCGCAGCAGCGGGTATTTGATCAGCCGGTCGATCTGGGAACGCACGTCGTCCACGGTCATGTCGGCATAGCCGACGATGGCGTGCGGCCAGCCGGTTTCTTCCGCGGTCTTCTGCAGGAAGGCGACCTCGTTCTCGAAATCCTCCTTGGCCCAGTTGGTCTGGACATAGACCGCCTTCTCGACGCCCGAGCCTTTCTGGTCGGCAAGGAATTCCTCGATCGGATAGTCGCGGCGGATCGGCTCGTAGGGGCCAAAGATGCGCGGGACCATCGGCCCGACCAGCCACGGCTGGTCCTTTTGGCGCCAGATGTGGAAATGCGCGTCGATCGCCTTCTGCATCACGAAACCCTCTTCCAGATTGCCGCGGCCACGGGGGCGGGGCGGGCGAGCGACAGGATGAAATCGGTGAGGCCCGCGATGGACGAGCCGTCGACCAGGTCGTCGAGCATCGGCAGGATGGCGCGAAGTGCTGCCGTTGCCGGCTGGAAACGCGGATCGCCGGCCAACGGCGTCGCCAGGGAGAGTCGGAAGGCGCGGGCAAGCAGCCGGCGCATCGCCATTTCCAGCTCGGCATGATCGCCGCGCTCGAGCGCATCCGACAGGATGACGATTGCCGCTCCGCGTGCAAAGGCGGAGAAGCGCGGCACCGAGAGGAAGGCTAGCAGCGTTGGACCCATGCGGGTGCCGCCGTCCCAGTCGTCGACCTGGGCAGCGGCGCGGGCCAGCGCCTGGTCGCGGTCGCGAATACGCAGCGCCGAGGTGATGCGGGTCAGCCGTGTGCCGAAAGTGAAGACCTCCGCCCGGTCGGCGCCTTGCACCGCCGCGTGTGCCAGCTTGAGATAGTCCGATGTGTAGTGCTTCATCGAGCCCGACACGTCGATCAGGATGAGAAGCTTGCGCGGCACTGTCTGCCGCCGGCGCAGCAGCGGCGAGGGGATATCGCCGTCGGCACTGACGATTTCGCGCAGCGAGCGGCGCAGGTCGAGCTTGCCGCGCGCATGCGTGCGCACGGTGCGGAAGGACCGGCGGGCGGGCAAAGCGGTGGCGAGCTTGCGGCGGAAGGCGGCAAGCCCGTCGCGATCGCGCTGGAACTCGCGGACGCTCAACTGTTCGCTGGCCGAAGACAGTTCGCCGCCTTCCTCCTGGCGGACCACTTCGATTTCTTGTTTGCTGGTTTTGCCGTCGTCCTTGATGCGGGCTTCCTCGTCGGCGTCGCCTTCGACCAGCGCCGCGGCATCCCCGTAGAAATGGCTCCGGAAATGCGCCTCGAATTCGTCGCGGCGGTCGGGCGGCGGCGCCAGCGTGGCGAGGGCCGCTTCGCGGACGTCGGCCATCGAGCGTGGGCCGAGCAGCGTAACCGCCTGCATGAAACCGGAGACCTGCTCGGGCGCCACCGGGAAGCCGTAGCGGCGCAGCAGCCGGCCGAAGCCGAGGAAGGGTGCTGCCCCTTGAGGCAGGCCCGCCGCGCTCACGCTAGCGCCTCCTCGACAATCTTGCCGAGCTCGGGCGCGATGCAGGAAAGGTCCTCCTCATCCTTGATCAGCACGCCGATGGCGCGGCGGAAGGCTTCCGGCCAGGGGCTGCCGCCCTTTTCGAGGATGGTGGCGGCATTGGCCCATTCGACCGCCTCGGCGATGCCTGGCGGCTTGGCCAGCGGACGCGCGCGGATGTCGCGCACGGCGGAAGCCACGGCGCGCGCCGTGGCCTCGGCGACGTCGCCGGCGCGCAGCATGATGATCTCGGCCTCGCGAATGGCGTCGGGATAGGTGATCCAGTGATAGACACAGCGCCGCCGCAGCGCTTCGGCAAGCTCACGGGTGCGGTTCGAGGTCAGGATGACGATCGGCTGCGCCGTCGTGCGAATGGTGCCGCGCTCGGGAATGCTGATCTGGAAATCGGACAGGAACTCCAGCAGCAGCGCTTCGAATTCATGGTCGGAACGGTCGATTTCGTCGACCAGCAGCACGCGCTTTTCCGGCGCCTTCAGCACCTGCAGCAGCGGCCGCGCGATCAGGAAACGGTCGTCGTAGATGTCGACCTCGTGCTCGCCGGCATGGCGGATGGCGAGCAGCTGGCGCTGGTAGTTCCACTCGTATAGCGCATGTGCGGCGTCGATGCCTTCATAGCATTGCAGCCGCACCAGATCGCGCCCGAGCAGTTCGGCTATCGCCTTCGCCGCTTCGGTCTTGCCGACGCCGGGCGCGCCTTCGAGCAGCAGCGGCTTACCCAGCCTGATCGCCAGGAAGATTGCGGTGGCCAGGCTTTCATCGGCGAGATAGCGCGAGGCGGCGAGGCGGGACGCCATCGCCTCCGGCGAGGTCGCGACTGTCTCTGCGCTTGAAGTCCGGGCGCTTCTCTTGGGCATTTCCAGCACTCAGTTCGATGCTTGCGCCTTCAGCGCCCGCAGGATGCGCTCCGGCGTGATCGGCAGCGTGTCGATGCGAACACCGACGGCGTCGAAGACGGCGTTGGCCACCGCCGGGATTTGCGGGTTGGCGCACATTTCGCCCGGCCCCTTGGCGCCGTACGGCCCGTCGGCCGAGGGCCTCTCCAGCACGATGATCTCGGTTTGCGCGAGATCGCCAGGACCCGGCATCAGATATTGGTTGAAGTCGGTGCCGCCATGGTCGCGGTTGGGATAATAGGGCTCGGTCGTTTCGTAGAGAGCATGGCTGATGCCCATCCACGAACCGCCGACGAGCTGCTGCTCGACCATTTTCGGGTTCAGCGCGCGGCCGATCTCAAAGACGTTCTTCACCGTCAGCACGGTGACTTCGCCGGTCTCGTCATCGACCTCGACCTCGGCAACCGTGCAGGCGTGGGCGTAGCAGGTCGACGGCTTCATCGCGCCGGTTTCCTTTTCGGGATAGGAGCGGGGGATCAAAAACATGCCGCGGCCGGAAATCGAGCGGCCGCGCTTGAAATGCGCCGACAGCGCGACATCGAAGATCGAGATCGATTTCTGCGGCGCGCCCTTGACCAGGATGTTGCCCTGGCCATCAGTCTCGAGGTCCGACGCATTCACCTCCAGCTCCTCGGCCGCTACTTCCAACATCACCTGGCGGGCTTCCCTGGCCGCCTGGATGACCGCGTTGCCGGCGCGGTGCGTGCCACGCGAGGCGAAGGTGCCCATGCAGTGCGGACCAGTGTCGGTGTCGGCGGTGTCTACGACGACACGGTCGGTCGGCACGCCGATCGTCTCGGCGCAGATCTGCGCCATGATCTGCTTCATGCCTTGGCCAAGGTCGACACTCGACAGCGTCACCATGAAATTGCCGGTCGGCGTCGAATGAACCAGCGCCTGGGTCGGGTCGCCGCCGAGATTCATGCCGGTCGGATAGTTGATCGCGGCAACGCCGCGTCCGCGCCTGATCGCCATCTCAAGCTCCCTTCGCGTAAGACGACATCGCCATGAACTTCTCCGCCACCGGCCAGTTGGCGGCGCGTGAGGCTTCCTGCATGCACTCGATCAGCGCCGCTCCCTCGGTCGGCTGGCGATGCGCCTTCATGTCGCCGTCGCGGTAGGCGTTGATGAAGCGGAATTCGAGCGGGTCCATGCCGATCAGCCGTGCGAGCTTGTCCATCTGCACCTCCAGCGCGAAATCGCCGATGGTGACGCCGAAACCGCGCATCGCCGAGGACGGGGTGCGGTTGGTGTAGACGCAATAAGTGTCGATCCAGACGTTCGGGATCGTATACGGGCCGGGATAGTGGCCTGCGCCCTTCTGCGCGCCGTAGGGCGAATGGCGCGAATAGGCGCCGGCATCGGTGTAGCCGGTCACTTTGCGCGCGACGATGCGGCCGTCGTTCATGACGCCGTCCTTGATGACGACCTTCTCGGCGGCGCGCGGCGAGGAAATCTGCATCTCTTCCTCGCGGCTGTAGATAAAACAGACCGGTCGTCCTGTTATTTTGGCGCCAAGGATGGCGATCGGCTCGACGATGACGTCGACCTTGCCGCCGAAGCCGCCGCCGACGGTGCCGCCGACGAAATGCAGCTTGTTGCCGGGCATCTGCAGGATGATCGAGGTGTTGTCGAGGGTGAAGAACATCGCCTGCGTGTTGGTGTAGCAGGTGAAGCGGTCGTTACCCTCGGGTGCGACGATGCAGCCTGTCGTCTCGGTCGGCGCATGCTCGATCGGTGAAGATTGGTAGGTCTGTTCGAGCACGTGGTCGGCTCCGGCAAAGCCCGCCTCGACATCGCCGAAGCGCACCTTGCGGCATTCGCCGCTGTCGTAGAGGTAATAATTGCGGCCGTGATATTCGTTGACGATCGGCGCGCCGGGCTTCAGCGCTTCGTCCATGTCGAAGACGGCCGGCAGCACCTCGTAATCGACCTTGACCTTGGCGGCGGCTTCCTGGGCGGCACGCTCGGTCTCGGCCAGCACCGCCACCACCGCCTCGCCCTTCCAGCGCACCTTGCCGTCGGCCAGCACCGTCTCGTCCTCCGGCCCGATCTGGATCAGGATCAGGATGGTGTAGACATTGTGTGGCACATCCTTGGCGGTCAGCACCTTGACGACGCCTGGGTGCTTTTCCGCTTCGGATATGTCGATGCTGCGGATGCGGGCGTGGTGGTGCGGGCTGCGCACCATCTTCAAATGCAGCATGCCGGGAAAATTGCGGTCGGCGAAATAGGTGGTCTTGCCGGTGACATGGCCGGGTGAATCCGAACGTGGCCGCGGCTGGCCGATCTCGTGCAGATCGTCCTTGCGCTGGTCGGCGAAATAGCTCTTGCGGAGTTCCATTTTCTTAACCCCCTCAAGCCGCGTTCTGCGAATTGGACTGCGCGGCGGTCAGCACCGCCTGGATGATCGGCTCGTAGCCGGTACAGCGGCAGATATTGCCCGACAGCGCCTCGACCACATCCTCGCGGCTGGGGTTCGGCGTGTGATCGAGCAGCACCTTGGCTGCCATGATCATGCCCGGTGTGCAG
The DNA here is from genome assembly GCF_040318565.1 of Mesorhizobium sp. M1142. Taxonomy (NCBI): domain Bacteria; kingdom Pseudomonadati; phylum Pseudomonadota; class Alphaproteobacteria; order Hyphomicrobiales; family Phyllobacteriaceae; genus Mesorhizobium; species Mesorhizobium sp. M1142. The sequence continues at coordinate 60,272 of NZ_JAMYMK010000013.1, forward strand.
AAACCGCATTGCGTGGCGAAAGCATCGAGGAAAGCGCGTTGCAGCGGATGCAGCACGCCGCCTTCCGAAAGCCCTGATGTTGTGGTGATAGTCGCACCATTGCAGGCCTCTGCCAGCGTCAGGCAGGAGAGCCTGAGTTCGCCATCGATGATGACCGAGCACGCACCGCAGGTGCCCTGATGGCAGCCGCCCTTCGGCGAGGTGTCGCCGATCTTGTCGCGAAGCGCGTGAAGCAGCGTCGTGCCGCTGTCGATGAACTCGGCTTTCTCCGCACCATTGAGCGTGAACTGAACCGGGACCTTTGCCATCTTTTTACTCCTTGCGCCGCAGCCAGACGGACATGCGCGCCATGGGCTTTCAGGCGAGCAGCAGCCGGGCGAGATGGACCGGCAGGACTTCGTTGCGATACCAGGCACTGGCGATTGGATCGGTTGGGGGCGAAGTGCCGTCGCGGGCAACAGCCAGTGCCGGTGCAATGCCGTCTGCGGTGAGTTTGCGGCCAATCAAGGCTTTCTCCGCCGCCCTGGCACGGATCGGCCGGTCGGCCATGCAGCCGAACGCGATCCGCGCTGACGACACGGTGCCGTCCGGTGCCTGTTCCAGCACGGTGGCGATGCTCAGCACCGAGACGCCCTTTGGCTTGACCCTCGACACTTTCAGGAAGCGAAAGCCGCCTTCCTTCGGAAGCGTGAAGCCGACCGCCGTGACGATGGCGTCATTGCTCTCGCGCTTTGCCAGGAATGTCTCAATCGGCAGCTCGCCGTCACCGGTGCTGACGGTTGCGTCCAGAGCCAGCAGCGCAACGGTGAAATCACCGTAAGGTGTCGGCGCGAAGAGATTGCCGCCCACCGTCGCCATGTTGCGGATCGCCGGTCCGCCGACGACGCGCGCGGCGTGGGCCAGGGGGGCGAGATCCGGATGGCGGGCGATCGCCGCCATGGTCACCGAAGCGCCAATGCGGACCTCGTTATCGGAAACGGCGACGGCCGACAGCGCCGGTTCGGTCGACCTGACGAAACCGGAGATCGACACATCGCCTTCATTGGCGGCGCGCACGACCAGCGTGCCGCCACCGAGATAGCGGGCGCCAGCGGCTTTCAGCGCCGCGCCGGCGTCCTTCACCGTCGGGAAAGTCTGCAGTGCAAGCGTCATGGAACGCTCCTGTTTGTCAGCTCAGTCCAGTTCAACCTTGGCCGGCAAAATGGGCCTTCAGAGCGTTGAAGCCGCCCTGGAAGACGTTTGCGCCCATGCCTTCGGCCAGCTTGTCGGCTTCCTCTGGGGGCGCGTCGAAGCTGGCGGTCCATTCGGCATAGGTACGGTCGCCGTCGGTCACCCGTCGCAACTGCAGCGTCGCCTTGTGGTTGGTGAGCGGCTGCGGCGTCTCCAGGATGGAGTAGCTGACGAGGAAATTCTCGTCGGAGAAATCGAGCAGCTTTTCGCGGAGGCGGGCGCCGCTGGCGAGCTGGAAATTGCGTACGCAGCCGATCGTGCCGGCATCCTTGCCGTCCTCGATATGACTTTCGACCATGCGCGGGTGCCAGGTCGGCAGGCCGTTGAAGTCGCGTATGCGTGCCCAGACCTTTTCGACCGGCGCGTCTATGACGCTGGAGATGGTGACTTTCGCCATTTGATCGTTCCCTCGCAAATCAGTTGCCTGGGAGGGTAGGGCGGCGGACTTGGCGGCGCTTATCAATGCGTCTTGAACGCCTATCAAATAGTCTGAAAAACGGGCGCTCAGCTGATCGCCCGTGCCGCCTCGCGGTAAAGCGTCGGCGGGACGCCGACATGGTCGCGGAAGAAGCGCGAGAAATTGCCCTGCGTGGTGAAGCCGAGATTGCAGGCGACCGAGATCAGCGGCTCCTGCGACCATTGCAATTGCCGCACCGCTTCCTCCATGCGCAGCGTGTTCCAATAGACGTTGGGCGTCAGATTGGTCTGTTCCTTGAACAGTGCGAAGAAATGCGGCCGCGACAGGCCGACGCTGCGCGCCACGTCGTCGAAGCAGATGCGCTCGCAGACATTGGCTTTCATCAGCTGGATCGCCTTGCGGACGCGGAAGTCCTGCATGGTATGGACACGGGCGCGCGTCACCGGCGGGGCCGAAGCGTCGGCGGCGTCGAGCACGCTGTCGATAAAACGCTCGATCTCGTAATTGGCGATGTCGTCGATGCTTTCATTGTCGCTGAGATGGTCGAGAAGGTTGGCGGCCGCCTTGTGCAGCCATGGCTCCAGCACGATCGTCGGCGTCGAGAACAGCGGCGCAGCGGAGGGCAGGTCGCGGCGCCGGCGCGCCCAGTCCGGATCGATGTAGAAGGCGAGGAACAGGCCGGGCCGGCCGTCGCGGGACAAAGCGTGGCTGTGCGGCTGAAAGGAATTGATGCCGGCGGCGGTGCCCGGTCCAAGCCGCACCGTCTCGCGGCCGATGGTCATCTCGCCGGCCGTGCCTTCCAGCCAGATGATGATATGCGCCTCGACATGGGCATGGGTGACGAAGTCGCTGGCGACGTTCAGGACAGAAACATGTCCGAACCGGCCCCAGTAGAGCCTGATCGCTTCCGTCATGGGTATATCCTCCCGCAGGCGACTGGCCTCCCTTCGCCTGCTGCGGGCGATTGTGCGGCTCAGTTTGGGCTTGCGTCAAGACGCATGTGCACGTCCGGGCGCCGGCCATGCGCCGCTCCGGCGGATTTTCAGACTCGGCGATAGGAGGAAGGCGAGCGTTTCCAGGCCGCTATGGCAAGACCGATGCGGTCGGCCGGCGACCAGCGCCAGCGAGGCCTCGGGGCCGGCAATTCGACTAGCGAACGATCTGCTTCAGCGTCGAGATCCGGCCGAATATTCAGTCGTTGCGCCTGAAATTGCGGATGCGGTCAAACAGCACGGCGAGCAGGATGGCGCCGCCGATGAACACGCCTTGCCAGAAGGCATTGATGCCGAGCAGGCCGAGGCTGTTGCGGATGACCTCGATCAGCGCCGCGCCGACGACCGCGCCGAAAGCGGTGCCCATGCCGCCGGCCAGGTTGGCGCCGCCGATGACGGTGGCGGCGATCACCTGAAGCTCCATGCCGTTGCCGAGATTGGTGGTGACCGCGCCCAGCCAGCCGGTCTGGATGATGCCGGCAAGGCCAGCCGCCAGTGCCGAGATCATGTAGACGACGACCTTGATCTGGCGCACCGGAACGCCGGTCAGCGTCGCCGCATGCTCGTTGCCGCCGATGGCGAAGATGTGCCGGCCGAATTTCGTCCAGCGCAGCACAAAGCCGGTGATCAACGCGAGCACGATCATGTAGAGCACCGGATTGGCGATGCCGAACACCCATGCGCCGCCGCCCAGCGCCAGCAGCTTGTCGTGGTCCGGCCCAAACTGGAAGACGACGGTGTTGTTGGAGGCGACCATGGCAAGGCTGCGCGCAATCGACAGCATGCCGAGCGTCACCACGAAGGGCGGAAAGCCGAGATAGGCGATCAGAACCCCGTTGAAGGCGCCGATGATCAGCGCTGTCGCGATCGCAGCGCCAATGCCGATCTCGATACCGTAGCCGGCATGCATGGTCACGGCCAGCACCATCGAGCAAAGGCAAAGCACCGACCCGACCGACAGGTCGATACCGCCCGTGATGATGACGAAGGTCATGCCGAGCGCGACGATGGCGACGAAGGTGACGTTGCGGGTGATGTTGTAGAGGTTCTTGGTCGTGGCGAAGGAATCCGTTGCCACCGACAGGAACAGGCAGGCGAGGATGACCGCGATCACCACCCAGAAGGTCTGGCTGGCAAACACCTTGCTCAGCAAGGTGTGCTGCTTATGCGCGATCGTCTGATCAAGGGTGACTGCCATTATCGACCTTTTTTACTCATGGTTGAGGCGTCAATCATACCTGTTCGATGGCGCCGGTGATGAGTCCGGTGACTTCTTCCGGGGAACTCGATGCGATCGTCTTGTCGGCGACCTTGCGGCCGCGCCGCATGACGATGACGCGGTCGGCGACGTCAAAGACGTCGGGCATGCGGTGGCTGATCAGCACGACAGCGATGCCCTGGTCGCGCAAATGGCGGATCAGGTTCAATACCTCGGCGACCTGGCGCACCGAGATCGCCGCCGTAGGCTCGTCCATCAGCACGATCTTGGCCTGCGAAAGCATGGTGCGGGCGATCGCCACCGCTTGCCGCTGGCCGCCCGACATTTGTTTGACCAGGTCGCGCGGGCGCGTTTCGGATTTCAGCTCGGCGAAGATCTGGCCGGCACGCTTGTACATCGCGGCATAGTCGAGGATGCGAAGCGGCCCGAGGCCGCGGCGCAATTCGCGGCCGAGATAGACGTTGGCGGCGGCCGTCAGATTGTTGCACAGTGCCAGGTCCTGATGGACGATTTCGATGCCGTGCTGGCGCGCCTCGACCGGCTTGTGCAGGATCAGCTCCTTGCCGTCCATTTGCATCGTGCCATGGCTCGGCGGGAAATTGCCGGCGATCATCTTGACCAGCGTCGACTTGCCGGCGCCGTTGTCGCCCATCAGGCCGACAACCTGTCCGGCCTCGATCGACAACGAAACGTCGTTGACCGCCTGGATGGCGCCAAAATGCTTCGAAATGTTGGTGAGTTCGAGAACCGCCACCAGCCTTCTTGCCTCCCCGTGCTTTGCGGCCTGCGGTTCTGCCGCGGCCATTCGCTCTCCCCAGTTCCTCCCGGAAGCAGCGATTTTGCCCATTTACGCATAAGCCTCCTTGGCGTCAACCACGGCTTCTTTCGAAAAATCAGTTTTGTAGGACAAATAGCATTGACGTCGGTGACAAGGCGATATTAGCTAAGTGTCGGAGGAGCTTGCGCCGAGCCCCCGGGTTGCCGGAAGGAAATCGGTGAGGGTTTGTCGGTCAGGGATTTGGTAACCAGCGATATCTGTCGGTGCCGGTCTGAGACTGAATATGAAAATGCTTATCGACCTGGCTTGGCGACACGAGTGCGACGTCCTCTGTCATCTTGCTCCGGGTCGGTCTGTGTGTGGCGGGCACGCCGTGTCCGTTTGTTTCAAAGGGAGGACTGACATGAGGAAATCACTATTGCTCGCTGCCGCCGCCGTCATGGCGCTGGGTGCCGGGCCGGCTATGGCCAAGAAACAGCTCGTCATCGTGGTGAAGGGTCTGGACAATCCATTCTTCGAGGCCATCCACCAGGGTTGCGAGAAGTGGAACAAGGAAAACGCCAGCTCGGAATATGAGTGCTTCTACACCGGACCGGCATCGACCTCGGATGAGGCCGGTGAAGCCCAGATCGTCCAGGACATGCTGAGCAAGCCCGATACGGTGGCAATGGCGATTTCGCCATCGAACGCGCCGCTGATCGCGCAGACGATCAAAAGCGCCAATCCGTCGATCCCGATCATGACCCTCGACGCCGACCTCAGCAAGGAAGATGCGGCGCTGCGCAAGACCTATCTCGGCACCGACAATTACCTGATGGGTCACAAGATCGGCGAATACATCAAGAAGGCCAAGCCGAATGGCGGCAAGATCTGCACCATCGAAGGCAATCCGGCCGCCGACAACATCCTGCGCCGCGCGCAGGGCATGCGTGACGCGCTGTCGGGCAAGGACGGCCTCGCGGCGCTGGCGGGCGAAGGCGGCTGGACGGAAGTTGCCGGCTGCCCGGTGTTCACCAATGACGACGGCGCCAAGGGCGTGCAGGCGATGACCGACATCCTCGCCGCCAATCCCGATCTCGACGCCTTCGGCATCATGGGCGGCTGGCCGCTGTTCGGCGCTCCGCAGCCCTACCGCGACCTGTTCAAGCCGATGGCCGACAAGATCGCCAGCAACGCCTTCGTCATCGGCGCCGCCGACACGATCGGCGACGAGGTGGCGATTGCTCGTGACGGGCTGGTGACCGCACTGGTTGGCCAGCGGCCGTTCGAGATGGGCTACAAGGCGCCCTCGGTGATGATCGACCTGGTCGACGGCAAGCCGGTCGCCGATCCGGTGTTCACCGGCCTCGACGAATGCACCAAGGACACCGTCGACACCTGCATCCAGAAGTAGGTTCGCAGTTTCGGGGCGCCCGTCGGGCGCCCCGTTACGCATCGTCCATACAAACGCACGAGGCGACGCTGCTTTGGAGCGTAGGCCGCTGCTTTGTCGTGCCCTGAATTCAGGCTTTCGACAAGCAGCTGCCGGGGAATACGAATGCCGGACGCGAAATCAAAAAAGCGACCCGCCAAGTTGAAGGCAGAGCCTGGGCGGCCGGCCGGCGTTCGGCGTGCCGACGCCGCACACTTTCCCGGCTCGAGCGTGCATGCCTCGCTCGCCAATGAAATCGGGCTGAGGATCGTGCGCGGCGACTATCCGCCGGGAACCATCCTGCCCAACGAAGCCAAATGGTCGGAGACCTTCGACGTCAGCCGCTCGGCGGTGCGCGAGGCGATCAAGATGCTGATGGCCAAGAGCCTATTGGCGTCACGCCCGAAAATCGGCAGCTGGGTCGAGCCGAAGGAGCGCTGGAACCTGCTCGATCGCGACGTGCTGGCCTGGTACGCGACCTCGCCGGACCGCGAGGTGTTCCTCAGGACCGTGCAGGAATTCCGCCACATCATCGAGCCGGAGGCCAGCGCCTTTGCCGCGATGCGGCGCACCGACGAGCAGATGGCCGAGATCAGCCAGGCCTGCCGCGAGATGGGCGAGGCGACCAACCTGCAGGAGCGCACCCGCGCCGACACGCGGTTCCACCTCGCCATCCTGCGGGCCTCAGGCAACGATCTGCTGGTGCCGCTCGGCGTGCTGATCGAATCGGCGCTCGACCACCTGTTTGTTTTCGTCACACGCGAAACCAGCGACCAGCAGCATGCGCAGAGGCTGCATGAGGCGATCGAGAAGAACATCCGCCTGCAGCGGCCGGCTGCAGCCCGTGCCGCGGTGCACAGGCTTCTCGCCAACACCGACGACGTCATCGGCCGGTCGCGGCGGTGATGGTTGCACAGGGCGGCGTTGCTCAGAACGATTGCAAAACTCGCATTCCTTCGCGCCCCCTCTGTCCTGCCGGACATCTCGCCCACGAGGGGGCCATCGCAGATAGCAAGCCGAGGCTTTCGCTCTACGACGTACCCCCACCCCTAACCCCTCCCCACAAGGGGGAGGGAGACTTCCGTTGGCGCTGACCTCGGCAAATTGCCTGCCTTTCGGCGCCAAAAGGGGAAGTAAGGGCGCGCGGCAGCGTTCCCTCCCCCTTGTGGGGAGGGTTAGGGTGGGGGTCCATCTTCGTAAGAATCCAAATGCGATTGCCCAGCGCAATAGAGGGGGAGATTGGATGCCACTTCGGCTTTCGCCAATCACCAACCTTAGGGCCAAGCAATGAGGGGCGGCGACCTCGGGTGGGACAGGAATTCGGACTTTTTTGCCTTCGCAGCTATTTTGTTCTTGCTTTGTGCCGGCAGCTATGCTACTAATTTGCGTATGGTGCCAATTGGCTCCAACGACCCGCCCGCCGAGGCGGGTTTTTGTTTCCGGCTTCTTCCGATCGGAAGTGCGCGTGCTTTGGTGCACAGACTTCTCGCCAATACCGACGTTATCGGCCGGTTTCGGCGCTGATTCGATCGTTTCTCGGCCAACTGCGTGTAAGTCGGGTCAACCAGCAACGAAGGTCGATCATTTCCGTTAGTCGCAAATCGCAAATTTAGGAGATTAGCCGAAACCCTCCCTTCGTCATCCCAGGGTCTGCGCGACGTCGCTTCGCTCCTGCTCCGCCCTGGGATGACGAAGGTGTGGTGTCATATGCTAATCGCCAGCGTTGGAGATTGGCGGATGTAGCTGGTCGGCAGCGAACGTTTGCAGTTGCGACACTCCCAGGCGTTAATCCCAACGTTCTCAGATCGTCTGCTTTTTCCCATCTTTTGTCGGCATGAGGTCGACGCCGTTGACCTTGCCGATGTGCGTGGCCAGCATCGGCACGTACTGATCGGCGGGGCCGGTGGCAAAGGCGCCGGCGAAGGCGTTCTTGGTGGCGTTGCCGAGCGGGTTGGCGATGCCGGCAGCACCCGCCATCGATTCGAGATAGGTGAGATCCTTGAAGGCGTTGGCGATGGTGAATTTGTGCGCGTCGCGGTCGCCTTCCAGCGTCCAGCGCATGAAGGTCTGGTAGAAGCCGCAATCCATGCGGCCGTTGCGGATGACGCTGTCGAAGCGCGGCGGCGAGATGCCAACCTTCTGCGCCAGCGCCAGCGCCTCGGAATAGATCGCGGCGTAGCCGAGCGAGATGAAATTGTTGAGCAGCTTCATGCGATGGCCGTCGCCGGTATCGCCGATATGGACGATGCGCCCGGCCCAGGTTTCGAGCACTGGCTTCAGCCGGGCAAAGACCGCGTCGGGCGCGCCGACCATGGCGTCGAGCGTGCCTTCCCAAGCCTCCTTCGGGGTGCGGCTGAGCGGGGCATCGACATAATCGACGCCGAGCCCCTTGAGTTCGGCGGCCAGCGTCACCGTCGAGACAGGATCCGATGTCGAGCAATCGACGACAACCGATCCCGGCTTCAGGCCTTCCTTGAGACCGCCTGGGCCGCGGATGATGGCTTCGACCTCGCGCGAGCCGGTGACGCAGATGAAGACAACCGTCGATGCCGCCGCGACGTCGCGCGAGGTCGCCGCTTCCTTGGCACCGCGGCCGAGCAGGTCTTCCGCCGGCGCGCGGTTCTTGCGGCCGAGAAACGTCAGCGGATAGCCCTTGTCGACGATGTTCTTCGCGATCCCGTGCCCCATCAGGCCAAGCCCGATGAAGCCGATCTTTTCGCTCGCGGCGGTCGTGTTCATGTCATTTCGTCCTATTTGCAATGATGGATGACGGCGCTGCAGCTTGCCGGCGAATTGTTGAAGCGGGTTTTTGCCGCTCGCCGTGGCAGGCGATTGCAGAGTTCGATATTGTCTGACAATACACATGAATCTTAGGGAATGTGGAGAGCAAAATGACGAAGCGGATCATGTTCACCGGCGGCAGCGGCAAGGCCGGGCGCCACGTCGTGCAGTATCTGGTCGAGCAGGGCTGCCAGGTGCTCAACATCGACACCAAGCCGCTCGACAATCCCAAGGTGCGCACGCTGATCACCGACATCACCGACAGCGGGCAGGTGTTCAATGCGCTGTCGAGCTATATCGGCCTGCATGAATTCGACTCGTCGCTGCGCTCGCAGCCGGTCGATGCCGTGGTGCATTTCGCGGCGATCCCGCGCATCATGATCACGCCCGACAATGAGGTGTTCCGCATCAACGCGCTCGGCACCTACAACGTCATCGAGGCCGCGGTGAAGCTCGGCATCCGCAAGGTGGTGATCGCCTCCAGCGAAACGACCTACGGCCTGGTCTTCGCCAACGAGCCGCGCGATCCCACCCATTTCCCGCTCGACGAGGAGTACGACGTCGACCCGATGGACAGCTACGCGCTGTCCAAGGTCGTCAACGAGAAGACCGCGCGGGCGTTTGCACAACGCGATGGCACCGACATTTATGCCTTGCGCATCGGCAACGTCATCGAGCCGCATGAATATTCGCTGTTTCCGAAATGGTTCGCCGATCCGGGTTTCCGCAAGCGCATCGCCTGGAGCTATATCGACGCGCGCGATCTCGGCCAGATCACGCTGCGCGCCATCGAAAAGGACGGGCTCGGCTATCAGGTGTTCAACGCCGCCAACGACGACACCTCGTCCGATCTGCCGACAGCCGAACTGCTGAAGCGGTTTTATCCCGATGTGCCGGTCAAGGGGGAACTTGGCGAATACGAGACGCTGCTCTCCAACCGCAAGGCACGCGACATGCTCGGCTTTCGACCGGAGCACAGCTGGCGGAAATACGTCAAGACGACCTGACGGGCGCAACTGACGCGAACCGGCACTGGGCCAGCCCCGAATTGCGGCTGGCACCCGCTCGTTTGCCGCGCGGCAATTGAGCTAGTTGTCTTTCCAGAATTCGGCCTGCAGTTGCGCCGCTTCATCGGCAAGCAGCGGGCCGATGACTTCAGTCGGACGCTGCCCGGCTTCGAAGACGATCCTGCAGGGCAGGTCGAGTGTGGGGTTCTCGACATGTGCACCCGTCACCCGCTTGAGGTCGTGTTCGCTCTGCCCAAAGACGACCCGTCCAATGCCCGCCCAATAGATTGTCCCGGAGCACATCGCGCAAGGTTCGGCCGAAGTGTAGAGCGTGCAGGAGGACAGCTTTTCGAGGCTGACATTCATCCCTGCCCACGAGGCCAGCAGCCTTTCGGCATGAGCGGTGCGGTCGCCGCCGCCGGCTTTGTAAGCGTTGGGCTGCTCGCGCAACACATTGCCGTCCTTGTCGGCGAGCAGCGAACCAAAGGGATGTTCGCCGGCATCGCGGGCCTTGCGCGCGACTTCGAACGCCTGACGGAGCAGGCGCTCATCATAGGGGCGTTGTGGCATCGGCAGATCCTCCGGCTATGCCGCTTGAACATAGTGCCGGACAATCCGCCGACACAAGTCGGCAGCTTGGGCGGTAGTGTCTCAGTTTGAAATTGGAACTTATGCTTGAGGGACTATGCATGCACGCTCAAGCATGTGCATATGCCCGTTATGAATGAAACAAAGCGCACGCGACGGCCACGAGATCCCAATCAGTTGGCCAAACTCATAGCAGATATTGCGGCCGGCGAAACGCCTGATCGTCTTATGTTGGATGATGGGAGGGATTTGGCAGCCGTTCTAATGGGCCGTAAAGGCGGCCTTAAGGGCGGCAAGGCACGAGCTAAAGCTTTGTCACCAGAGCAGAGAGCAGATATCGCACGTCGGGCGGCGCAAGCGCGCTGGGGCACAAAGGGCACCAAAAAATGAGTAATGAGGTTGCTGAAAAATGGAACGAGATTATCGACGCCGCCGAGGCAGAGTATGACGCAGACATTTATTTTTATTCTGCTCCTATCGACGACGAAGGCTTCGGAGCGATAACGCAACATGTCACGGAAAACAAGCGTCGGGACCGCGCTCTACTGATCCTGGTCACGAACGGTGGTCTTGCCAATTCCGCCTATCAGATCGCCCGGCTATTCCAAACCCAGTACAAGCACTTTGCGGTCTTTACGCCTAGTCGCTGCAAGAGTGCCGGCACGTTGATTGTGCTTGGTGCGAGCATGATTTTTATGGACCCGTTCTCAGAACTCGGTCCGCTAGATGTCCAATTGTTCAAGCAAAACGAAATAGCTTCCCGCAAATCCGGGCTCCTGTCGCGATCAGCATTTGATGCCATGGCAGATGCTTCGTTTGAACTTTATGAACGTCTAATGATGAGCATCACACTGAGGAGTGGTGGAAACGCAAGCTTTAAGCTGGCCTCAGAGCTAGCCGCGTCCATGGCGTCGACAATGATGGCGCCAGTGTATGCCCAGATTAACCCAGAGGTCGTCGGAAGCGAAAACCGCGATCTCAACGTAGCCTTTGAATATGGTGTGCGGCTTGTCCAAACTTCAGGTAATGCATCGGGGCAGTCGGTGTTCAAGCTAGTCTACGGCTATCCATCGCATGACTTCATCATTGATGTTGAAGAAGCGAGCAACCTTTTTGACGCTGTCCGATTTCCTTCTGAAGCACTCTATCAAATCACAGGCTTGCTTGGAGACCCCGCTTACGAAGAAGGAACTCCCGGCGTCGTTATCGCGTTGACGCGCATCAACCAAACAGGAGTAGCAGCAAATGACCAAGGAACCGAGGGTGAAAGTAGTGAACAGGACGGCAGCGGAACATCGGTGGATGGTGGTGGGGAAGAAGATCGGCGAGTCGATCAGGAACCGGCAGAAGGCGGATTCGGAAGTGAGACGAGGCAATCACCGGGCGCCCGTAAATCGAAGGCCGGCGATACAGCTGCCTGACCTCCTAAACGCGGATTGCTGATTTTAAATTGACTTTCATGCTTGGCGCTCAAGCATAAGTGCCATATCGGAGGGGTATGCACAAGCTTGCCCCTTCAGACCGCGCACGTATCCTACACCTTCTCTGCGAAGGTCAGTCTATCCGCGCGATTACCCGCCTCATGGGTACTAGCAAGAATACCATCGCCAAGCTCCTGTCGGACGCAGGCGCGGTGTGCGCCGCCTATCAGGACCGCGCCCTCCGCAACCTGATCAGCAAGCGCATTCAGGTCAATGAAATCTGGTCATTCACCTACGCCAAGCAAAAGAACGTCGCGACTGCTAAGGCGGCTCTGGAAGGCGCTGGCGACACGTGGACATGGACGGCCCTCGACGCCGATACCAAGCTTGTCATGTCTTGGCTGGTCGGCGGACGCGACAATGAATACGCCATGGCGTTCATAGACGATCTTTCTCGCCGCCTCGCTAACCGCGTCCAGATGACAAGCGACGGCCATAGAGCCCATCTAGAGGCTGTTGAAGGCGCCGGCGGCGACATCGACTACGCCATGCTGATCAAGCTCTATGGCGCGTCGCCTGACAGCGCAAAGGGCCGTTACAGTCCCGCCGAATGCACTGGTGCGCGGAAAGAACGGATCGAGGGCAACCCAGGCATCAAACATGTCAGCACGTCATTTGCCGATCGTCAGAGCCTCACCATGCGGATGCATATGCGCCGCTTCACGCGCCTGACCAACGGCTTCTCAAAGAAAGTGGAGGCTCACGCCAACGCCGTGGCTCTGCATTTCATGTACTACAACTTCGTCCGCATCCATGCTGCGCTTCGCATGACCCCGGCGATGGCCGCTGGCGTAACCGGCAAGCTCTGGGAGATTTGCGACATCGTTGCGTTAGTCGAAGCCAAAGAGGCAGAAAAGCCGATGAAGCGTGGCCTATACAAGAAGCACGCCGCTAAATGAACATTCTTGTTCCATTGGTGTCTGTAATAGGTCCGATTTATTTCGCCGCTCGGGGCTTCCCCCTTGAATTTGTTTTGACGTGGGCCGCCATCTGGTCGGGGCTTCGCGCCATGGCCACCTGGAGACCGATTTTCGCAGCGCTTAAGGAGAGCTATGGCGATAAGCCACCGTCATGGCTCGATCGGCATCCTTCCGTCGCTTTAGTCGGAGTCTTTGCAGCTACACTGGCGGCATTCGAAGCGGCGCATGTGGCAGTCTACTATTGGACGATTTGGCGATTGATTTCAAACTGACCCACCACAACGAAGGCTCAAGCCTCGTTCCGATTGGGGCGTTGAGCCAGCCAGATGCTGCCGATGACGAAAACGACGCCGGCGATCTGAGGCAAGGTCAGCGTCTGATCCAGGAATACCCATCCAAGCAGCACGGCGGTCACCGGGCTGAGGAAAAGCAGCGATGACACCACTGCGGATTCCAGTCGCGCAATGCCCCGGAACCAAAGGACATAAGTCAGCGCCGCACCGATCAGGCCGAGCCACACCAGTCCAAGCAGGTTGGCCGCGGTCGGGAACGGGATGGGTGGTTCGAAAAGCAGGACCACCGGAACGAGAAGGAGACCACCGGCAGTCAGCTGCCATGCCGTAAAGGCGAGCAGCGATGCTGGCGGCTGCCACTTGCGGCTCAACACACTGCCGAAGGCCATTGAGGCCGCCCCGGCGAGGCCGGCGGCAACGCCGGGCGCATCGAGCGTCGCGTTCGGGGTCAGCACCAGCAATGCAACACCGGCGATCCCGACAAGGGCGGCGACGATCGCCAACCGACGGACAGGGCTGGCAAGCAGGGCAGCAGCGAGGAAAATCACGATCAACGGCTGGACCGACAGCACCGTCGCGGCGACCCCGCCAGGAAGCCGGTACGCGGCGACAAACAACATGCTCAGGAAGATCGAGATGTTGAGGGCTCCGAGGACGAAACTGCGCAGCCACCATATGCCCGTTGGCAGTTGCCGAACGATCGCCAGCAGCAGCAATCCGGCGGGCAAGGCACGCAGCATTGCGACCGTCATCGGCGAAAAGTTGGGCAGGAACTCGGTGGTGACGATGTAGGTGCTGCCCCATATCGCCGGCGCAATGGCTGTAAGCAACAGATCGAAACGGCGCGTTTTCATAAGATTTCCAGCACTTCGGCAAGAGGGCGGCGGGGCTTTTGCGGCCAGTTTCCGGGCGCGGCGCGGCCGACTGCGATGAGCATCACCGGCACTTCATTGCGCCCAAGGCCAAACTCGCGCGCCACGCCTTCGGCATCGAAGCCGGCCATCGGACCGGAGACGAGCCCCAGCGCTTCGGCCGCGAAAATCAGCGTTGCAGCGCAGAGCGTTGCCGAGCGCACCGCCTCGTCGCGGGCCGCTAGAGGATCGGCATATTGGGCGCGGGCGCCCTCCCGCCAGCCCGAAGTCATATCCGCCGGCATGAAGCCGGCTTCCACGAAAGGACGGAGCCTGGCATTGAGGGCAGCGTGGTCGGGCAGTACGCCGCAGATGACGAAGGTGACCGCTGCTTCCTGCACCTTGGCCTGGCCATGGGCCACGCTGCGCAACCGCGCCTTTGCTTCCGGCGTCCGCACGGCGATGAACCGCCAATTCTGAAGGTTGTAGGCGCTTGGCGCGCGCGTTGCGAGGCGTGCCAGTTCCTCGACCTCGGCATCCGTCAATGCGTGCGAGGCATCGAACCGATTGGCCGACATGCGCCGCTCGATCAGGGAGATTGTGGGGTTGGTCATCATGTCATTCCGAAATTGAGCAAGCCGTTCGGATAGCAGATAGAGAATTTACCAACGAGCGATAATGCGCGATAATTGAAAGACATTGTTTACTAGAAGAGAATTATGACATGGATCGCCTGACTGCGTTGCAGGTTTTCCGCCATGTGGCGGAACTGAACAGCTTTGCCGAAGCCGGACGGCGGCTCGGTCTCTCTCCTCCCGCGGTCAGCAAGAACATCGCCGAATTGGAGGCGCATCTGGGGGTGCGGCTCATCAACCGGACAACGCGGCGCATGGCCCTGACCGAAGAAGGCAGAATCTATCTGGAGCATGTCACGCAGGGGCTCGATGCGCTTGCCAGGGCCGACCAGGTCCTCGGCCCGATCAAGACGGCGCCGAGCGGCACGTTGCGGGTCAGCGCGCCGATGACTGTCACGTTGACGCGGCTTTCGGCTGCCATCCCCGCGTTTCTATCGCGCTATCCCGATTTGAAACTCGATCTGCATCTTGACGACAGGCGCGTCGATATCGTGCGGGAGGGATTTGACCTGGCCATTCGCGGCAGCGACAATCTCGAGGATTCCAGCCTGGTCGCGAGAAAGCTTGCGGTCATGCCGCACGTGCTTTGCGCAGCTCCGTCTTATTTCGAGGAGCATGGCCGGCCCAAGACGCCTGCCGATTTGAAGGCGGCCAATTGCATCCGGTTCAGCCTCTCGGGACACGCGGACATATGGGAATTCCGCAAGGACGGCCGCGTCGAGCGGATCGCCATCGACGGACGATACACGGTCTCGTCAAGCCTTGCCGTGCGCGATGCGCTGCGCGCCGGCTTCGGCGTCAGCCTGATCCCTTATCCCTATGTCGAGAGCGACCTGAAAGCAGGCCGGCTGAAATCGGCTCTGGATGACTGGGAAAAGGTCGAAACCACGCTCTACGCGGTCTATCCGGCACGGCAGCATCTTGCCCCGAAAATCCGCGTCTTCCTTGATTTCCTAATCGAGGAATTCAATCGGAACAAAGAGAAGCTGTTTGTGCCGCTCCGGCGGGAGCGCTCGGCAAAGCGCGGTGTCGGGGAGGGGACTGAGGCGGAAAACCAAACTGAGATATTGCAGTCGATTTCATCTCCTTGACACGCCTCCAAATCCGGACTTTGTGGAGCTATGCAGGACGCGAAGCCGAACAAGGGAAAGACAGCGGCCGAGGCGTTCGCCGAACGCACGAGCGGTATTCGCCGGGCCGATGCGGCGCGCATACCCGGGTCGAGCGTTCACGCGTCGCTGGCCAACGAAATCGGGCTGAGGATCGTGCGCGGCGATTATCCGCCGGGAACCATCCTGCCCAACGAAGCCAAATGGTCCGAGACCTTCGACGTCAGCCGCTCGGCGGTGCGCGAAGCCATCAAAATGCTGATGGCCAAGAGCCTGCTGTCGTCACGTCCCAAAATCGGCAGCTGGGTCGAGCCGAAGGAGCGCTGGAACCTGCTCGATCGCGATGTGCTAGCCTGGTACGCGACCTCGCCGGATCGTGAGGTGTTCCTCAGGACCGTGCAGGAATTCCGCCACATCATCGAGCCGGAGGCCAGCGCCTTTGCCGCCATGCGGCGCACCGACGAGCAGATGGCCGAGATCAGCCAGGCCTGCCGCGAGATGGGCGAGGCGACCAATCTGCAGGAGCGCACGCGCGCCGACACGCGGTTCCACCTCGCCATCCTGCGCGCCTCGGGCAACGATCTGCTGGTGCCGCTCGGCGTGCTGATCGAATCGGCCTTCGATCATCTGTTCGCTTTTACGACGCGGGAACTCGACGATTTGCAGCATGCGCAGAGGCTGCACGAGGCAATCGAGAAGAGCATCCGCCTGCAGCGGCCGGACGCGGCGCGCAATGCGGTGCGCAAGCTGCTTGCCAATACCGACAGCGTCATCAAGTCCAGGTAGCGGCCGTTCGGCTACAGGTTGAGCGCTCAGTCGAAGGGTGCGGTCGCCAGATGCTGCCATGTCAGGCCGAGGAGCAGCTCCTGGTCGCGGGCGGCGTGTTCGGGCGGGTTGACGACGGGGTCGCCATTGACGATGGCCGCCCAGAAGCCACGCATCTCCTCGACGAAGGCTTCTGCGTAGCCGGCCCGCAAATCACGCTTCGACAGTATGTGACCGCCCGAGGTCGTCACCGTCAGCCGGGTCGGATGATGGTTGAGCCAGGGCGAGGGGAATTCGAGCTCGAGGCTGGCATCGTCGAAGAACAGCGTGATCCGTTCCTTGTAGTCGGCAAGCTTGGGCACGGTGAGATGGGTCATGGTCCACAGCGCCTGCCCGTCCAGCAACTTGACGGCGCCCTGGCCGCCGTCGCCATTGGCAAAGATCTGCGCGCCGACGACCTCGCCGTCCGGCACGCCGAGCGCGTCGAGCAGGCCGTGGACGGCGTTGACGTCGTGAATCAAGGCCGAGCTGTAAGCGCCGATAAATCCACGGAAAGCGAGCTTCGTCACGGGGACACCGATGGCGTATTCGACCTGGCGCTTCTGCTTGGCGGCAACAGCGGCGATCAAGTCGTTGGGGATATCGGTGCCGCGCCTGTAGGGCTGGTGGGTGATGAACGGCCAGGCGTCGGGATCGTTCACTTCCACCGAGACCGCGCGCAGCGTGCTTGATGTTCCAGGCAGCGAAGCGAGCGCCAGCCGGTAGCTCGGATCGAAGCGCTTCATATAGCCGACCTGAACGATTTTCCTGGCGGCGTCGCGCGCGGCGATGATCTCGGCGATTTCCGCCAGCGAATAGCAGAGCGGCTTTTCGCAAAAGACATGCAGGCCAACCGCCAGCGCCGCCAGCACCTGTTCGTGATGTAGCGGGTCCGGCGAGCCGATCACCACCGCGTCGAGGCTTTGGTCGAAGAGCTGGTCGATCGTTTCGAAATTGGCAATGCCATGCGTGTCGGTGACGAACTGCCGCGAGATCCTGGAGGGATCGGCGACCCCGACCAGCTCGAACAATTCACTGAGGCGCAGCAGATTGGGAATATGCTCGAGCTGCGAGATCATGCCGGCGCCGACGACCCCGACGCGTATCCTGCTCATTGGATCATTCCCCGCAATGTCCGATTGTCAGCTCAAGGCGCCGCAGGCGGCCGGTTGCCGATCTGGGCGAGCAGGCCGGCAATCTCCGCCTCGACCGCCTTCAGATCCTCGCCGCCCGACATGATCGAGATGACCTCGTCGCGCGAGATCTCCGACTTGGCGTAGGTACCGCGATTGCGGCCGCGGTTGAGCAGGGTGAAGGTGTCGCCGACCGGATAGGCATGGTGGATGTTGTGGCTGATGAAAATGACGGCCAGGCCCCGCATGCGCGCTTCGATGATGAATTTCAGCACCATCGCCGCCTGGTGGACGCCGAGTGCGGAGGTCGGCTCGTCGAGGATCAGCACGCGCGCACCAAAATGCACGGCGCGGGCGATCGCCACTGACTGGCGCTCGCCGCCCGACAGCGTGCCGACGGCTTGCGTCGGATCGCGCACGTCGATGCCGATATCGGCCATCGCCTGCCTGGCGATGGTGTTGGCGCGCTCCTTGTCGATGCGCGAGAAGGGCAGGCTGCTTTTGGTCGGCTCGCGGCCGAGGAAGAAGTTACGGGTGATCGACATCAGCGAGATCATGCCGAGGTCCTGGAACACCGTTGCCACGCCGAGCTCCTGCGCGTCGCGCGGGCTGCGGAAAGTGACCGGCTTGCCGTCGACCAGGATTTCGCCCTTGCTCGGCCGATAGACGCCGGACAGAACCTTGATCAGCGTCGACTTGCCGGCGCCGTTATCGCCGAGCAAGCAGTGGACCTCGCCCGGATAGACCTTGATGTCGATGTTCTGGAGGGCGCGCACCGAGCCGAAATTGACGCTGACGCCGCGCAGTTCCATTGCCGGTTCGGTCATTTGGGCCGGTTCGGTCATTTGGGCCGGTTCGGTCATTTGCCACCTCCGCGGCCGAGCGCCTTCAGCCTGATGTAGTTGTTGACCAGCACGGCCATCAGGATGACGATGCCGAGGAAGACCTTGAACCAGTCGGTGTCGATGCCGGTGTAGAAGATGCCCATCTGCACCAGCCCGAAGATCAGCGCGCCGAACAGCACGCCATAGACGGTGCCGTAGCCGCCGGTGAGCAGCACGCCGCCGATGACGGCGGCGATGATCGCCTCGAATTCCTTGAGCAGGCCGCGCGTGGTGTCGGCGGAGCCCGCCTCCATCACCTGGATGGTGGCAAGCAGCGTCGCCGCGCAGGCGGTGTAGATGAACAGGCTGATCTTGACGCGATCGACCGGCACGCCAACGTTGCGGGCTGCGATCAGGTCGCCGCCAGTGGCGAAGATCCAGTTGCCGTATTTCGTCTGGGTCAGCACGTAGCCGGCCAGCGCCGTCAGGCTGAGCCACCAGACGATCGACATCGGAATGCCGGCGACGAACGGGATGCCGTCGCTGCGGGTGGCGATCCAGCCTTGCGCGCCCATCCAGTGGAACAGGCCGGTGAGCAGATGGCCGTTGAAAATGCCGGCCGTCGCCGGATCCGGTGCGCCCTCGAGTATGTAGGGGATCTGGGTGCGGCCGGTGACGGCGCGGGTGATGCCGATCGACAGTCCGCGCAGGATATAGAGCGTGGCGAGCGTGACGATGAAGGAGGGCAGGCGCGTCTTCACCACGATCAGGCCATTGAGATAGCCGGTGAGGATGGCAACGGCGAAGGCGCAGGCGATGCCGCCCCATAGCGGCAGTCCCCAGTACTTCACCGTCAGCCCGATGACGACACCGGCGAAGCCGACCATGGAGCCGACCGAAAGATCGAACTCGCCGGCGATGATGAGGAGTGCTGCCGCGGTGGCGACGATGCCGAGCTCCGCCGACAGCGTCAGGAAGGTCATTGACCCCTGCAGCGAATAGAGGTTCGCTGCGCCCGGCAGCAGCGCAAAGATGATGATCGTCGCAAGCAGCCCACCGGCGGCACCGGCTTCCGGCCGGCGCAGCCACTGGGTCAGCTTGCCGGTGCTGGCCAACCGTTCGTCGGCGCCGGCGGCGCGCTTCGACGTCATGCCGAAGCGGTCGGTCGCCTTCAGTTCACCCGGAGATATCGCCTTGTCTTCCACGACTGCCACTAGGCTCTCCAATCGCTCAAATCGCAATCTTCGAACGAACGGGAGAGCGCTTGGCGCATTCTCCCGTTCCGTCGGAGCGCTGGCCTAAATTTTGATGCATGTCGTTACCGCAAAACCCCTGCACACTTTTGCGCGACATGCATTAGCGGATGCCCTCTTTGGCGAGCGCCAGGATCGCCTTGGCTTTTTCCGGCGTATCGATGAACAACGGTCCGGTATAGGCGTTGTTCTGCGGCCAGAAGCCGTGCGTCGCCTGCTCGACCAGATAGATCACCGGCAGATAGCCCATCAGATATTGCTGGGCGTCCATGCCGAAGCCCATTTCGCCGGCGACGACAGAGTCGAGAACCTCCGGGCTGATGTCGAAGGTATAGAGCTTGAGCTTGCCGAACAGTTCCTTGTCGCGGAACATCGGGATCAGCGGGTTGGCGGCAGTGGCGCCAAGCGCGAAGACGGCCTGCGTGTCGGGATGTGCCGACAGATAGGCTTCCGTGCGGCGCTGGATGTCCGCGGGATCGGGCGCTACGGCCAGAACCTCGGTGCCGCCGCCGGATGGCTTCAGCCCGTCATTGAGGCCCTGGCAGCGCTGGTCGAGGCTGACATTGCCGACCTCGTGATTGATGCAAACGACCTTCAGCGTGCCTTCCTTGGCCAGCCGCTCGCCGGCCTTCTTGCCGGAATCATATTCGGAAACGGTGCCGACATAGAGCGTCGTGCCGAGCTCGGCGCCTTCCTTTTCGCCGGAATCCAGAACCACCATGGGAATATTGGCGGCAAGCCCGGATTTGACCGATTTGCCGAGTGCATTGGCGTCGGCGATGGAGACGGCGATGCCGTCCGGCTTGGTGGCGATGGCGGCGTCGAGAAGCCGGGCCTGCTCGACCACGTCGAAGATCTGCGGCGCGTAATATTCGACCTTGGCGCCGGTGAGGGCGGCCGCGTCATCGACGCCGCGCTTGACCACCGACCAATAGGGATCGGATGCCGACCCGTGCACCACGAAGGTGATGCGGACGTCCTTCGGATCCTTGAGGCCCGCGGCATACACAATGCCTGTCATCAGGCCCGCCGAGAGGAAGGCGCCCAATGCCGCTTTCAGAAGAGTTTTCATCTTATTCTCCCATTTGTCGTTGCAGTTCCAATCTCTCTTCCAATCCCTCTGGCGCCGTTTTCCGGCCGCGACGATCGGCTCACGTCGCGGATCGGGTGGCCGCTTTGCGGGCCTTTGCCGACGCCAGTCGCTGTTCGCCCGCGTTGCTGCCGCGGGCCGTTGTCGATGATCGCCCGGCCGAGAGCGTGGCGCGAAGCTCCTCGCGCAGGGCCTTCATGCCGATGATGTCGATCGGCTGTGCGGCGAGCCAGTCGCGAAAGCCCTGGTCGCGGAACAGCTCGTACTCTTCGGTGCGGATATAGGCTGAGCGCGGCTCGATCAGCTCGAGTTCACCGGGCGCGTTGCAATGCAGGCAAAAGAAGGTCAGGCTCTCGCGCACACCCTCGATGAGCGCTTTGTAAGCGGGCTCGATCGACCTGGAACGCGGCCGGCCCCAGGTTGTCTGGATCGCGGCGTCGAAAATGGCAAAGCCGCCGGCGCGGGCCAGCGCCACGCCGCGCTGGAACGCCTCCTCGGTAACGCCGACCAGATTGTCGTTGGGGGAATAGGCGGACAGCGTCTTGGTCAGCAGCACGGGCAGTTGATATTCCAGCCCGAGCTTGATGTAGATGTCGCAAAATTCCGGCGACAATGCCGCGCCCATATGCGCGTCGAGATGGGTAACGTCGATGCCGGCGCGATAGGCGGTGTCGATCTGGGCGCGAAGCTCGGCCTCGACCGCCTGCGGCACCGCCTTGCGGCGCGTGGTCGCCACATCGGGCCAGAAGAAGCCGAACTCGTCGGTCAGGCCGGCCGCCCGCGACGGCGCGGTCAAGGGCCGCCATTTGTAATGCTGCTTCTCGCTGTTCAGCGTCAGGTGGACGCCAAGGTCAAGGCTGGGGTTGGCGGCGGCGCCTTCGGCCATTTCGAGGAACCAGGGGCACGGCACCATCACCGCGCCGGAACTGCAGACACCCAGCCCGCTCAATTCGAGGAAGGCGCTGTTGGCGCCGTGGCACATGCCGACATCGTCCTCGTGGAGCACGATCCGTTTGCTGGAGCCGGCGGCGTTCACGAATGGCCGCCTTCCCGCCGGCATACCGGTTTCGAGGGTCTTCCAAAGTGTGTCCCGTATTTCATGGAACCAACCGTTTGCCCAACTGGCCGGAATGGAACGCCGAAACCCGGCTTTCCGACAGGGCCACTTTGGCGAATTCGGATGGATACGATTTGCCTGCCGGCTGAGACACTTAGCTACCGATTTCCCCAATCACGGTTCAAAACCACTCATAGGAACCGTCTTTCCGGGCGCAGATGGCTTGGTCGAATAGCGGCGGAGTGGTTCTTTCAAACTGTGCCGACAAGCCTACAGCTGTCCACACCATCAAGTGACCCAAACTACCAAGTAACTTGGAGGCCTGTCATGTACACCGCCGGCGAAGAGGAAATCGAAGCCATTGCCAGGGTGATCCGCTCTGGCGCGCTGTTTCGTTACGGCAAGGACAGCGAATGCGACCGCTTCGAGGCCCGCTATGCGCAGCATCTTGGCGTCGAGCCACGCCGCGACAGCTTTTGCGGCACCGCCAGTCCGGCGCGCAGGGAAGCCATTGGGCGGTTCTGCTGGATCGGCGCCACCCAGGTGCCCGATCCGGCACGCGCCTCGATAAAACCTTCGGCAAGGAGCTGGTCATAGGCGGCGATGACGGTGTTGCGCCCGACCTTCAGATCTTCGGCCAGCGAGCGCGTCGACGGCAGCAGAGTGTTCTGCGGGATCTGGCCGTCAAGGATAAAGCGTCGCAAGGCGCCGTAGATCTGCCGATGCATCGGTTCTTCCGAGGCGCGGTCGACCGACATGATGTCGAGGGAGAGGCGCATGTGGTCGGGCAAGGCACTATCCCCCGACGAACCGGGCGGCGCGGGCGATCTTTTCCTCGTTGAGCCGGCAGACGGTGTCGAGCACCAGCCGCCTGGTTTCGGGACGGATCTCGCGGCTGTTCTTCAGCGCGCGATGCACGGTGGCGGCGCCAAGTTCCGCCTTCTCGGCAATCTCGCGGATGGTGCAAAGCCGTTCTATGCCAAGCGCAGCTTCGAAAGCCATGTCGCTCCTCCTCGGTTGCATCAAGGCACGGCTTCCGGCCGGCCTCAAGCTTGAAAGTCGTGGCTTGAAATCCAGAGCCGGGTTTCTGCGATCCGCACCGCGTAGGGAGCAAGGCGGCGCGGATCGCCGGGCGCTTTCGCGTCGCTAACCCCATCGAGGCGCGCGCCCATTATGTTCCTCCGGCTCGCAATGCGGGCCGGTCAGTTTACCTGCCGCGTCGCCACTTCGAAGCCGGCCTCGCGGGCGGTGGCGAGCAGCGAGAAATGGCCTTTGCTGGCATAGGTCAGCGGATGCGCCTTGGCCGGATCCTGCTCGGCTTCGACAACGAGCCAGCCTTCATAGCCGCGCGCGGCGAGGGGTTTCAGCAATGACAGGAAATCGACCGAGCCGTCGCCGGGCACGGTAAAAATGCCGTCCATTACCGCCGCCATGAAGCTCATGTCCTCGCGGCGTGCCCGTTCCAGCACCGCCCTGCGAACGTCCTTGCAATGGAAATGCACGATACGGTCGAGATGCCGTTGCAGCAGCGATTGCGGGTCGCCGCCCGAAAACAGGCAGTGGCCGGTATCGAACAACAGGCCGACGCTTCGGCCCGTCGCCGCCATCAGCCTGTCGACTTCATCGTCCGTCTCGACGATGGTGCCCATGTGGTGGTGGAAGGCCATGCCGACCCCGAATGCGGCCATGCGGTCGCCGAGGGCGGTCAGTTTCTCGCCATAGGACGGCCAGTCGCCGTCGGCGAGGCGCGGACGCTCGGAGATCGGTGCGAAAATGCCGTCATGGCGACCGCGCGAGGTGTCGGCGTAGACGACGATCCTGGCGCCAAGGTCGCGCAACAGCTGAAGATGTGGGGTGATCGCCGCGAATTCCTCGTCGACCGTGCGGTCGAGAATGCGGCCATCATACCAGCCGGAGACGAGTTCCAGGCCATAGGAAGACAGGAGCGGCCCAAGCACTTCGGCCTGGCGCGGAAATTTGCCGCCGAGTTCGGTGCCGCGGTAGCCGGCCAGCGCGGTTTCCGACAGGCAGGTGTCCAAGGACGTATCCCCGCCAAGCGCCGGAACGTCGTCATTGCTCCAGGTGATGGGATTGATGCCGATCTTGACCGTCATGACGCCAGGCTTTTGCGGGCTTGGGAATACAAGCCGAGCCTGCAAACTGGCGACAAAGAGGCCCTGTCACTAGGTCCAGTTCAGCCGAATCTGGCAGAACCAATTAATGGTGACCGATTCTAGTCTTCCTTTGGGCGGCCAAAAAGGGCGCGCAGTTCGTCCTTTGCGTCCTCCAGCACTTTCTTCTGCGCCGCCGGCAGGTTCTTGCCGGCGCGGTTGATGTAGAAATTCAGCATCGACATGGCGGATTGAAACGGCCCTGCCTTGCGCCGGTCGCTGTGCTCGGCCGAGCGCTTCAACGAGGCGGCGATCTTCTTGGGATCGTGGGATTCGAAGATGTGTTCCTCGAGGTCCAGCGCGTCGCTATGCCCGGTGACGTCGGCGGACCATTTCCGTTGCGCGGTCATGGCAAACTCCTTCACTAGGTCGTTGCCGGGAAAACGCCTTATGGCGCACCCCTGTTCCACTTCGGCCCGAATCCCTGGAGCCACGGATTTGCCTGTCGTGGCGCTGCTCGGCGATGCGAATGCGCCGATAGTGGTCAGAACCGCCGATTCAAGAACTGCGGACAGGAAACGCTCTTGACCCCAATCGTCTCAAGCCAGGCAGGAAGTTCAGGCATCGACAGTGCCTATGCCTGGATACGGCTGGGCATCTCGATGCTGCTGGCAACGATCGGCGGGGTCGGCATGTGGGCGGTGGTCGTGGTGCTGCCTGCCGTGCAGGCAGAATTCGGCGTCGATCGCGCCGCTGCCTCGATGCCCTACACCGCGACCATGGTCGGCTTTGCCGCCGGTAATGTGCTGTTCGGCCGCGCCATCGACCGCATGGGGTATTGGATCCCGGCGCTGATTGCTGCGATTACACTTGGCGCCGGCTTCCTGCTGGCGTCGCTGACCAGTTCGATCCTGCAGTTCACCCTCGTCCAGGGCCTGTTGATCGGCGTTGGCTCGTCGGCGATCTTCGGGCCGTTGATCGCCGACATCTCGCACTGGTTCAACCGGCGCCGCGGCGTCGCGGTGACGGCTGCGGCATCCGGCAACTATCTCGCCGGAGCGATCTGGCCGACGGCGATGCCCTATGTCATGCAGGCGCAAGGCTGGCGCTTCACCTATGCCGCGATCGGCGTCGTCTGCCTGGTCACCATGGTGCCCTTGATCCTGCTGCTCCGGCGCGGCGCACCGCCCCAGGCGGCTCCGGGATCGCCGGGCAGCCGCGTGGTTCAGCCGATCTCCCTGTCGCCGGCGGCCTTGCAGGCGCTGCTCATCGTGGCCGGGCTCGGCTGCTGCGTGGCGATGTCGATGCCGCAAGTCCATATCGTCGCCTATTGCATTGATCTCGGCTACGGCGTGGCGCATGGCGCCGATATGCTGTCGATCATGCTGGCGGCGGGCGTCGTCAGCCGGCTTGGCTCGGGTTTCCTTGCCGATCGCATCGGCGGTGTGAAAACCCTGCTGATCGGCTCGGTGCTGCAATGCCTGTCGCTGTTGTTCTATATCCCGTTCGACGGGCTTGCCTCGCTTTATGTCGTCTCGCTGGTTTTCGGCCTGTCGCAAGGCGGCATCGTGCCCTGTTATGCGATCATCGTGCGCGAATATATGCCAGCCAAGGAAGCTGGCCAGCGCGTCGGCATCGTCATGATGGCGACCATCTTCGGCATGGCGATCGGCGGCTGGATGTCGGGCTGGATCTACGATCTGACCGGCTCCTATGCCGCCGCGTTCCTCAACGGCATTGCCTGGAACCTGCTGAATATTTTTGCCATGGTGCTGCTGCTGTGGAAGGCCCGGCGCAGCGCTGCTGTGGCGGCCTGAAGCACAGCGGTACGGATACAGTCTCTCCGGCCGTCGCTTGACAACAGCCGAAGGCTGCGCGACGCCAGACAAGGTGTGGCAACGGGCCAGTTTGGCATGGCAGCAGTTTCAAAAACGCTGAACATCGTTTCACGGTCGCGTGTGGGCGGTTGCCCGGCGTCCGGACGAGTACGGTGATCAAGCCGCGCTCACGCCGCGGCGGCGGCCGCCCGACCATCGCCGACGTCGCCCGCAAGGCCGGCGTCGGCGCCATTACCGTATCGCGCGCCCTGCGTGAGCCGGGGCGTGTCTCGGAAGATCTGCGCCGCCAGATCGAGTCGGCCGTGAACGAGCTCGGCTATGTGCCCGACCCGAATGCGCGGGCGCTGGCTTCGGCGCGCGCCGAGGTCTTTGGCGTTCTGGTGCCGTCGCTTACCAACAACGTCTTTGCCGAAGTGGTGCGCGGCATCTACGACAGCCTGTCGGACGGCCCTTTCCGGATTCAGCTCGGCAACACCCACTATTCCGGCCTTGAGGAAGAGCGGCTGCTGCAGGTGTTTGGCCCGCAACGCCCGGCGGCGCTGATCGTGGCCGGCATCGACCAGACGCCGGCCTCGCGAAAACTGCTGGAAACGGCGGGCTGTCCGGTGGTGCAGGTGATGGAGACCGGGCCCGATCCGGTCGACATGATGGTTGGTTTCTCACATTTCGAGGGCGGCAGGGCGGCTGCGGAACATCTGATCGAGGCAGGCTATCGCCGGATAGGCTTCATCGGCGCGCGCATGGATCCGCGCTCGCAGCGGCGCTTGGCCGGCTATCGCGCGGCGATGGAGGCGGCCGGCCTGTTCGATGCGCGGCTTACCACCACCACGCCGGTGCCCTCCAGCGTCACCCTCGGCCGCGAATTGTTCCGCGACGCGCTGGCCAAGGTGCCGAGCCTCGACGGCGTGTTCTGCAACAATGACGATATAGCACTCGGGGTGCTGTTCGAATGCCACCGCGCTTCGATCGCCGTACCGAAGACGATCGGCATCGTCGGCTTCAACGATCTCGACATGATGGAGGTGGCTTTTCCGTCGGTCACCAGCGTTCGGACGTATCGCTACGAGATCGGCCGGCGGGCGGTCGCCATGGCGCTTGCGGCGATCGAAGGCAACAGGCCGGAACAGCGGGTCGTCGACCTCGGCTTCGAACTCAAGCGGCGTGAAAGCACGGCGCGCTGAAGCGCGCTTCAACGCAATGGCGCTTTACACTACGTCATGGTAGCGCTACCAATTATCGCCGGGCGGTACTTCGCTCAGAAGATGGGGGGCTGTTTATTATACATAAGCGACAGCTCATGCTTGTTTATTATGTATAATATGATAGTTTTTGCGGGACTAGCCGGGCAACAAAGGAGGGGATCGGGTCGGCATTCGGCCACCTGAACGCGCGACGGGTACGGCGGGAGGTGCCGGGCCGGAAAAGCGCAAATTCATCGGCGTAACAACAAACAAAACTGCAACTGGGAGGAATATCGATGATCAAGTCACTCGTTGGCGGTATCGTTGCCGCCACTGCTTTCGTCATGCTGAGCTCGTCGGCGATCGCCGATCCTGAAATCGTCAAGGGGCCATCGGCCGAGCCTGACTGCTTCGCGCCCTGGTCGGCCGATACGCAGTTCTTCAAGTTCCCCAAGAAAGACGGCCCGTACCGCATCGCTCTGGCCAACGGCTATATCGCCAACACATGGCGCATCCAGATGGTGCAGACGGCAAAGGCCTATGCAGCGCAGCCGGAGGTCGCGGCCAAGCTCAAGGAATTCAAGGTGGTCTCGACCGGCGAAGACGTGCCGGCCCAGATTTCGGCAATCAACAATTTCATCGATTCCGGCTATGACGCGATTGTCGTCAACGCCCAGAACCCGACCGCATTCGGTCCTGTCATCAAGCGGGCCAAGGAAGCCGGCGTGGTGCTGGTCGCCTTCGACAACATCCTCGACACCAAGGATGCCATCAACGTCAATGTCGACCAGAAAGGCCTTGGCGAATTGTGGGGCAACTGGCTGGTCAAGCACGTGCCGAACGGCGGCAAGGTGCTGGAAGTGCGTGGCGTAGCCGGCACATCCGTCGATACCGACCGTCATAACGGCATCCACGAGGTTCTCGACGCCTCCGGCAAGAAATGGGATGTCACCGAGGTCGTCGGCAAGTGGGATGACGGCGTTGCGCAAAAGGCTACGGCCGATGCTATTGCCACCAACGGCCCCTTCGACGGCATTACCGGACAGGGCGGCGATACCGGCATCGTGCAGGCGATGATCGATGCCAAGCATCCGTTCGTGCCGTTCGGCGGCGAGACGGAGAACGGCTTCCGCAAATTCTGCGCCAAGTTCGCCGCTGATGGCCTGAAATGCTCGTCGGCCGGCACCGGCCCGGCTCAGGTGGCGGTTGCCATCAAGACGGCGATTGCAGCACTTGAAGGGCAGGTCGTGCCGCAATCGATCAAGCTGCCGCTGGCGATCGTCGAGGATCCGAACTTCAAGGAAGGCCAGGACTACTTCCCCGACCAGTCCGACAATTTCTTCGTCGGCAATTCCTTCCCGACCTGCGGCATCAATTTCACGGCGCAGGAAATCATGGGCCAGAGCAAGGAAAACCAGTAAACTCCGACAGCCCGACGCCGCGGGCGATCCCGCGGCGCCGGCGCTCGACATCCTGATTGCCAAGCGCCTGGGGAGGGCCGATGGACGGTGCGGTTCCGCTCTTCCGCATGGAAGGCATATCCAAGCGCTATGGCGGCGTGCGCGCGCTGGAGAAGGCCGAACTGTCGGTCACTCCAGGCAGCATCCACGCCATCCTCGGCGAGAACGGCGCCGGCAAATCGACGCTGATCAAGGTCATGGCGGGGGTCGTCGCGCCCGACGAGGGCCGCATGATGCTGGACGGGAACGAAGTGAGCTTCGCTTCGCCGGCCGCTGCCAACCAGGCCGGCATCGTCTGCATCTTCCAGGAACTGTCGCTCGTCCCCGAACTCAGCGTTGCCGACAACATCGTCATTTCCGATCCGCCGAAGCGTTTCGGCATGATCGACCGCAAGGCGCAGCGCCGCATCGCCGAAGAAGCCCTGGCTCGCGCCGGCGCTTCCGATATCCATCCGCTGGCGCTGGTCAAGGATCTTCCTCTTTCACGAAGGCAGATGGTCGAGATCGCCAAGGCACTGGCGCGCAAGCCACGCATCCTGATCCTCGACGAGGCGACCTCGGCGCTGACCGCGGCCGACGTCGCCAGGGTTTTCGCCGTGTTGAAGCGGCTGCGTTCGGAAGGGCTGGCGCTGCTCTACATCTCGCACCGCATGAACGAGATCGCCGAGCTGGCCGACCAGTGCACGGTGTTCCGCAATGGCCGCAATGTCGCCAGCTACGCGGCCGGCACCAAGAGCGACAACGAGGTCGTCGAACTGATGATCGGGCGCGAATACAGCCACATCTTTCCGCCCAAACCCGCGCGGGCGGCTGCCGCAGCCACGCCGGTTCTAGAGGCGCGCAACCTGTCCTGGACGGATCGGCTGCACGATGTCTCGCTATCGGTCGGGGCGGGCGAGGTGGTCGGGCTCGGCGGCCTCGACGGCCAGGGCCAGCGCGAATTGCTGCTCGCCTTCTTCGGTGTGCTGCGTGGCCTGTCGGGCCAGATCCTGATCGACTGCACGCCGGTGGCGATCGCCAGTCCGGCCGCGGCGCGTGACGACCGGATCGGCATGGCGCTGATCCCGGAGGATCGCAAGACGGAAGGGTTGATGCTGCCGATGACGGTGCGCGAAAATCTCTCCTTCGCCGCCCTCGACCGGTTGTCCAGGGCCGGCATCATCGATCGCGCCGCCGAGCAGCGGCTGATCGACGACATGGTCGGTCTTCTGGCGATCAAGACGGCCGGCCTCGATATTCCGGTCGGCGCGCTATCCGGCGGCAACCAGCAGAAAGTCGTCATCGCCAAATGGCTGATGCGGCAGCCGCGCATCATCCTGCTCAACGACCCGACGCGCGGCATCGATGTCGGCACCAAGCAGGAGCTGTACCAGTTGT
The DNA here is from genome assembly GCF_040318565.1 of Mesorhizobium sp. M1142. Classification (NCBI taxonomy): domain Bacteria; kingdom Pseudomonadati; phylum Pseudomonadota; class Alphaproteobacteria; order Hyphomicrobiales; family Phyllobacteriaceae; genus Mesorhizobium; species Mesorhizobium sp. M1142. Next base: position 90,113 of record NZ_JAMYMK010000013.1, read on the forward strand.
TGCGCAAGCTTGCCGACCAGGGTGCGGCGATCCTGTTCTATTCGACCGACTATGACGAGCTGATCGGCTGCTGCGACCGAGTGCTGGTGCTCTATGACGGCGCGGTCAAGCGCGAACTGGTCGGCGCCGAAATCACCGAGAGGGCGCTGATTGCCAGCGCGCTCAACATTCACGAAGAGATGCCAAGGCAAGGAGCGGACGCGTGAAGGATTGGCGCTATTGGCTCGCCGAACAGCGCGGAACGCTGCTGGCGTTCGGCATCTTCGTTGTCATGTTCATCATTTACACCTCGAACCATCCGGCGGGCTTCACCGCCAATGTCGTGCAGACGGCGTCGAACAAGGGCGTGCTGCTCGCCTTCGTTGCGATGGCGCAGACGCTGGTGGTGATCACCGCCGGCATCGACCTCTCCGTCGGCATGATCTTCACCCTGACCAATTGCCTGGCCTCGTGGCTGGTCGTCGGCACCGGCCTCGAGACCGCCTTCGGCGTCATCGCCGTGCTCGGCACCGGGCTGCTGTGCGGGGCAATCAACGGCGCCATCGTCATCTATGGACGCCTGCAGCCGATCGTCGCCACCATTGCCACCGGTGCGGTCTATTTCGGCATCGCCCTGCTGCTTCGGCCGTTTCCGGGCGGCTCGGTCAATGAAGGGCTCGCCGATGCGCTGACCGGGCGCCTGTTTGGTATTGTGCCGGCGAGCCTGGTGACGCTGCTGGCGGTCGTGCTCGTTGTCTGGGTGCCGTTCAGCCGGTCGGTGCTCGGCCGCGCCGCTTATGCAGCCGGCTCCTCGGAGATGGCGGCCTACATGTCCGGCGTGCCGATCCGGCGTGGAAAGTTCGCCGCCTATACGCTTGCCGGGCTGCTTGCCGCGATCGGCGGGCTGTTCCTGACGTTCTTCACCTATACCGGCGATGCGGCCTACGCCAGCGGCAACGCCTATACGCTGTTTTCGATCGCTGCGGTCGTGCTTGGCGGCGTGTCGCTGTTCGGCGGCAAGGGCAGCGCCATCGGCGCGATCTTCGGCGCTCTTGCCTTCCGCACCATCGGCGACCTGCTGTTCGTCTTCGATTTCGATCCGCTCTGGCAGCCTCTATTCCAGGGCGTCATCCTGCTGATCGCGGTCAGCCTCGGCGCCTTCGCCCTGTTTCGGGTCCGCAACCGGCTGGAGTGGTTCCTGTGAGCGAAACGACTGTGAGCGGTCTCGCCGGCCGCATGCCGAAATTCCTCCGCCGCGCCGACCCTGCGGTACTGACGGCGTTCGCCTGTATCGTGCTGCTGCTGTTCCTCGGCAGCCTCTATTCGCGCAGCTTCCTGTCGCCTGAATACCTTTTGCAGCAGCTCAAGGTGGCGTCGTTTCTCGGCGTCATCGCCACCGGCATGATGCTGGTCATCCTGCTCGGCCAGATCGACCTGTCGGTACCCTGGTCGGTGGCGGCCGGCGCGATGATGGCCTGCGCCGCGGCCGCTTATGGGCCGGTCGGTGTGGCGCTTGCCATTCCGTTCGGCATCTTCTGCGGTGTTCTGATCGGCGTCGTCAACGGCATCGGCGTCGCCTATTTGCGCATTCCCTCGATGATCATCACGCTTGCCACCAACGCCGTCGCGCAGGGGCTGATGGTGGTCTACACGGGCGGTTTCTCGCCGCAGGATTCGGCGACCGGTGCGATGCGCTATCTGGCGACCGGCTTTGCTGTTCCTGGCGTGCCTAACGCCGTTCTCATCTGGGCACTGATCGGCGCCGCAATGGTGTTCGTGCTGACCCGCACCGGCTTCGGCCGCACCGTCTATGGCATCGGCAACCGCGAGCGTGCCGCCTATCTTTCCGGCATCGACACAAGGCGCGTGGTGATGATCGCCTTTGCGGTTTCGGGCGGGCTCTCCGCCTTCGGCGGCGTGCTTTTGGCCGGCTATGCCTCCAAGGCGGCACAGTCGATGGGCGACGCCTATCTTCTGCCGTCGATAGCAGCGGTGGTGCTCGGCGGCACCTCGATCCTCGGTGGGCGCGGTTCCTATCTCGGCACCGTCGCTGGCGTGATCCTGATCACGCTTTTGCAATCCATTCTTTCCGTCATGCAGATGCCGGAGGCGGGACGGCAGATCATCTATGGCGTCGTCATCGTCGCCATGCTGCTGCTCTATGGCCGCGCGCCGGCAAGCCGCTGACCTGCATGACCGGGAAGGATGTGGCATATAAGCCGGCGAGCACTGGACGAGCGACACCCGCCATCGTGGTGATGGGCGTTGCCGGCTGCGGCAAGTCGGTCGTCGGTGAAGCGCTTGCAGCGGCATTGGGCGCCCTCTTTATCGAGGGCGACAGGCTGCATCCGCCCGAAAACGTCGCGCGCATGGCGAGCGGGCAGCCGCTTACCGACGTGCTGCGCGAGGGCTGGCTCGACGCGATCGGCCAGCGCATGGCAGCATCGGTCGCAAGCGGGCGAGGTGTCGTCGCCGCCTGCTCGGCGCTGAAGCGCAGTTATCGTGATCGCCTGCGCGGCTTTTGCGCGGATATCGTTTTCGTTTACCTGGAGATCGACCCGGCAACGGCCAAACAGCGCGTAGGCAGTCGCAAGGGTCATTTCATGCCGGCAAGCCTGGTTGACAGCCAGTTCGCCACGCTTGAGGCGCCAGCGGCGGACGAGGCGGCAATGACCTTGGATGGCACGCGTCCGGTCGCCGATACCGTGGCGACCGCCTTGAGCCTGCTCGCGCGCTAGATCTGCGACGTCAGTTCGACCGGGAAATCGTCATTGTCGGCATCGCGCATGGCGGCGAGGCTACGGTTGTCGAGCACCTCGGCGATCGCCTGACGCACCTCCAGCATCATGTGCCGGACCTGGCAGGTCGCCTCGTCGCAATCCTCGCAACGCTGGTATTGCGTGCGGCTGGCGCAGGGGATCGGCGCCAGCGGCCCGTCGAGGACGCGCACGACATGGCCGATCTTGATCTCGGAAGCCGGCCGGGCGAGGCGATAGCCGCCTTCCTTGCCCTTGCGGCTCTGGACGAAGCCGGCGTTGCGCAACTCGCCCAGGATGGCATCGAGGAATTTCTTCGGGATGTTGTTGGCGACCGCGATGTCATTGACGAATGCGAGCTGGCCGACCGGCAGGCCCGACAGATGCACGAGGGCCTTGAGGCCATATTTGCCTTTTTTGGTAAGCATGCCCGAACCAACCCATAAAGCCCCAACCACCCGCATCTGGCGGCTGTTTGTGTGCAAATAATGACGGTTTGGCCGTGCGATGCAGTTCGCTCAGACAGGCCGCCCGACGACATATTGCGCGCAAACGCGTTGATTCTTCGTAACGCTTTGGCGGGCGGGCGGTCCGGAACGTGCGGAAGCTGCAATTTCGGTGGGCAAAATGAAGGAAAGGCCGGCAAGCGCCGGCTTTCAATCGTTGGCGACGTCAGCGGCTGCCGTAAGTCTGGTCGAGCAGGCCGCCCGCTGCAAAATGCTCGGCCTGGACCTTGGCCCAGCCGCCGAAGACCTCCTCCACCGTCAGCAGCCGGACGTCGGGAAACTCAGCCTTGTATTTGGCGGCGACCGCCGGGTCGCGGGCCCGCAAGCCGTTGCGGGCGGCGATGTCCTGGCCCTCCGGCGTATAGAGGAAGTCGAGATAAGTCTTGGCAAGATCGCGCGTGCCATGCTCGTCGGCGACCGTGTCGACGATCGCCACCGGAAATTCCGCCAACAGGCTGACCGAAGGCGTCACCTGCTCGAACTTGTCCTCGCCGTACTCCTTGCGGACGCCGCGCGTTTCCGACTCGAAGGTGATCAGCACGTCGCCGATTTCGCGCTGCACGAAGGTGGTGGTCGCGGCGCGTCCGCCGGTGTCGAAGATCGGCACGTTGTTGAACAGCTTTGTCACAAACTCCTTCACCTTGGCATCGTCGCCCTTGAAGGCTTCCTTGGCGTAGGCGGTGGCCGCGAGATAGGTATAGCGCGCATTGCCGGAGGTTTTCGGATTGGGGAAGATCACCTGGACGTCGTCGCGGACGAGATCGTTCCAATCCTTGATGTGCTTCGGATTGCCGGCGCGCACCAGGAAGGAGGGCAGCGAATAGAAGGGCGAGGCGTTATCCGGAAAGTCCTTCTGCCAGTCGGCGGAGATGAGGCCCTTCTTGACCAGGAAGTCGATGTCGATGACCTGGTTGAACGTGACCACGTCGGCGCCGAGGCCTTCGGCGATGGCGCGCGCCTGCGCCGAGGTTCCGGCATGCGACTGATCGATGGTGACGCCGGGGTGGCCGGCAACGAACGCCTTGTTGACCTGCGCAAACAGTTCGCGACCGACATCGTAAGAGGCGTTCAGCAATCTGTCGGCCGACCAGGCTTGGGAGGATGCGAGGACCAGGCCGGCCAATGTGGCGACGCCAAGCAAAAATCGCTTCATGAAAACAGGGCTCCAATGCGGTACGCTTATTGCCGGACCATAGCGGCAAGGCCTCGTGCGCGACGAGGCACGCAGAGCGGCCCCTCGACGTTATCGCGAGAAAAAGTAGTCCCGCTGTGGGCGATTTCTAGTTTTTTCTTTCAAGCAGAGTCTCAGGACAGCTTGGCAGGGTGCCGATGCCGTCGGCGTGTACGATGGTTCCCGGCCGGCCAACGCGGCGCAATGCGATTGCATCGCCCCGCTGTCTGGCATATACAAATAGTATATACAAGGAGCTGTTGTCATGCCTCAACACCGCCATTCAACAACCCCGCCGAAAGAGGCAAAGCTGTTTCGTAACAATCGCAGCCAGGCGGTGCGCATTCCTGTCGAGTTCGAACTTCCCGGCGAAAAGGTCTTGATCAGCCGTGAAGGCGACCGCCTGATCATCGAGCCGGTCCGCAAGCCTGGCCTCACCGCACTGCTCGCGCAATGGGCGAAAGAGCCACCGCCCGGTGTCGAGGAAGACTTTCCCGATGTCGAGGATATGCCTGTCAAATCCGAGGAATTTTTTTGATGCGGTTCATGCTGGACACGAACATTGTCAGCGACATGATCCGAAATCCGGCCGGGAAAGCCGCAAGCGCTGTCCTGCGCGTGGGAGATGCCGCCGTGTGTACCAGCGTCGTGGTCGCGTCGGAACTGCGATATGGCTGCGTCAAGAACAGATCGGCCAAGTTGCACAAGAAGGTCGAGGAATTGCTGGCTGAGATTCCCGTCTTGCCGCTCGATGTGCCGGTGGATGCCGAGTACGGCGCGATTCGCGCAGAACTGGAAGGCAGGGGCCAGACCATCGGCCAAAACGACCTTTTTATTGCTGCTCACGCCCGTGCGCTGGGAACTACCCTGGTGACGGCCAACACCGGGGAGTTCAACCGGATCAAAGGCCTGAAGGTCGAGAACTGGCTGGTGTAACGCCTGATAGAAGATCAAGCAGCCGGAAAAAGCTTCCAGCGCCGCGGCCGAAAAGCCACGCGACTTTTCTGCGCCGCAGGATGGTCGACGGGCAATTCGATCTCGACCCGCTGGCGCTCGCCGCCGATTTCGAGTTCTACCCTTCGGGTGCCGGCGACGCGGCGGCTGGCGGCGACCGTGCCGGCGATGCATCCGTTGCATTCTTCCACCAGATCGACGTCGTGCGGGCGGAAGAACAGCGTCGCTTCGCCTTGCGGTGCGTGCGGCGCGGAAAGCCCGATCGGCCGGTCGGCGATCCAGACCTGGCCGTCCTCGACCTTGACCGGAATCGAGCTCGATTCGCCGATGAAGCCGTAGACGAAGGGCGAGTTCGGCGTGTCGTAGATCTCGTCGGCGGTGCCGACCTGCTCGATGCGGCCCTGGCTCATCACCACGACGCGGTCGGCAAGCTCCAGCGCCTCTTCCTGGTCATGGGTGACGAAGACCGTGGTGTGGCCGGTGGCGTCGTGGATGTCGCGCAGCCAGCGGCGCAGTTCGCGGCGCACCTGGGCATCGAGCGCGCCGAACGGCTCGTCGAGCAAAAGCACGGCCGGTTCGATCGCCATGGCGCGGGCCAGCGCCACGCGCTGGCGCTGGCCGCCCGAAAGCTGTGCCGGATAGCGTTTTTCCAGACCGGAGAGCTGAACGAGGTTGAGGAGTTCCGAGGCGCGGCGGCGGATTTCCTTTGCCGACGGGCGCGACGGCCCGTGCCGGACCTTGAGTCCGAAGCCGATATTGTCGGCGACCGTCATATGGCGAAACAGCGCATAGTGCTGGAAGACGAAGCCGACATTGCGCTCCTGGATCGACTTTTGCGAGGCATCCTCTTCGCCGAAGAAGATCTTTCCGCGGGTCGGCCGCTCCAATCCGGCAATCAGCCTGAGCAGCGTCGTCTTGCCGGAACCGGACGGTCCCAGCAGAGCGATCAGTTCTCCCGACTTGATGTCGAGCGAAACGTCGCGGAGGGCCGGAAACCGCTCAAACTCCTTGCGCACGTTGGCAACGCGAACTTCCATGCAAATCCCTTTTGTAGTTGATGCATGTCGTTATCCCAAAACCGGTTCCCACTTTTGGGCGACATGCATTTTGTCAGTGTCCGCGCGTCGCGGCGATCTCGGCGCCGTAGCGCATCTCGAGAAGTGTTTTCAAGACCAGCGTGACGAGCGCCAGGCCGGCAAGCAGCGAAGCGACGGCAAAGGCGGCGGCGGCATTGTACTCGTTATAAAGGATTTCGACATGCAGCGGCATGGTGTTGGTCAATCCGCGTATGTGGCCGGACACCACCGAGACCGCGCCGAACTCGCCCATGGCGCGGGCATTGCACAGCAGCACGCCGTAGAGCAATCCCCATTTGACGTTGGGCAACGTCACGTACCAGAACGCCTGCCAGCCATTGGCCCCGAGCGACAGGGCCGCCTCCTCATCGCCATTGCCCTGTTCCTGCATCAGCGGGATCAATTCTCGGGCGACGAAGGGGAAGGTGACGAAGATCGTGGCCAGCACGATGCCTGGCACCGCAAACAGGATGACGATGCCATGCGCCCTGAGCCAGGCGCCGAGCAGGCCTTGCGCGCCGAACAAGAGCACGTAGACAAGCCCCGAAATGACCGGCGAGACGGAAAAGGGCAGGTCGATCAGCGTGGTCAGGAACGCCTTGCCCTTGAATTCGAACTTGGCGATGGCCCAGGCGGCGGAAATGCCGAAGACGATGTTGAGCGGCACCGAGATCGCCGCGACCAGAAGCGTCAGGCGGATCGCCGAGCGCGTATCCGGTTCGCCTAGCGCCTGTGTGTAGGCCTCGATGCCCTTGGCGAAAGCTTCCTTGAAGACGATGATCAGCGGCAAGAGCAGGAAGATGGCAAGGAACGCAAACGTTAGGGCCATCAGCACGGTTCTCGCCGTGCGGCTTTCCGTCACCGCCGGCGACTGGCTTTCATGGTGCGGCGCGTAGGATTTGATCTCCGGGTCAGCCATAGCGCTTGCGGCTCCAGGTCTGCACCAGGTTGATGACCAGCAGCATCACGAAGGACAGCGCCAGCATGATCGCCGCGATCGCGGTCGCCGCCGCATAATTATATTCCTCCAGCCGGATGACGATCAGAAGCGGTGCGATTTCGGATTTATAGGGCAGATTGCCGGCGATGAAGATGACGGAACCGTACTCGCCGACGCCGCGCGCGAAGGCCAGCGCGAAACCGGTGACGATGGCCGGCGCCAGTCCGGGAAGCAGAACGCGGCTGATGATCTGGAAGCGATTGGCGCCGAGCGTGGCGGCCACTTCCTCTACCTCCTTGTCGATCTCCTCCATGATCGGCTGGACGGTGCGTACGACGAAGGGCAGGCCGATGAAGATCAGCGCAATTACGATGCCAAGCGGCGTGTAGGCGACCTTAATGCCGAGCGGCGTCAGAAGGCTTCCGATCCAGCCGTTCGGTGCGTAGAGCGTGGTCAGCGCAATGCCGGCGACCGCTGTCGGCAGCGCGAAGGGCAGGTCGACCATGGCATCGACGATGCGGCGGCCGGGAAAGCTGTAGCGCACCAGTACCCACGCGACGATCGTGCCGAAGACGACGTTGACAGCGGCGGCAATGAAGGCGGTGCCGAAGCTGATCTCAAGCGCGTTGATGGTGCGGCGGTCGGTGACGATCGCCCAAAAGTCGGTCCAGCCGAGCGCCGCCGAGCGCCAGATCAGCCCGGACAGGGGAATGAGGATGATGAGGGTGAGGTAGGCAAGCGAGAAGCCGAGCGTCAATCCGAAACCCGGAATGACGCTCGGCTGTCTGAACCGCCACCCCGCCTTGGCGGGTGCTGTGGTCATGTCGTCCTGATCTAAATGCTACTGGGCCGGCTTGTAGATCTGGTCGAATATACCACCATCGCCGAAATGATAAGGCTGTGCCTTCTTCCAGCCGCCAAAAAGCGGGTCGTCGATGGTGATCAGCTTGATCTCAGGCAGCTTGGCAAGGTCCTCCGCCGGCACCAGGTCGGGTTTCGAAGGGCGATAATGGTTCTTGGCGATGATCGTCTGGCCCTCCTTGGAATAGAGATAGCTCAGATAGGCTTCGGCAACTTTGCGTGTACCTTTGGCGTCGACATTGGCGTCGACCACGGCGACCGGCGGCTCGGCCAGGATCGAGGTCGGCGGGTAGACGATATCGAAATTGTCGGCGCCGAACTCATCGAGCGCCAGATAAGCCTCGTTTTCCCAGGCGAGCAGCACGTCGCCCAGCCCTTTTTGCGCGAAGGTCACGGTGGCGCCGCGCGCACCGGTGTCGAGAACCGGGACATGCGCATAGAGATTGCCGACGAATTCCTTGGTCTTGGCCTCGTCGCCGCCATCCTTGGAGCTGGCATAGGCCCAGGCGGCGAGATAGTTCCAGCGCGCGCCACCGGAGGTCTTGGGATTCGGCGTGATCACCTGGACGTCCTCCTTGACCAGATCGCCCCAGTCATGGATGCCCTTGGGGTTTCCCTTGCGGACGAGAAAGATGATGGTCGAGGTGTAGGGCGCCGAATTGTTTTCGAATTTCGTCCGCCAGTCTGGATTGATCTTCTTCGCTTTCGAAACGATGGCGTTGATATCGCCTTCGAGCGCCAGCGTCACCACGTCGGCGTCGAGGCCGTCGATCACGGCGCGAGCCTGCGCGCCGGATCCGCCATGTGACTGCTGGACGGTGACCGTCTCGCCTGTCTCTGCCTTCCAGTGGGCAATGAAGGCCTCATCGAATTGCTTATAGAGCTCACGCGTCGGATCATAGGACACGTTGAGAATGGTGGTGTCGGCAAACGCGAAACCGAGCGTGCCGAACTGGACGGATGTGGCGACCAGTGCGCCGAGCAGTTTCCTGAAATGAGGTTTGGTCATTTCCGCCTCCGTTGAACTCGCGCCAAATCTACCGAATTGATAGAATTTAGATGCAATCAATGTTGCCTTTTTTGGCTCATTGAAGCAATTTTTCGCCTGGTTTGGGCGATGCGAGGAACTATTTTCCCGCATGGACCATGATCGCGCTCCCGACGCGATTAACTAGAGACGGCCAGCTCTTCGGCAATGGCTGCGTGTCGTCTGAACGAGGTTTCGGCAGCTTATTCGCCGGTAACGGGAAAGTTGAAGCGCTCTCTTGGAAACGGCTCGTTTTCCAGCGTGAAGTGCCACCATTCGCGTGGGTAATTCTTGAAGCCGCCGGCGCGCATCGCCTCGACAAGTCTTTTGCGGTTAGCCGCGGCTTCATCGTCTATCGCTCGGTGAGCCGTTTCGCTCGCCGGATCGAAACAGTCGAAACCGGTGCCGAAATCGAGCGTGTCGGCATCGGTCGCGCCGCAGGCCGGTTTCGGAGCGCTCGTGCGGCCGGCCTGTTTTTTATGGTTGACCCCGGCGATCGCGACATCGACCGTCGATCCGCGCGAATGGGTGGACAGTTCGCCGATATAACCCTTGGCGATGAGATCCTTGCGCTTGACCTTTGGATACCATTGCGGGTCCGGTGGCCCGCCCGTTTTTGTCCATTCACTCATGTCGGAGACAGCCCGCGCAGGGCGGTAGCAGTCGAACACGACCAGCGTCAGCCCTTCGGCAGCAATCGCTTTCTGCACTGCCGAAAGCGCTTGCGCCGCTTGCCTGGTGAGGACGCATACCGGCGCATCGTAGCCGCTTACCTTGCGATGCAGGAAATTTTCGAGGCCGGCATAGCGGATATCCTGCCGGATACTGGGATCGATGTCGGCCAGCCGAACAAAGCCGGCGGGGAGGGTGTCAGCAAAGGCCGAGGAAATACCGGCGGCCGAAAGCAAGGCGTAAAACCCAATCTCCTGAATCACCTGCCGAAATCTATTCAAGGGAAATTTTCACTCGACAAAAACCTTTACGCTAGCCGCGCGTCCCGCCGCGTCGATCACGGTCAGGGTCGAATAGCCGGCGCCGTCCGGCTGCCAGGTTGCGGTGCGCCGCCGGTCGATGCCGACCAGCGGCTTGCCGTTGGCCAGCCAGCGGAATGGTGCGCGGCCGCCCTGCAGCTTGAGGACCAGCGGCGAGGCGTCGGCCGAGGAAGTGCCGAGATCGACGCGGGCGCCGTCGGGCGGAAAGATGATGGTTGGCGCAGGTTCGGTCGGCGTCGCCTGCACCAGCCCATCGGTGCCGGCGCCGAAGCGCGTCAGCGTCACCGGCAGCTCCTCGCGTTTGGGACGCCGGACGCCGGACGGCTGGCTTGGCAGTGGTACGGCGGCCAGGCCGGAACGGACAAAGCCTTCGAACAAGATGGGCGCCGCCGAGATGTAGCCGGACAGGCCGGGCACCGCGCCGGCGTCGGGGCGGCCGACCCATACGCCGAGCACATAGCGGCCGTCAAAGCCGACCGACCAGGCGTCGCGATAGCCGTAGGAGGTGCCGGTCTTGTAAGCGATGCCGCGTTGGGCGGCACCCGGAGGCGGCTTGACGCCTGACAGGATGTCGGTGATCTGCCAGGTCGCCTGTCCGTCGAGGATGGTGGTGGTCGAGCGTTCGGCATTCTCCGGCTCGGTGCCGTCACGCAGCGTGTGTGCCTTGCCGCCATTGGCAAGGCCTGCATAGAGCTGAACCAGGTCGCGCAGTGTCATCCCGACGCCACCGAGGCCGATTGCCAGGCCAGGCGCCTCGTTGACGGGCAGTACAGGGGTCACATCGGCCTGGCGAAAGCGCGCCATCAGCCGGGCCGGGCCGACCGCGTCGAGCACGCGGATCGCCGGAACGTTGAGCGACAATTGCAGCGCCTGCCTGATGCTGACATCGCCCTGATAGCCCATGTCGAAGTTCTTCGGCCGGTAGCCGGAGAAATCGGCTGGGCTGTCCTCGATCAGCATCTCCTGCGCCACCAGGCCTTGTTCGAAGGCGAGACCATAGATGAACGGCTTCAGCGTCGAGCCAGGCGAGCGAACGACTTTGGTCATGTCGATCCAGCCCGAACGAGTGGCATCGAAGAAATCGGCAGAGCCGACCTCGCCAAGGATATCGCCGGTGCGGGCATCGGCCAGCACCATGGCCACCGAGAGGCGAGGGCCGAGCCTGGCGGCTGCATCTTTCGCCACCTCCTCCAGCCCTTCCTGGACACTCTTGCGGATCGTCAGTTGCAGCTTCTGGCCGGGGATGGCCTTGGGCAGCATTGCATAGGCCGCATGGGCAGCGAGCGCCGGCAAAGTGCGCCGCAGCCCCGACACATCGTCGAGCGCGGCACGCGCGGCCTCACGTTCGCCGAGCAGGCCTGCCGAGACCATGCGGGTCAGCACCCTGTCGCGGGCAGCGTGGGCAATCTCGAGATTGCGATCAGGGCGTCGCTTTTCCGGCAATTGCGGCAAGGCGACGAGCAGGGCGGCCTCCGAGACCGTCAGCCGTTTCGGCTCCTTGCCGAAATAGGCGAGCGAAGCGGCGCGCACACTTTCGAGATTGCCGCCATAGGGCGCCAGCGTCAGATAGCGTTCGAGGATCTCGCGCTTGGAAAGCCGCCGTTCGATTTGCAGGGCGCGCAGCATCTGCTTGATCTTCGAGCCGAGGCTGCGGCTGTCGCGTGGCTCGATCAGGCGGGCGAGCTGCATCGAGAGCGTCGAACCGCCGGAGACGATATGGCCGCTGGTCGCGAACTGGCCGGCGGCACGCGCCAGTGCCAGCACGTCGATGCCTTGATGACCCCAGAAACGCTTGTCCTCATAGGTGACCAGCATGTCGACGAACTGCTTGTCGACCTGGTCCAGGCTGGTAGCGAGCCGCCAGTAGCCGTCCGGCGTAGCGAAGGCGCGCAGCAGTTGGCCGTCTCGGTCCTGCACCTCGGTCGAGACCGTCAAAGCAGCCGGCAGCGGCGGCGGAAATGCGCGGTCGAGCTGCCAGAGGGCGATGGCGGTGATTGCAGCGAGACCGGCCAAGGAAATGCCCGTGATGGCCGCTCGGCGCAGGAACTTTCTGGAGAGCATGGCGCCGCCTCTCATCCGCCTGCTGGCACCTTCTCCCCGTTTAGTGATGGGGAGAAGGGGGCTGTCGCGACCCTTGGCGCCTTTTCTGCGGCGTCAAAGTTCGGCGAAAACTTCGGCGCATGGCTCTTCCTCCCCGTCTCTATATGGGAAGAAATGCCCGGCAGGGCAATGAGGGGCAGCGCCATCGCCATATTCCTATCCGCCTTTTTTGCCTTACGGCGCCTTGACCTCCATCATGCCGGTGGCGGTGCGGGCCGAATATTGCGGCCGGTACATGTCCTCGATCGTTGCCGCCGGGTGGGCATAGGTGCCCGGCGTCACCGCGCGCACGACGTAGGCGAGCGTGATGTTGCGGTCGCCGTCGCCGTCGTTGGGATTGAACGCCGCGACGAAACGGTCGTCGCGGAATTCGAGATGGGCGGCATCGGTCTGAGCCAGCCAGGAGAAGTTCGTCAACTGAGCGCTGGAGACCAGGCCCGGATTGTCGATCTCGAAGCCGGCCGGCAGCAGGTCGGTGATCAGCAGCCGCGAAGGCCAGGTGTTCTGCTCGTAAACCTTGAGCACGACGACATAGCGTTCGTTCTGCTTGACCTCCGTCACGTTGGCCTCTGTGCCGTCGAGCTTGTAGTAGGTACGGCTGATGGTAAAGCCGTTGCCGCCGGCCGGCAGAGGCTGGATCGGCGAGGCCACAGTGGTGACGACCGCCTGCAGCGGATTTCTGCCGGTATTAACGATGGTCAGCGGACTGTCGGCCAGGTCGCCACCGGCGATCTGGTCCGAATAGCCGCCGGCATGCGGTGCGCCGTTGACGGTCAGCGCGATCGAATCATTGCCGGCCTTCAGCGCCCGGGCCGCCAGCAGCATCCAGGACTCGTCCTGCGTGCTGGTCCACCTAGCGTCGGCGCGTTCCCTGGTCACCAACTGGATCAGCGCCGGCACGATGGTCGGCACCGGCTTGCTTTCCGCGGCAAGCGCCAGGATCGCCGCGCCGTCACGCAGCGGCGAGCCATAGTCGGATCGGTAATAGTCATATTCGGGTGTCGACTTGGCCAGTTGCAGCGCGGCCTGGAAGGTTGCCTCCGAGCGCTGCGTGTCACCGTAGAGCGCGAGAGACGCCGCCAGCTGGGCGACGGCCATCGGGCTGGTAAAGGCCTCGAGCTGGGTGTCGGCATAATAACGCAGATCGCCGGCCGAGGCCTTCTTGTTGCGGGCAAGCACATAGAGCGCGTAGGCGATCTCGCTGCCACGATCCTGGACGTCCTGATCGTAGCCGATCGCGTTCTGCAGATTGCTCAGCGCCTGGTTCATCGCCAAGGCCGGCACGTCGTACTTCTGCTCGCGCGCCCGGGTCAGGAAATCGGTGACATAGGCGTCGAGCCACAGATCGCCGGAACCCGGACCCCACAGGCCGAAGCTGCCGGCCGATGCCTGGTAGCTCAGCACCTTGTAGATGGCGTCCTGGACGCGGCCATGCAGATCGGGGTCGCTGGCCATGCCGATGCCGGAAGCCATGTCGTTGACGTAGAGAAGCGGCATGGCGCGGCTGGTGGTCTGTTCAGCGCAACCATAGGGATAGCGGTCGAGCGTCATCAGCAGCGACGGCACGTCGAAGGCAGCCGCCTGCGAAACGCCGACGCTGACCGAAGCGCCATCGAGCAGGCTTGCCGCCAGCAGTTCCTTGTCGACGCGCAGCGCGCCGCCATTGCCCTTGAGGTCAACGACCATGCGGGTGGTCACCGGCAGTTGCGCCGGGCGCACCGGCACATAGAGCGTCTGCTCGACGGCGGTGCCGTCGGCATGCGCAAGCCTGATGGTGATCGAGGCGTTGCCTGCGGTCTGCGCAATCAACGGCACGGTCAGTGTCTGCCGCTTGCCTTTGGCGAGCGTCAGCTTTTCAGGCAAGGCGGCATTGCCGGTTGACAGGTCGCCTGTCGTGTTGACGGTCAGCTTGTAGTCCCCTGCGGGGCCGTCGGTGTCGGCGACGTCGAGCCGCATGACGGCGGAATCGCCGGGCGCCAGAAAGCGCGGCAGGCCTGCGGTGATTACCACCGGATCACGCACGATGACGTCGGACTGGGCATGGCCAACCGCTTCCTTGGTCCAGGCGACGGCCATGACGCGCACGGTGCCGTTGAACTGCGGAATGTCGAAGTCGATCTGCGCCTTGCCGTCGGCGTCAAGCTGGACCGGGCCGGAGAAGAAGGCGACCAGCTTTTCGGTCGGCGGACTGCCTTGCGATTGCATGTTGGCGCCGTCGCCGCCGGTGCGCAGCTTACCGGTTGTGCCCAGCGAGCCGTCGATCAGCCGGCCATAGATGTCGCGAACCTCGAGACCGAGCATGCGCTGCCCGAAGAACCAGTTCTCCGGATCCGGTACCTTGTAGTTGGTCAGGTTGAGGATGCCGACGTCGACGGCCGCGACCATGACATAGGCGTTGGTGCCGGGCTGCACGCCGGCAACGGCGACCGGGATCGACAGCTGCTGGCGCGGCATGGTCTTGCCCGGCGTCGCCAAGCTGACCGCAAGCTTCCGCGAGCCGGGATCGAGCTTCAGCCATTTGACGCCGATGGCGCGCGCCGGCATGCGTGTCTCTTGCGCATCGCCCGGCCTGAATAGCGTTGCCGTGACGTAGGCGCCGGCGCCCCAGTCGTCGCCGACCGGGATGTCGACAGTGCTGCCGCCGGCCGGCACGCTGGCGGTGACGGTCTTCAGGAGCTTGTCGGCGCCGATGGTGACGAGCAACTCGCCGGCAAAGTGCGGCGACACTTTGAGCTTGGCCACTTCACCCGCCGCATAGGTATCCTTGTCGAGGGCGATCTCGAGGCCGTCGGGCGTTTCGGTGGTGGTGGAACTGACATACCAGCCGGCGTCGAACTCATAGCTGGTGGCCGGGCCTTCCGGATCCGCTGTCTCGATCTCGAGCCGGTAGCGGCCCCAGTCGACCGGCAGCGACACCGTAGCCTCGCCATCGGCGCTCAGGTCGACCTGGCCGTTGGCCACCGCCTTGGTGAAGGTGACCGGCTCATAGTTCCAGGAGTTGCTCGAGCGATACCACTGGTAGCTGCGCTCGACCTTGACCAACGACCACTGTGCGCCCTTCAGCGCCTCACGCTTGCCGTCTGGGTCGACGGCGACCAGGCTGAACTTGGCCGTGCCGCCTTGCGGCACCTCGTCTCCGTCGAAATCCGGGCGGATGCCGATCATGTGGCCCTGCGGGCGGATGCCGATATTCAGCGAGCGCTCGACGGCACGGCCGCCGGTTTCACGCATCCTGACCGTGATCTTGGCATCGACCAGCTTGGTGGTGGATGGCAATTGATCGACGGAGACCGGGAAGGTCGCCTTGCCGTCCTCGCCGACCACCGGCAGGCCAGTGAAGGGCGTCACTGTCGGTTCAGCCGACTGTTCGTCGGCGAGACCGAAGGAATAGCCTTTGAAGCGGTCCCAATCGCGGGCGGTCGACAGCGTCAATTCGCCTTCGAGCGCGAGGCCCGCGGCCGGCGCGCCGTAGAGAAAGCGGCCGTCGACGGTAATGTTGGCGGTCTCGCCCTGGGCGATCTCCTGCTTGTCGGAGGACAGGTCGAACTCGATGCGGTCCGGTACGAAGTCCTCGACCAGGAACATCTGGCTGGCAACCGCCGCCTGCTTGGGATCGGTATGGATCGCCACCGTCCAGGTGCCGCGCATGGCGTTGGGTTCCAGCGGCAGGTCGACCGCGTGACCACCGGCCGACGCGCCGTCGCTGACGATGCGGCGGTCCTCGACGCCGTCGGGCCGCGAGAAGATGAAGGTCAGCGGCAGGTTCTCGACCGCCTTGGCGGCACTGTCGCGGGCAAGAGCCGCGACATGGACATCTTCGCCGGCGCGGTAGATGCCGCGCTCGGTCCAGGCATAGACGTCGAGCGCGCCAGGTGCCGGCCGTCCGGCGACGCCACGGTCGGACAGGTCGAAGCCGGCGCGGCCCATATCGAGGAAGACGAAATCGTCGTCGCCCTGTTTGGCCATCAGCACGGCCGGCGCCATGCCGCTGTCGCCGCGCGTCAGGCCGGGATTGAACACCGCCCGCCCTTCCGCGTCGGTGGTCGCGGTGCCGAGGATTTCATTGTTCCTGGCCAGCAGCGTCAGCTCGGCGCCGGCAATCGGCTTGGCGGTTGCGAGCGAACGCGCAAAGACGTTCAGTCCATCCTGTCCGGTATAGGTCGACAGGCCGATATCGGAGACGACGAACCATTGCGTGGCGTGCGAATCATAGTCGTCGCTGCGATCGTCGACGGCTTGTGCGGTCAGCACATAGACGCCGGGCTTGCGCTTCGGCAACGCCTCATCGATTGGGAAGGAGGTGGTGACTTCCTTGTTGAGGTCGTTGGCGATGTCGAGCTGGCCCTGCCAGACCGGCTCGCCCATCTGTTCGGAGATGTTCGAAATGTCGTAGCCGTCAAGCTGGCGCAGGAACTGATATCCCGACAGAAGTTGGGCCAGCGAGCGGTCGCCGATGCGGAAGAGCTTCATTTCGGCGGCATTCATGTTGACGGTGACGACCGGTATGCCGCGGCGTGCGCCGGCGGGCAGCACGAAGCTGTCGCCGGTGAAGCGGGCCGAAGGCGCGCGGTCCTGCACATATATCGATAGAACCACCGGTGCCGCGGTGACCTCGCCAATGGCGGCCGGCAGGCCGGCGCGGAAGGTCACGTCATAATGTTGGCCGTGCTCGAGCCCTTCGACGCAGATCTGCTTGTCCTTGGCTTCGACGCCCTTGGGAGCGGCGTTGTCGACAGTAACGAACTGCGAGTAGTCGACGCCGGTCTTGACCAGCTCCTCGGAGAACTGCGCGCAGATGCGTGGCGCGCTGGTGTCGGCATCGACGGTATGATCGATGACGCGGAAGCCCTTGCGGGCCTTGAGATCCTGGTAGGCGGCCCTGACTGCCGGCGAATTGACGAGAGCGAGGCTCGCCTCGTAGGCCTGCAGGGCCGGCCTGTAGAGATCGCGGCGATCAAGGCCGTCCCCGAGCAGCGCCAGCACGTCGGCGCGCGTCCTGGTGGTGCGCAGCAATTTGTAGGCATTGAAGGCGGCGGAAGTGGCGTTCGCCGGCAGCGTCGACGGCTCCGAACTGTTGGCGGTCGGATGGACGGCAAGCGTTTCGCGCGCCAGCTCGAGCCAGAGCTGGCCGTCATCAGGCAACGCCGAAACCGCCGCCTCGTATTTGTGCATGGCCGCGCGATGATCGCCCGTCAGCGCCGACTGTTCGGCGGCGGCCCTCAGCGCCGTCAGCCCCTCGGTCGGCTTGGTGTAGGTCGGGCCAGTGAGCTTGTTGCGGTATTGCTGGGCCTGGTCTGCCATCCAGTTCGGGAAGAAGGCGAGTTCGGGTGGCGCGCCGATGTCGGGATCGCCATCGATGTTGACGACCTTGCCGGCGACGGCGCCGCTGAAGGGTTTCAACGAGTTGTAATCGGATTTAAGAAAGCACCATTTGGCCTCGAGGTTGTAGGTGAAGGCGCGGCAGGCCGGGTCGCCGAGGCAGGTGGTCTTGCACTGGTCGAGGCTGACATTCTGGTCGGATCTGAGATCGAAACCGAAATAGTCGGAATTGTCCGATGTCACCACCCGCCGGGCTTCGGCCGCTTGCGCGACACCGCTCCAGGCAAAAAAGAGAAGGAAAAGAATCGATAGACCACGAGCCGCGCGCATTGCCATAAACCCCTCCAGACAAGTGCTGACGTCCAGAAATCTTCAAGCTTCAGTGGCGCTTGTCAACATCAGGACGCGGCAGGATCCGCCTGCCAACGGTTTGCTTTCCGGCCGATGACCGGTAGTAGCTCCATAGGACAGGGGATCACGCTTTCTTGCGGCGACGCAGAAGGTGTGAGTTCCAAGCCCTGTCTATTTCAGCAATTGGATTGTGGCCCCTTTACGAGTGCTTCAGAACTTCATTCCAATTTTAGGTTTGCGAGCTAGGCTAGGAGCGTAATGCCGGCGTATGAAAGGCAGATGTCGGGAGGAACCGCGCAACGGCGCGCGCTTTCGCGCGCCCTGCTTTTCGCCTTGCTGTGCTCGGCGGTACTTATTGTCGAGACCGGAAATGCGGCAGCCTTCGAGATTTTCGGCATCAAGCTATGGGGATCGTCGAAGGACGAAGATGCCGACATCGTTGACCCGCTGCGTTATGCCGTGACGATCGAGACGCCCGACGCCGACAAGGATCTCGCCGAGAAGCTCGAAAACGCCTCGGCGCTGAAAGCCGACGAGGAACACCCGGTATCAGGTTCGCTGGGTCTTTTGGCCAAGGCGCGCAGCGACCGTGAGCAACTTGTCGCCGCGCTCTACGCGGACGCCCGCTACGAGGGGGTCGTCACCATCACTATTCAGGGCAAGCCGCTCGACGATCTGCCGCCCGATGCCGAGTTTTCCGGCCCGCAGCCGATTCCGGTGGTGATAAGCATAGCGGCCGGGCCGAAATTCACGCTTGGCAACATCAGACTGAAAGGCGATGCAGCGGGGCTGGCAAGTGCCGATTTCGGTCTGATCGCCGGCGGTGACGCCAGTTCGGGCGCCGTGCTCAAGGCCGAGGCGGCGATCGTGCGGGCACTCAAGCAAGAAGGCAGGCCGCTGGCCAAGGTGACGGGCCGCGAGATCGTCGCCGAGCACACCGGTTCGACGCTCGACGTGACGCTCACCGTCGCGGCCGGCCCGGTCGCCGGCTATGGCGACACCACTGTCGAGGGTACCGAAAAGGTCGACCGCGACTTCACCGAATATATGACCGGTCTGAAGCGTGGCCGCCAGTATTCGCCCGATGAGATCGACGATGCACGCGACCGGCTGCTCGGCCTCGAGGTCTTCAACAGCGTGACGGTGAAGGAAGCCGACGCCCTCGACGCCGAGGGCAATGTCCCGATCGGTGTCCAGGTCAGCGAACGCAAGCCGCGCTATTTCGGCATTGGCGGCAGCTTCTCAAACACCGAAGGGCTGGGCCTCGAAGGCTATTGGGGGCATCGCAATCTGTTTGGCCGCGCCGAAAAGCTGCGCATCGACGGCAAGATCAGCGGCATCGGCAGCAACGACTTGACCCAGCTCAATTACAATGCCGGCGTCATGTTCGAAAAGCCGGGCGTGGTCGGGCCGGCGTCGAAATTCATTGCCAGCGTCAATGCTGTGCTGGAGCACCCCGACGCCTATGACCATTTCTCGGTCAAGGGCAGTACCGGCCTATCCTACGAACTCGACAAGAAGCAGACGGTTTCCGCGCAAGTCGCGCTGGATTATTCGAGGATCCACGACGCTTTCGGCAAGCACACCTATCTGATCGCCAGCATTCCACTGCAATATGTCTACGACAATCGCGACAGCAAGCTCAATCCGACCCGGGGCTTCAGGGTGCTGGCCTATGCCGAGCCGAGCTACGACATTTTGAGCGGGGCTGCCTTCGTCAAGCTGAAGGGCGAGGGGTCGGCCTACCAGTCGCTCGATTCGGCCTCGAAATTCGTTTTCGCCGAACGTGTCGCCATCGGCTCTATCATCGGCGCCAGTCTTCAAGATGTTCCGGCAGATCGCCGCTTCTACTCAGGCGGCGGCGGTTCGGTGCGCGGCTATGCTTATCAAGGCATCGGCCCGAAGGACAGCAATGGAGAGCCGATCGGAGGGCTTTCCTTCTTCGAGACCTCGGTCGAGATGCGCATCGCCGTCACCGACAAGATCGGCGTTGTGCCGTTCGTCGATGCCGGCACGGTGTCGACGAGGCAGGTTCCCGATTTTTCGGACATGAAGGTCGGCGCGGGTGTAGGCTTGCGCTATCTGACGGCGTTCGGGCCGCTCCGCATCGACGCGGCAGTGCCGCTCAACCGCGGCCCCGACGATCCTCATTTCGGCATTTATGCCGGCATCGGCCAGGCATTCTGATGGCAATATTCAGGCGCATCCTTCGTATCCTTTTCTACACGCTGCTCATCGTCGTGGCAGCGGCGGTGGGGGCGCTCGTCGTGCTGACCAAGACCGAGCGCGGCCGCGAAAACCTTGCCGGCATCATCTCGACCATGGCCTCGACCAGTGATCGCAAGGTCACTGTCGTCGGCATCGACGGTATCTGGTCGGGCGCGCTGAGGGTCGATCATGTCGTTCTGGAGGATCGCGAAGGCGCCTGGATGGTGGCGCGCAAGGTGGCCGTCGACTGGTCGCCGCTGGCACTCCTGTCGAAGAGCTTCAGCGCCGATCGCATTGGGGCCGAGCGTATCGAGTTGGCAAGGCTGCCGATGGCCAATACACAGCCGCGCCAAAGCGGGGCGACCACGCTGCCGGTTTC
The DNA here is from genome assembly GCF_040318565.1 of Mesorhizobium sp. M1142. Classification (NCBI taxonomy): domain Bacteria; kingdom Pseudomonadati; phylum Pseudomonadota; class Alphaproteobacteria; order Hyphomicrobiales; family Phyllobacteriaceae; genus Mesorhizobium; species Mesorhizobium sp. M1142. The sequence goes on from NZ_JAMYMK010000013.1 coordinate 110,732, forward strand.
CATCGATGTCAAGCAGCTCGACCTTCCCGAAATCGCACTCGGGCAGGCTCTGGCCGGCAGCGGTGTTGCCGAGCTCGCAGCCAAGGGAGCGCTCAAGGCGGATGCCTCGCCGTTGGCTATCGAGACCAATCTCAACATCGTTCGCCATGACGGCAAGCAAGGCACGGTCGACGCCAAAGCCCAATTCGCGCCGGCCGACAACAAGCTCGACCTCGACTTGAGGGCATCCGAGCCGGCCGGCGGCATCATCGCCAACCTGCTCAAGCTGCCGGGCGCGCCGCCGGTCGAGATTGTCGTTTCCGGCACCGGACCGCTCGCCAACTGGAATGGCATCGGGACCTTTGTCGTCGATCGCCGGATCGTCACCCAGCTTACCGGTCGTCATCAGCTCACGAACAAGGGTCATTATGTCGAGGCCAAGGGTGACGGCGAGTTCGAGCGCTTCCTGCCCGAAAATCTGAAGCCGCTGTTTGCCGGCAAGACCAGCTTCGACCTCGCCGGCACAGCGACCGCGGCCGGCGGCGTCGACGTGGAGCGCGCCAATATCGACAGCGATGCCGTGCACGCGACGGCCGCCGGCACTGTCGATCCGAACGGTGCCAGCGATCTTTCCGTTAAGCTCGCCGCAAAGGGGCCGCCGATCGTGCTTAGTCTCGGCAGCGAGGCGCAGCCGATAACCGTGGCGATCAAGGACGCCACGGCCCGCGCTTTCGGCGATGGCAAGGCGCCGATGGTCGATATCGGCGCGTCGCTGGTCTCGGTGGTGGCGGGCGGCACGCGGGTGGACGACCTGATCGGGCAAGTGCATTCGGATGGTTTCGACATCCAGAACCGTAGCGGGCCTGTCACCATCAAGCTGACGGCGGCCGGCCTGAACACCGACGTTGCGACGTTGGCGCCGCTGATAACGGGCAGGGTCAGCGCCGGTCTCGCCGGCTCCGTCAGCAAGGACCAGGTCGTCGTCGACCAAGGCACGCTGCGCAGCGACGCGCTCAATGCGTCCGTAACGGCCACCGTGGTGCTGGCCGATCTGTCGATGACGCTCAAGATGAATGCCGACGCGGCTTCGACGGCGCTGCCGCCGCAGATCAGTTCGGTTCTCGGCCAGCGCGTGCAGTTTTCCGCAACCGCGACCCGCGACCCGGACGGTGCGTTTGCCGCCAATGCACTGCAGCTCACCTCCGGCACGCTCAACGCCAGCGGCACCGCCAGCGCGCAGGGCACCGATATCCGAGCCGATATCAAAGGAACGCTCGGCGACGTGTCGGTGCTGTCGCCGCTGGTTGGCGCGAAGGTCGGCGGCGCAGTCGATTTCGCGCTGACCGCAAGCGGTGCGCGCACCGCGCCGGACTTCTCGGTTTCGGCCAGCAGCGACAGCCTGACGGCGTCCGGCCATGCGGTGAAGCAGATCAAGCTGAGCGCGCGCGGCAAGGCCGATATCGCCAGTCCCGCCGCCGATGTCTCGCTGACCGGCTCGGTCGACGACCAGCCGCTCGACCTCAAGGCATCGCTGGTCACGACCGACGGAAAGCGCTCCATCAATGGACTTGCCGTCTCGCTGGCCGACAACAAGGTCTCCGGCGACCTCGGGCTCGACGACAACCTGCTGCCGCTCGGCACGTTGGCCCTCGATGCCGCCGATATTGCCCCGCTGGCCAGACTTGCCGGCCAAACGCTAGCCGGCGACGTGCGTGGCACGATCCGCTTCGCCAACGACAATGGAGCACCGACGGTCGCGATCGATGCGACGAGCACCGCGATTTCGCGCGGCGAACTGGCGGCCAAGACAATCGCCGTCAACGCGCTGGTCGCCAATTATCTCAAAGCCCCGGCGATCGCCGGCAAAGTCAAGGCCGACATGATCACTTCCGGAACCACGGTGATCAGCGGCATCGATGTCGACCTGAAGCGCAACGGCGACTGGACCGGCTTTAGCGGCGGCGCCACGGTCGCCGGCATTCCGGCCAGCGCGGCCGGGCGGGTCAGGATCGCGAACGGCATCACCAGCATCGAGCTTGCCTCGGGCGAGGCAATCATCCGCGGCATCAAGGCAGCGATCGCACAGCCGTCGGCGCTGACAATCGCCAATGGCATGGTGAGCATTGAGAACCTGGCGCTCGGTGTCGGCGGCGGTTCGGTTGCCGTGTCGGGTACGGCTGGCCAGACGCTCGATCTCGCTGCCACCTTGTCGGCGGTGCCGGCAGCGCTTGCCAATGATTTTTCACCGGGTCTCGATGCCGTGGGCGCGCTCAGCGGCACCGCGCAGGTCACGGGATCGTCGGCTGCCCCCGACGTCCGTTTCAACGCCCGGCTCAGCGGCGCCGAAACCAACCAGACCCGGCGGGCCGGGCTCGGGCCGCTCGATCTCGATGCGGCAGGCCGCTTCTCCTCGGTCAGCGGCCTGGCCATCGAGCAGGCGACGCTTGCCGGCGAGAAAATCTCCGGCAAGGCAGCCGGCACCATCAATCCGAACGGCGCCAGCGATTTCTCGCTCGACCTCGCCTCGACCGGTCCGAGCCTGCCGCTGTCGTTCGGCAGCAAGGCAAGTCCGATCAAGCTCGAGCTGCAGGCGATATCGCTAAAGGCGGCCGGGCAGGGCACGCAGCCGAAGCTCGACATCTCCGCGACGCTGCCATCGGCCGCCACCAATCTGGCTAAGGTCGAGGGCATCACGCTGGCGCTGCACTCCGATCGCTTCGACGTGAAAGCCCGGAGCGGGCCGATCTCCGGCACCGTGACCGCTGAAAAAATCGGCATCGACAATCCGACAGTCGCACCGCTGATCGCCGGCAAGGTCACTGCCAAACTCGCCGGCAGCCTTGCCGCCGACGCTGTCATCATCGATAGCGGCACAGTGACCAGCGACGCGTTGAACAGCGGCTTCAACGGGCGGGTCTCGCTGGCCGACGGCGCCATCGATCTAAATCTCAAGGCGGATGCCGCGTCGGCGGCGCTGCCGGCGGCGGTACGTGGCGTGCTCGCCGCGCGAACACAACTCAGTGCCGCGCTGAAGCGAGACGCCAACGGCAATGTCACCGCCAACGCCGTCAGGCTGTCGTCCGGTTCGCTAACGGCAGACGGGCAGGCGAGCCTTGCCGCCAACAAGCTCAGCGCCGACGTCAAAGGCGCGCTGGGCGACGTCTCGCTGGTATCCAAGGACGCCAAAGGCGCCATCTCTTTCGCGCTGAATGCGCAAGGCGCCAGCACTGCGCCGGATCTGTCCCTGACTGTCAACAGCGACAGGCTTTCGGTCGCGGCGCGCGAGATCACTGGCCTGAAGCTCACTGCCACCGGCAAGGCTGATGCCGCCAACCCGGCTGCGAATGTGCAACTCACCGGAAACGTCGCGGGTCAACCGCTGCAGGGCAGCGCCGTGCTGGCGACATCGGACGGCAAACGCGCCATCAATGGGCTTTTGCTGTCGCTGGGCAAGAACCGTATTTCCGGCGACCTGGCGCTCGACGATGCCTTCGTCCCGGTCGGCACGGTAGCGCTCGACCTGCCCGATATCGGTCCGCTTGCTGCCCTGGCACTGGAAAAGGCCGACGGCGATGTGCGCGGCACGATCGCCTTCTCCAAGGCGGGCGCCGTGCCGCAGGTCGCCGTCAAGGCGATGACGGGCTCGATCTCGCGCGGCGATGTCTCGGCCAAGGCCGTGAGCATCGATGCGCTGATCGCCAACTATCTGGCGGCACCGGTGATCTCGGGCAAAATCCGTGCCGACAGCGTGACCTCCGGCGGCACGGTTATCCGTGGCGTCGACGTCGATCTCAAGCGCGACGGCGAATGGACCGGTTTTTCCGGTGGCGCCACCGTCAAGGATATTCCGCTGAAAGCCGGTGGGCGGGTCAAGGCGGTCAACGGCACGACGACGGTCGAACTTGCCTCCGGCGAGGCGACCATCCGCGGCATCAAGGCGGCTATCGCCCAGGCCTCGACCATCAACATCGCCAATGGAGTGCCCAGCCTCGACAGGCTGGTGCTCAACCTCGGCGGCGGCACGGCGACGGTCACGGGCAAAGCTGGGCAGGCGCTCGACCTCAACGCGACGCTGGCCCGCGTCCCGATCTCGATAGCCAACAGTTTTTCGCCGGGCCTCGATGCCGCCGGTTCCATCTCGGGCACGGTGAAGGTGACGGGTGCGCCGGCCAATCCGGCCGTTGCTTTCAAGATCGATGCAGCAGGCGTTCAGACGTCGCAGACCCGTGGTGCAGGCTTCGGCGCCATGGGCGTTTTATCCTCAGGTACGTATTCGGGCAACAGACTGACCTTCGACGCCAACATGAGCGATGCCGCCGGCCTCGGCCTCAAGGGCGGCGGCACGATGACGACATCAGGCGCGCCCACCCTTGATCTCAACTTTTCCGGCAAGGTGCCGTTCGCCTTCCTCACCAGGACACTCGCCGCACAAGGCTTGTCCCTGAGCGGCACGGCCGACGTCGATATACAGGTGCGCGGCCCGGCGACGTCGCCGGTGATCTCAGGCACAGTCCGCACGTCAGGCGCCCGCCTGCTCGACGCGCGTTCGGGGCTTGCGATCAACGACATCACTGCCGATGTCGCCGTCGGTGGCGGCGTGGCAAGGATCAATCGCCTGACCGGCACGCTGTCGACGCGCGGCAGCCTTTCGGCCAGCGGCACCGTCGGCATCGATCCGGCTAAGGGTTTTCCGGCCGATCTGTCGATCAAGCTCGTCGACGGCCGCTATACCGACGGCAAGGTGGTCACCGCCAATCTTGGCGGCAACCTGACCGTCAAGGGACCACTCACCTCCGCGCCGGTGATTTCCGGTACCATCAACCTGGCCAAGACCGTCATCACCGTACCCGAAAAGCTGCCCGGCTCGCTGGCCGAGCTCAACGTAAAGCACAAGAATGCGCCGGCCGCCGTGCGTGCGCAGGACAAGGCGTTGCGCCCGGCCGCTGCAAGCAGCGGTGGCGGCGGCAGCGGCCTCATTCTCGACGTCACGGTCAATGCGCCGAGCCAGATCTTCATCCAGGGCAGGGGCGTCGACGCCGAACTCGGCGGGTCGCTGCGGCTGACCGGCCCGGCATCGTCACCCCAGGCGGTCGGCACCTTCACCTTGCGGCGAGGGCGGCTGACGATCCTTGCCAAGCGGCTGACCTTCACCGAAGGCACGGTCGGTTTTTCCGGCTCTCTGGTGCCCTACCTCAATCTCACTGCGCAATCGAAGACGACCAGCGCCACCGTGACCACCGTGGTGTCGGGCGAGGCGACCAACCCGAAATTCACCTTCTCCTCGGTACCGGCGCTGCCGGAGGACGAGGTGCTGGCGCAGCTGATCTTCGGCCGTTCGATGTCGAACCTGTCGCCGCTGCAGATCGCTCAGCTTGCCGAGGCTGCCGGACAACTGGCCGGCATCGGCGGCTCGACCTCCCTGCTGCAGAACCTGCGCAGCGCGATCGGCGTCGACGACCTCGACGTGATCACCGACGAAGAGGGCGGCACCGCCGTCTCGGCGGGCAAATATCTCAACGACCGCACTTACGTGACGATCCAGAAGGGCGACAGGCCGGGCTCGGGCAAGGCAACCGTCGATCTCGACGTTGGGCGCGGCGTCAAGCTGCGTGGCGAGGCAACCGACGCCGGCGAAGCCAAAGGCGGTGTTTTCTACGAACGTGAATATTGAAACCGGGCGTTCGCGCAGAACAACTGGTCGCCCGAAGAACGAGCGGCGTAGCAGCGAATGTCCCGGTTTAATTGCCCGTGGAGATTTCGGGCGAAATCCCTGGCGCAGTAGCAAATTTGCGCCAAGACTGTCGCTATCGCGCGAACCGGCCTGCTTTCAAAGTTGCACATTCCTTGGCATGTTCCCAATCCGTGCCGTCTTTGACATCATGGCGCGGATGCGGAATGTTAAAAGGCAGAAAGCCAACAATGGGAGTTAGTCATGACGATCTACAAGAGTAACGGCGACCGCGTTCCCGATCACATCCTGGCCATGGCCGAAGACGCCAAGGCAGGCAAGATGGATCGTCGCGAATTTCTGGCTCTCGCCAGCGTCTTCGGAGCTTCGACGGCGATGGCCTATGGCATGCTTGGCCTTGCAGACCCGACGCCGGCCAAGGCGGAAGAGGTCCAGGGCAAGAAAGGCGGCGTGTTGAAGGTCGCGCAATGGATCAAGGATCCGAAGGATCCGCGCAAGGCCGACTGGTCGGAAATCGCCAATGCCGAGCGCCAGGCGCTCGAGCCGCTGGTCAAATATACCACCGAATACACATTCCGCCCCTATCTGCTGGAGAGCTGGGACGTGAATGACGACGCTACCGAATACACGCTGCATGTGCGCAAAGGCGTCACCTGGAACAACGGCGATCCGTTCACCGCAGACGACGTCATCTTCAACCTCAAGCGTTGGGCCGACAAGAAGGCAGAAGGCAATTCCATGCCGGGTCGCCTCGGTTCGCTGGTCAAGGACGACAAGCTGGATGAGAGCGCCGTGACCAAGGTCGACGACCACACGATCAAGCTGACGCTCAGCAAGCCGGATATCGCCCTCATTCCCAACGTGTGCGACTATCCCGGCCTCATCGTCCACAAGACGTTCGATGAAAAAGGCGGCGACTTCAAGTCTTGCCCGATCGGCACTGGGCCGTTCGAGCTGGTCTCCTACGATGTCGGCCAGAAAGTGGTCTACAAGCGCCGCGAAGATAACAAATGGTGGGATGGTGACGTCTTCCTCGACGGCATCGAGTTCATCGACTACGGCACCGATCCGGCGGCCATGGTCAGCGCCTTCGAAGCAGGCGAGGTACACACCAATTTCGAGACGTCGGCCGACTATGTGTCGATCCTCGACGGCATGGACCTGGTGAAGTCGGAGATCGTCACCGCCTCGACGATCGTCTGCCGCACCAATGTAACCAACAAGCCTTATGGCGACCAGAAGGTTCGCAACGCCCTGCAACTCGCGGTCGACAACAATGTCGTCCTCCAGCTCGGCTACGGCAATGCCGGCACGGTTGCCGAAAACCACCATGTCGCCCCGATCCATCCGGAATACTACGAACTGCCGAAGATTGCTCGCGACCCGGCAAAGGCGAAGGCGCTGATGGCGGAAGCCGGCCAGGCCGATTTCGAGCACGAGCTGATCACGGTCGACGAGGACTGGCACAAGAATACAGGCGATGCGATCGCCGCGCAGATGCGCGACGCCGGCATCAAGGTGAAGCGTACCGTGCTGCCGGGTTCGACCTTCTGGAACGACTGGACGAAGTATCCGCTGTCGATGACCAACTGGAACATGCGGCCGCTCGGCGTCCAGGTTCTGGCGATCGGCTATCGCACAGGTGAAGCCTGGAACGAGACGGCCTGGTCGAATCCGGAGTGGGATGCCAAGCTCAATGCTGCGCTCGCAGTCGCCGACGCCGCCAAGCGCAAGGAAATGATGAAGGACATCGAGCAGATCCTGCAGGATTCCGGCATTATCATCCAGCCTTATTGGCGCAAGCTCTACAGCCATTCGGTCAAGGCGGTGCAGAACTACAAGATGCACCCGACCTTCGAGCGCGACTATGGCAAGGTCTGGCTCGAGCAGGCCTGACCGGACGATCCGGAAAGGGGCGTCTCGCCCCTTTCCGTCGCTCTTTGCATGATCCATGGACCGGAAGTCGGCGCAGCAAAAAGTTGCGGACTCTTCGGCCGGGGTCTGCAATAAAAAGGGTATTGCATCTGGGACTGGTCTGAAGGCTTGTTCTGCCGTGGCGGCAGGGCGGCTTGCAAACCGGTTCCAACCCCCAACCCGACCGGCAGGGGACCGCCATGCTTTCTTTCGTTATCAGGCGTCTCGGCACCATGGCATTGACGATGCTGTGCCTGACGATGATCGTCTTCTTCCTGGTCAATCTCGGGCCCAATCTGAAGAAGCTGGCGATCAGCCAGACCGAAATGCACACATCCGCCGAGCAGCTTGAGGCCTGGCTGGTCAACCATGGCTATCGGCAGAATTTCTTTGTCCGCTACGGCCAATGGCTGGGCATCATGCCAAAGCAGCCGGTGACCGACCCGGCGACCGGCAAGCCCGCACAGCGTTTCTCCTTCTGCAACGATCCGGTCGTGCCGACATTCTCCGGCATCCTGCAAGGCGATTTCGGTTGCTCGACGAAGTTCAAGACGACGGTCGCTTCGAAACTCTTCCCGGCGCTCAGCGCCACCGGCATCCTGATGCTCTGCGTGCTGGCCGTGATGGTGCCGGTCTCGCTTTTGATCGGCATTCTCGCCGGCATGCGCGAGGGCTCACGCACCGACCGTACATTGTCGGTGGCTTCGATCGCCTCGACGGCGACGCCCGAATACGTTTCGGGCGTCATCTTCACCGTGATCTTCGCCTCCTGGCTCGGCGTGCTGAACGGTTCGGCGGCCTCGGCCAGCCAGGGCATCACCTTCTACAATTTCACCTTGCCGGTAATGACGCTGGCGATCTACGGCATCGGCTACATCGCCCGCATGACCCGCGCCTCGATGGTGGAGGTGATGACACAGCAATATATCCGAACCGCCCGGCTGAAGGGCCTCTCCTTCGGCAGCGTGGTGATAAAGCACGCTCTGCGCAATGCGCTGATCGCACCGTTCACGGTCATCATGCTGCAGTTTCCCTGGCTGCTCACCGGTGTCGTTATCGTCGAGGTGATGTTCCGCTACCAGGGTTTCGGCTACACGCTGGTCGAGGCTGCCGGCAACAACGACATCGATCTTCTGCTCGGCTGTTCACTGGTCTCGGTGTTTATCGTCCTGATCACACAGCTCATCTCCGATGTCGGCTACGCGTTCCTCAATCCGCGCATCAGAGTTCAATAGGAGACCGGGCGGATGCAGGTCGAATATCTCAGCGCCCTCAACGTCGTACTCGGCGTGCTTGCCCGCTTCTGGCCGGTCTGGATCGCTCTCGCCCTGGTGATGGGAGCGAGCTTCGGCTACAAGAAGAAACTAGGCCTTTACGGCCAGCTTTTCGACAGCGGCGTCGGCATCGTCGGCGTTGGCATCTGCCTGTTCTGGCTGTTTACGGCGATCTTCGCGTCGACCATCTCGCCCTTCGATCCGCTTGCCCAGGTGCCGATCATGAAGGACGCGCTGCCGGGCGCGATCGAGCCGGCGTCGAAACTTATATACTATTTCGGCGGCGACAAGCTCGCCCGCGACGTGTTCTCCCGCATGGTCTATGGCAGCCAGATCGTGCTGATCATCGCGCCGGCGGCGACCGGTTTTGCGCTGATGGTCGGTATTACGCTCGGCCTGCCGGCCGGCTATTATGGCGGCAGGATCGATACGGTGCTGTCCTTCCTCGCAAACCTTGTGCTGGCCTTCCCGGTGATCCTGCTGTTCTACCTGCTGGTGACGCCGGGCATCATGGACACGCCGATCCCCTACGCGATGGCAGGGCTGTTCTTCCTGTTTCCGATCATCTTCTTCAGTGTGTTGTTCTGGACGCGCTACAAGAACCGTCCCGACCGCCTCTATATCCTGCTTGGCCTGACGTTGGTGCTTGGCGGCTGGATCTATGCCGGCCTTGTCTTCGATGCCGATCCGTTCAAAATCATCCACATCGATCCCAACCAGCTCAACATCTTCGTGGCGGTGGTGTTCGCCTCCAGCCCGGGCGTGTTCCGCATCGTGCGCGGCCTGGTCATGGACATCAAAACGCGCGACTATGTTGCGGCGGCTCAAACGCGCGGTGAATCGCCCTGGTACATCATGCTGTGGGAGATATTGCCCAATGCGCGCGGGCCGCTGATCGTCGACGCCTGCCTGCGCATCGGCTACACTACGATCCTGCTCGGCACGCTCGGCTATTTCGGGCTGGGACTAGCGCCGGAAAGCCCGGACTGGGGCACGGCGATCAAGGATGCAAGCCGGCTGCTGCGCTCCTTCATCCACCCGGCGCTGCCGCCGACGATCGCGTTGATGTCGTTCGTGCTCGGCCTCAACCTCCTGGCGGATTCGCTGCGCGAACAGTCTATGAAAGATTGATGCCGGGAAAGATTGATGCCGGGAAAGATTGACGCTGGGAAGACCGATGCCGGGTTCGGCCCGACGTGCCTGAAGAACAAGGATTGGAGCGACCCATGAATGAGGCAGTTCGAAATCCCGCCAAGCCGACCAATGGCCCGACCAATGGGCCGATCATCGAGATCGAGAACCTGTCGATCTCCTTCTTCACCCGCAAGGGCGAGATCCCGGCGGTCATGGATTTTTCCTGCACGGTCATGCCCGGCGAGGCAATGGGCATTGTCGGCGAATCCGGTTGCGGCAAGTCGACCGTGTCGCTCGGCATCATGCGCGACCTCTCCAACATCGGAAAGATCGTCGGCGGAAAGATCAAGTTCCAGGGCAAGGACATGGGAGAACTGTCCGACGAGGAACTGCGCGCCATCCGCGGCAACAAGATCGCGATGATCTACCAGGAGCCGATGGCCAGTCTGAACCCGGCAATGAAGGTCGGCCAGCAGCTGATGGAAGTGCCACTGATCCACGACAAGGTGTCGAAGGACGAAGCTTATAAACGCGCCTTGGAAATGGTGCGCGCGGTGAAGCTGCCGGATCCCGAACGCATGATGCGTTCCTATCCGCACCAGCTTTCGGGCGGCCAGCAGCAGCGCATCGTCATTGCCATGGCGCTGCTGTCGAAGCCGGCGCTGCTCCTGCTCGACGAGCCGACGACAGCGCTCGACGTGACGGTGGAAGCCGGCATCGTCGACCTGGTCAAGGGGCTGGGCGAGAAGTTCGGCACCTCGATGATCTTCGTATCGCACAATCTCGGGCTGATCCTGGAGACCTGCGACCGCATTACGGTGATGTATTCGGGCGAAGCGGTGGAGACCGGCAAGATCAAGGACGTCTTCGACCGGATGCGCCATCCCTACACGCAAGGCCTGTTCCGCTCGATCCCGCTGCCCGGCGCCGACAAGAATTCGCGGCCGCTGATCTCGATCCCGGGGCAGTTGCCGCTGCCGCACGAGCGGCCGAAGGGCTGCAATTTCGGCCCGCGCTGCCACCATTTCGTCGAGGGCGTCTGCAACGCCGCCGAAATTCCGATGATCGCGGTCGAAGGCCATGACGGGCATTTCTCGCGCTGTGTGCGCTTCAACGAGATCGACTGGGAGGCGCTGCCACCCGGCGCCAAGAAGGTCAACGAGCGGGTGGTGCCCGGTGCGCCGGTGCTCCAGATCGAAGACCTCCGGAAGTACTACAAGGTCGGCGGCAGCGAAGTGTTCGGCTCGAGCGAGGGCCGTGTCGTCAAGGCCAATGAGACGATCTCGTTCATGGCGCGCGAATCCGAGACCGTCGCTATCGTCGGCGAATCCGGCTGCGGAAAATCGACCCTGGCCAAGGTGCTGCTCGGCCTCGAAACGGCAAGCTCCGGCCGCGTCAAGCTCGGCAATAAGGAGATCCAGTCGACCGGGATCGAGAAGCGCAGCGTCGACACGGTGTCATCGATCCAGATGGTGTTCCAAAATCCGTTCGACACGCTCAATCCCAGCCATTCGGTCGGTTCGCAGATCATCCGTACGCTGGAAAAGTTCAATGTCGGCGACACGGTGGCCGACCGCCGCAAGCGGATGCTGGAATTGCTCGACCTGGTGAAGCTGCCGAGGGCGTTCGAGTCGCGCAAGCCGCGCCAGCTTTCAGGCGGCCAGAAACAGCGCATCGGCGTTGCGCGTGCCTTTGCCGGCGACGCCAAGGTGGTGGTGGCCGACGAGCCGGTCTCGGCACTGGATGTGTCGGTCCAGGCCGCGGTGACCGAGCTCTTGATGGACATCCAGCGCAAGAACAGGACGACGATGCTGTTCATCAGCCACGATCTGTCGGTGGTGCGCTACATCGCCGACCGCGTCGTCGTCATGTATCTCGGCTATATCGTTGAGCAAGGCACGACCGACCAGATATTCGCGCCGCCCTATCACCCCTATACCGAGGCATTGCTGTCGGCGATCCCGATCGCCGACACAAGCGTGGTCAAGAAGCACATCGTGCTGGAGGGCGACATCCCTTCGGCGATGAACCCGCCGTCCGGCTGTCCGTTCCAGACGCGCTGCGGCTACAAGAAACTGGTGCCGGACAACCTTTGCGAAACCACGGTGCCGCCAGTCAAAAATCTCGGCGACGGCCATATGAGCTTGTGCTGGCTGTCCGACGACGTGCTGGCGAAAATGGAGCCGGTGATCAAATTCGACAAGGAGCACGCCGCGAATGAGGGCGTGCCGGATGATGCAAACCACGGTGTTGGCCCGGGCTTTGCCGGAGATCCGCCCAAGCGCCCGCATGGCAAGACTGGCAGCGTTGAAGCCGATGCCGAGGGCCAGGCAGTGGAGAATGCCGAAGCGGTCGCCAAAGCCCGCCGTCACGAGGTTCGCGACGAGGTTTCAGAGACCGGCACCTCAAGCTCTGCCGACAGCCCGGTGGCACCAATCATGCCGCCGACTGTCGGCGACGGCCGCCAGGCCGAGGACGCCACGCGCAAGCCGCGCAAACCCAAGGGCGGCTGAGAGCCGTTAATAGGCTAGGGCGCGCATTGCCGTAGCTGCGCGGCGTAGTCCTGCGCCATCTGTTCGGTGGCATGCGCATAGCGCTGCACGTCGGCGTCGCCGCGATTGCCGCGCTTATAGGCATTCCAGCCGAGATAGTAGGCGAGATACAGATTGTAGGTGTCGTTGCGGGCGACGCCGAGGGTCTCGGCGGTCTTGGAATGGTACCAGCCGACGAAATCGACGGCATCGGCAAAGCGGGTGCGGCGCGCCGCCCAGCTGCCGGTCTCGTTCTGGTATTGCGCCCAGGTGCCGTCGAGCGCCTGCGAGAAGCCGGTGGCGCTGGAGATATGTTTCCAGGGAATGAAGCCCAGCAGCTTGGTGCGCGGCGGCCTGGCGTTGCTCTTGAAGCCGGACTCCTTGCGCACCGTCGCCATCAGCACGGGAACCGGCACACCGTATTTCTGCTCGGCGCGTTGTGCCGCCGCCTGCCAATTGTCGAACCAGCCGTCATTCTGGTCGAAAACGGCGCAGACATCGTTGATGTGGTTCGGCGGCGTCGCGCAGGCCGAAAGCGTCAGCGGCACGGCAATCGCTACAATTTTACTAAAACTCGACCTACGCATCGGAAGAGCATTAGGCCGAAAACATAAAAGGAATCTTGCGGCGTTTCTTAACGCTCGCCATCTCTGCCAGCCAGCGGATCAATTGTCGATATTTCGACCTGTTTCGTCGCTTTCATAGTGGATGACTGCCAAGAATGCCGCCTTGGCTAAAATCACGCCCGCAAATGGCGGATTTCTGACAGCTCGATCCTCGTGCCGGCGCTTTGATGCGCCGCATGATCGAACCAAGACGCAAGCGCGGCGCCGAGCGAACCAGCAACAGGGGACCGACCGCCATCCCGCAACTGCCGCTCAGGCGGGTGACAAACCCTTATCCGCCGATGGCGATGCTCTCGGCCGACCAGATCGAGGCGATCCACCAGGCGTCGATGCATATCTTGGAGAATTTCGGCATCGAGGTGATGAGCCCGCGGGCGCTGTCGCTGTTCGAGAAGGCCGGGGCCAAGGTCGATCATGCCACGATGAACGTCCGCATCGATCGCGGCATGGTCGAGGAAGCGCTGAAGACGACACAGTCCAGCTATATGCTTACGCCGCGCAATCCCGCCCATGCCGTCCACCTCGGCGGCAACACCATCAACTTCACCCTCGTCGCCGGGCCGCCGAATGTGCACGACATGGAGCGCGGCCGCCGTGCCGGCAATTTGCGCGATTATTCCGACCTCGTCCGGCTGGCGCAGCATTTCAACTGCATCCACATGCTAGGCAACCAGGTCTGCGCGCCGGTAGAACTGCCGGCGAATTCCCGTCATCTCGACACCTATTTCGCCAATCTGACACTGACCGACAAAAGCTTTCACGTCTCGGCCATCGGCCGCGGCAGGGCGCTCGACGGCATCGAGATGATGGCAATCGCGCGCGGACTGACGCTTGACGAGATGCGCGACGATCCCGGCGTCACCACCATCATCTCGGTCAATTCGCCGCGCCGCTTCGACGAGATGATGGCCGAGGGGCTGATGACCATGGCCGAGTTCGGCCAGTCGGTCGCGGTAACACCGTTCACACTGATGGGGGCGATGAGCCCGGTGACGCTTGCCGGCGCGCTCGCCCAGCAGAATGCCGAGGCGCTGTTCGGCGTGGTGCTGACGCAGCTCGTCCGCCCCGGCGCGCCGGTGATGTATGGCGCCTTCACCTCCAATGTCGATATGAAATCGGGAGCGCCGGCGTTCGGCACGCCTGAAAACACCAAGGCGAATATCGCGTCCGGACAGTTGGCGCGGCGTTACAACCTGCCTTATCGCACAACGCCGGGCTCGGCTTCCAATGCCGCCGACGCGCAAGGCGCCTATGAGACGCTGATGGCGCTGTGGGGCGCGGTGCTCGGCCATGGCAACCTCGTCTACCATGCCGCCGGCTGGCAAGAGGGCGGACTGACAGCGTCGTTCGAAAAGTTCATCATCGATGTCGAGATGATCCAGCACATGATGGAGTTTTTGCGCCCGATCGAGGTCAACGAGGCCGAGCTTGCTGTCGAGGCTCTGGGTGCGGTTCCGACCGGCGGCCACTTCTTCGGCGAGCCGCACACGCTGGAGCGCTACGCCACAGCCTTCTACCAGCCGATGCTGTCCAACTGGCAAAATTTCGAGGCCTGGCAGGAGGCTGGCGGGCTCGATGCCACGGCGCGGGCGACGCGGCTGTGGAAGAAGGCGCTGGAGGACTATGTCGAGCCGGTGATGGAAATCTCCAGGCGCGAAGCGCTGGAGGCATACGTGGCCAAGCGCAAGGAAGCGATCGGGCAAAGCGAGCCGTGATGATCGAAGGCTCGCGCTCGTGGGGCTCCTCCCCGAATTCATCGTTCCCATCCAACTCGTTGACGTCAGAGAGAATCCCATGAAATCGCATGCAAAGGTCGTGGTTATCGGCGGTGGCGTTGTCGGGTGCTCCGTGCTGTTCCATCTGGCCCGTCACGGCTGGACCGACATCGTGCTCCTGGAGCGCAATGAATTGACCTCCGGCTCGACCTGGCACGCCGCCGGCGGCATGCACACCATCAATGGCGATCCCAATGTCGCCAAGCTGCAGAAATACACAATCTCGCTCTACAAGGAGATCGAGGAACTGTCCGGCCAGGCGACCGGCGTGCATCTGACTGGCGGCGTCTTGCTGGCGGCGACCGAGGCGCGCCTCGACTGGCTGCGCGGCGTCGTCGCCAAGGGCCGCTATCTCGGCATCGAGCTCGAGGAGATATCGCCTGATGAGGCGGCCGAGCTGATGCCGTTGCTCGACCCCAAGCAGTTCGTCGGCGCCGTTCGCAACAAGGAGGACGGTCATCTCGACCCCTCCGGCGTCACCCACGCCTACGCCAAGGCCGCGAGGAAGCTTGGTGCCGAGGTCGAGCGTTTCACCAAGGTCGAGGACATCGTGCGGCGCGCCGACGGGTTGTGGCGTGTCATCACCAACAAGGGTGAGGTGGTGGCCGAGCATGTCGTCAACGCCGGCGGCCTGTGGGCGCGTGAGGTCGGCCGCATGGTCGGGCTGGAGCTGCCGGTGCTGGCGATGGAGCACATGTACCTGATCACCGAGGACATGCCGGAAGTCGCCGCCTGGAACCAGAAGACTGGTACGGAGATCATCCATGCAGTCGATTTCGACGGCGAGCTGTATCTGCGCCAGGAGCGCGGCGGCATGCTGATGGGCACTTACGAAAAGGCCAACAAGCCATGGTCCGAGTTCCAGACGCCATGGAGTTTCGGCCACGAACTGCTCGAACCCGACATCGACCGCATCGCACCGTCGCTGGAGGTCGGGTTCCGGCATTTCCCGGCGTTCCAGAACACCGGCATCAAGCAGATCATCAACGGACCCTTCACCTTTGCGCCGGACGGCAATCCGCTGGTCGGGCCGGTGCGCGGCCTGCCGGGGTTCTGGGTGGCCTGTGGTGTCATGGCGGGGTTCTCGCAGGGCGGCGGCGTCGGGCTGGCGCTGTCGAACTGGATGATCGAAGGCGATCCCGGCGCGGATATCTGGGCGATGGACGTTTCGCGCTACGGCGACTGGGCCACAATGGCCTACACCAACGCCAAGGTGCGCGAAAACTATTCGCGGCGGTTTTCGATCCGCTTCCCAAACGAGGAATTACCGGCCGGCCGGCCGCTCAAGACGACACCGGTCTACGATCTGTTGTCGGCGAAGGGCTCGCAATGGGGGGTCGCCTATGGGCTGGAGGTGCCGCTGTGGTACGCGCCCGAAGGGGTCAAGGACGAATTCTCCTGGCGCCGCTCGAGTGATTTCGAGCATGTCGCGAAAGAAGTGGAGACGGTTCGGCAAGGCGTTGGTCTGTCGGAAATCTCGTCATTCGCCAAATACAGGGTAACCGGCGAGGGCGCTGCGGCCTGGCTCGACCGCTTGCTTGCCTGCAAGCTGCCGAAATCCGGCCGCATGACGCTGGCGCCGATGCTGAAGGAAGACGGCAGGCTGATCGGCGATTTCACGCTGGCCAATCTCGGCAATTCTAAAAGTGACGATTGGTTCCTGGCAGGCTCCGGCGTCGCCGAGCAGTACCATATGCGCTGGTTCGAAGCGCATCTGCCGGAGGACGGCTCTGTCAGCATCGAGGCGCTGGGAGCAAAACTCACCGGCTTATCGATCGCCGGGCCGAGCGCGCGGAAGCTTCTTGAAAAGGTCACACGATCTGACGTGTCGAATACGGCCTTTCCATTCATGGCCATCAGCAGGATGGATATCGGCATGGCGCCGTGCCTGGTCGGGCGCGTCAGCTACACCGGCGACCTCGGCTACGAAATCTGGGTGGCGCCGGAATATCAGCGTGCCGCCTATCAGGCGCTGATGGCGGCGGGCGAGGAATTCGGCATCGGCCTGTTCGGCTCGCGCGCGCTCAATGCGCTGCGGCTCGAGAAGAATTACGGCTCATGGGCGCGCGAATACCGGCCGATCTATGGGCCGCTGGAGGCCGGCCTCGACCGCTTCGTCGCCTACGGCAAGCAGGCCGATTTCATCGGCAAGCAGGCGGCGCTGGCCGAGCGCAAGCAAGGCGGCAGACTGCGGCTGCGGGCCTTTGTCGTCGATGCTGCCGATGCCGACGTCATCGGCGACGAGCCAATCTGGTATGGCGGCGCCGTGCGCGGCTGGGTCACGTCCGGCGGCTACGCACATCATTCCAAAAAATCTGTCGCCATCGGTTATGTGCCGAAAGAGATCGCCGACGAGGCCTACGGTTTCGAGATTGAGCTTCTGGGCAAACGCCACGCCGCGCGCATGCAGCCGACCCCGCTGTTCGACGCGAATTTCGAACGGATGAGAGGGTGACGTTTCAGGCACCGCGGCGGTTGTCCAGCGCCAGGGCGCCGGCGCCGGCAAACACCAGATAGAGGAAGATGAAGCAGAACGAGATCGCCGAATCGCCGCCATTGTTGACCGGGAAGAAACCCTGCGGCATGTGCGCCATGAAATAGGCGATCGCCATTTCGCCGCAGAGAAGGAACGCCACCGGCCTGGTCAAAAGCCCCAATGCCAGCAGGATGCCACCGGCGAATTCAAGTAGGGCAGCGGTCAGCGTCAGCCCGGTCAGAGCGCCCGCGTGATCGCTGACGGGAAAATTGAACAGTTTCTGGGTACCATGCTCGATGAACTGCAGCGCCGTCATGATGCGCAATGCGGCCAAAGCCTGCGGCTGATATCTGGCAAGACCGTCAAAAAGCTTCATCTAAAACTCCATTTTACCCCTCCCGGACCGGCCATAAATTATCGCCCGGAAATGGACTACTCACTTCCCATGGCCTGCCATCAACAATCGGTGATTGAAAATGATTCCCCAGTCTGACTTTCATATGTGCTCTCTCTATGGTTGCATTTACATATCTATGGTTGTATTGATGCATAGATACTCCAGACACGTGGGTTCACTTCGCCACGAAAAAAGTCGTCATCAGCCTATTCGCAATCCTTGCAGGTACCAGCTTCGCCATGGCCGGGGACGCCGGCTGTGATGCCTTCAAATGGCCGGTGACACGCGAGCAGGCATTGTTTCCGGCATTGCCCTCCGCACAGTCCGGCGGTGCCCTGACGATCGGGCAGGCGGTGGATTTCACGCTCGCAGCGGTCGATACGATCGGCTTTGCTGTTCCGCCGGAACGTGCGCCTGCAGCCGGTACATTCGGCGCGACGGCAAGCGTGGCCGTGCCCCTGGAGGGAGAGCTCCAGATCAGCCTGTCTAATGAGGCCTGGATCGATGTCGTTCAGGACGGCAAAGCCGTGAAGTCGGCGGGGTTCAGTGGTATGAAGACCCGTCCGGGGATCCGCAAGAGCGTGCGCTTTAAGCTGGCCGCCGGCCCGGCGACTATCCAGCTCAGCGGCGCCAAGAAAGAGACCCTCAAGGTTGCGGTGCTGGCGCCGGAATGACTTTGCGCCCTGAGACAATTCATTTGCTCGCATCGCACCAACGGTGCGGTGCGGCTGTTCAATTTTGATAGGTATCGGGCTGGTTCAGCGTCCCGGCGCGATCAGCGCGAAATGCGGGCGAACCGCCGCCATGGGCACGATAGATTTCGCCTAAAGAACGTCACCCGGATCGAATGGTACTCCGGCTCCCCGAAGCTCTTTCGCTAACTCGCGCTCCCAATTCTTGCCGTCGCCGAACGACACATAGCCGATGCCATCAAAGTCTGAAGGTCTCTCAACACCCTCGCCCATGAGTGCGCAGACGTTCTTTGATTCGAGCTTGCCGATGAAAAATCCTAGCTCGAACACTACGTTTTGTCGGGCTCGCTTTCCTGGGGTTGCACCCGCCAAGCCACCAACGTCTTCCGGCATCATGAGAACGACGGCGAACGAAGCACCCTCGGCTACCTCTTGGAACTTCGTCAGGAGCGATCTGCCCGCATTAGCACTCCGGTGAAGGATAATCGGTTCAAGCTTGAGGCGTCGCAAGAACACCTCGACTTCGTTCAGCGAACTTTTGTCGCGTCCATGAACGACAAACACCTTCCGCGATTTAGGTTGTGGCACTTCTGGTGGCTCCTTAACGGGCATCGCTGTAGATGAGCCGAGAGCCGCGCCCAAATCGCGCACCTGATCAGCGGTGAGTTGACCAACGGCTTTGTCAAATAGCGCTGGGTGAACGTTGCGAACACTTCGCACCGGGTCGCCAAAAAGAATTCTCGTGCCCAGTCCTGTGCTTACCGCATTCTTTGGCACCAGTTTGCCGTCGAGCATCTTCAAACCTTCGGTGTCCAACGCGATCCAAAAATCCATGCGGTTTTGAGCACTGACGTCGTTCAAAATTCCGTTGGGATAGTTCCTGTCCAAGTTCCCCGCTTTCTGGACAAGAAAAATATCCAACCGCTCCCCGTCCAAAGTCAATTCGGATGAGTTAGCTACCGCAAATCTTGCCAGCGCCATTGCACGCGCGAGACGGCCTCCCTTGTCTCGCCCAGCATCTATACCGTCGAGCCCAATCTCCAATATGAGTTGATCAAACTCAGAATGGCCTAGCGAGGCCAAAATGTTGCAAGCGCCGAGCACAAGCTTTCGCGCCAATTTGAATTCAAGCATAACTTCAATGCCTCGCCCAAAACCTCAGGCGCAACAATATACGAAGCGCCGAACGAACCGTAACCGATTTGGGACACGTTAACAAAAAGCACAAGGAAAAAACCTTGGCCGATCAGGCCAAAGCTCATTGGTTAGGGTTGATTTATTTCACAAATCGTCATCAGCCTATTCGCAATCCTTGCAAGCACCAGCTTTGCTATGGCCGATGATGCTGCGCCACCTTTAAATGGCAGGTTGCGCGTGAGCAGGCGCTGTTTGCGGCCGCGCACGCCGCGCCAAGAGGCGTAACAGAACGGCCAAGGCTCTAATCGCCACTGGATGACAGTTCAGTGGCAGGTCACTGGCACTCGTGCCGGTTAATACGATCAGCTTTGCCGTGCCGCCGGAACATACGCCCGCAGCCGGCACGTTCGGCGCGACGGCAAGCGTGACAGTGCCGCCGGAGGCGAGCTCCAGATCAGCCTGTCCGGCGAGGGCTGGGTCGATGTCGTTCAGGACGGCTATGCCGTCGCTCGGTCGATTTCAGCGGCGTGAAACCCTGTCCTGGCATTCGCAAAAGCGTGCGTTTCACGCTTGCGGCGGGTGCGGCGACCGTCCAACTCAGCGGCGCCAAAAAGGCCGGTCTCAAAGTTGCGGTGCTGATGCTGGAATGATCCAGCAGCAGCACTCGGTTGGTCAGGACGCCTACCGCACCGGCGCCATCAGCGCGAAATGGGCACCTTGCGGGTCTGTGCACTGTACGATCCAGCTGCCGCCGGGGACCTCCATCGGACCCATCAGGATCTTGCCGCCATTGTCGGTGACGCGCTTGGCTGCCGCGTCGATGCCGGGCACGTTGAAATAGAACTGCCAGACCGGCGCCGGGATCTGCTCGGGCTTGTTCATCATGCCGCCAACGGGCTCGCCGCCGAAGGCGAAAAGCTGGTAGACGCCCATCGGACCCATGTCCATGGCGTCGCCCTTCTCCCAGC
Source organism: Mesorhizobium sp. M1142 (assembly GCF_040318565.1). Classification (NCBI taxonomy): domain Bacteria; kingdom Pseudomonadati; phylum Pseudomonadota; class Alphaproteobacteria; order Hyphomicrobiales; family Phyllobacteriaceae; genus Mesorhizobium; species Mesorhizobium sp. M1142. The sequence goes on from NZ_JAMYMK010000013.1 coordinate 131,324, forward strand.
CGAACTGGCTGGAATAGAAATCGAACGCCGCCTTCCAGTCTGACGTGTAGAGCTCATGCCAGCCGATGTTGCCGGGGGTCGCCAACGGTAGCGGCGGCTGGTCGGGGCCGCTGGGCTGCAGGAAGTTGAACATCGCGCCTTGCGGGTCTGCAACGACGGCGAAGCGGCCGACGCCAGGAATGTCGTCGGGTTCGCGGTGAACCGCGCCACCAGCCTTCTTGAGGGAGGTCGTTGCGGCATCGACGTCCCTGGTGAGGATATAACCGACCCAGGCCGGCGGCATGCCCATCTTGCGCGCGTCATCGGGCAGCGTCATCAACCCGCCGACGCCGCGCTCGCCGACATTCATGACGATATAGCGCGGCATGCCCTGGGCCCCTTCGAAAGGCTGCCCCCTCCAGCCCACCACGGAGGTGTAAAACGCCTCGGCGGCGTCGAGATCGGTGGTCATCAGCTCGTACCAGAAGAAGGGCATGGGGGACTGTGGCATTGTCGTGCTCCTTGCGGTTTGTACATCGATCATGCGCGATCCATTCTAGGACGATCTTCACGACGAAAATCCGACAGCGGCCAAAAAAGATGACGGCAAATTGGAAATGTTACCGGGTTGCGCGCCCTGCGGTTTTCGACTTTGCTCTCAGTCAACGAGGGGTTGTTGATCCATGCGCCGGATGTCGCTCATTCCCTGACCAGAGCGGACCATCACCAGTCTAAGGCCTATCCCGCTGCCCGGAATGGTTGTGGAAGGCGTGGTGCGAAGCGAGGGGTCAGATCCAAGCAGCTATGGCTTCACGAGCAATCACCTCTACCGTGCATTCGAGACTGAGCAATAGGAAATGCGAACAGTCGTCTGTCGGCCCGGGTATTGATCGCAACCAGTGCGAGTTCTCGACTCGGAGGAGGGGCCATCTATAGGAGGCTTGCCCGCCAGAGCCAATCAATGGGATTGAGCTGCTAGCGCTGACATGGGTCACTCCCAACATGTCGTCATGAGCCGAAAGTGCTAGCACTCCGTGGAAGTTGATCTTGAGGGTTCGTTCGGATGCCCCGACGAAGAAGTCGCCTTCGACGGCCAATTCAAAGTAGTTGTCGGATTTCAGACGTCACACCTGACAGGCAGCCAGCGGTAAATCTTCCACAGGCTCCCACCGCTGAACCGCCTCCTGAACAATGTCCATCACCTTCTCCAATGTTTGAAAATCGCGCACGATGCTCAAGCGCCTACCGCCCCGTAAGCGCTTTCGAACAGCTTGTCGCCACTGGTAGCCAATTCTGGGCGCCGCATCCATTGAGGCGCAACGGACGGTGCTCAAAAACATGAGTGCATTTATCATGTTTTTATCGAGAGGTTTCAGCGAGTTGCGCCGAAAATTGACCAATTGATAAAAAAATAAAACGTGCTAGCCTTCCCCAAAACAAGAACATGGGGAACTGACGATGCCAGAAGGCCAGTTCAAGCAAGGCATTGCCGGCGGGCGGCTCTCGCCGGACCAATATGCCGACAATTTCGCCGACCTGCACCCGCCGCTCGATCATCACGAGGCGCTGGTCGAGTCCGACCGCTGCTATTTCTGCTATGATGCGCCGTGCATGAATGCATGCCCGACCTCGATCGACATCCCGCTGTTCATTCGCCAGATTTCGACGGGCAATCCGATCGGCTCGGCCAAGACTATTTTTGACCAAAACATTTTGGGCGGCATGTGCGCCCGCGTCTGCCCGACCGAGACGCTATGCGAAGAAGTCTGCGTGCGCGAGGTGGCCGAAGGCAAGCCGGTGCAGATTGGTCGCCTTCAGCGCTACGCCACCGATGTCGCCATGGCCGAAAACAAGCAGTTCTACAAGCGCTCCGAACCGACCGGCAAAACGGTCGCCGTGGTCGGCGCCGGACCGGCCGGGCTTGCGGCCGCGCATCGGCTTGCCCGTCATGGCCACGACGTGACCATCCTGGAAGCCCGCCCGAAGCCCGGCGGCCTCAATGAGTACGGTATAGCCGCCTATAAAAGCGTCGACAATTTTGCCCAGGCCGAAGTCGACTATGTCACGTCGATCGGCGGCATCGACATCCAGAACGGCAAGGCGCTCGGCCGTGATTACCAGCTGTCGGACCTGACCAGGAATTACGATGCGGTGTTCCTCGGCATGGGGCTTGCCGGCGTCAATGCCTTGCGAGCGGATGGCGAGGAGGCCCCGGGCGTCAGCAATGCTGTCGAGTTCATTGCCGAGCTTCGTCAGGCCAGTGATCTGGCCAGCCTGCCGGTCGGCCGGCGTGTTGTCGTCATCGGCGGCGGCATGACGGCGATCGACGCGGCGGTGCAATCGAAGCTGCTCGGAGCCGAAGAGGTGACGATCTGCTATCGGCGCGGCCCGGAGCACATGAATGCCTCCGAATTCGAGCAGGATCTGGCTGCAGCCAACGGCGTCATCATCCGGCACTGGTTGCAGCCGAAGCGGGTCATTGCCGACGCTGGCAAGGTGTCGGCGATCGAGCTCGAATACACCGCGATGGACGGCGACCGGCTCGTCGGCACCGGCGAGCGGCTGACGTTGACCGCCGACCAGGTGTTCAAGGCGATCGGCCAGAGTTTTGTCCCGGCTGCGCTCAACGGCAGCGGTGCGGAGGTCGCGCTGGAAGCCGGCCGCATCAAGGTCGATGCGGAAGGGCGCACCTCGCTGCCAAACGTCTGGGCCGGCGGCGACTGCATTTTCGGCGGCGATGACTTGACTGTTTCAGCTGTCGCGCAAGGCCGCGATGCGGCGGAGAGCATTCATCGGGCACTGACCTCGAACGGGAGGGCATGAGCATGGCAGACATCCGCAACAATTTCGTCGGCATCAAGTCGCCGAACCCGTTCTGGCTGGCTTCGGCGCCGCCGACCGACAAGGCCTATAACGTCATCCGCGCCTTCAAGGCGGGCTGGGGCGGCGTGGTATGGAAGACGCTCGGCGAAGAGGGCCCGCCGGTGGTCAACGTCAACGGTCCGCGCTACGGCGCGATCTGGGGCGCCGACCGTCGTCTGCTCGGCCTCAACAACATCGAGCTGATCACCGACCGCGACCTGCAGGTCAATCTGCGCGAGATCAAGCAGGTCAAGATGGACTGGCCCGACCGGGCGATCGTCGTCTCGCTGATGGTGCCTTGCGAGGAGCATGCCTGGAAGGCGATCTTGCCGGTAGTCGAGGAGACAGGCGCCGACGGCATCGAACTCAATTTCGGCTGCCCGCACGGCATGTCGGAACGCGGCATGGGTGCGGCAGTCGGCCAGGTGCCGGAGTACATCGAAATGGTGGTGCGCTGGTGCAAGGCCAACACCCGCATGCCTGTCATCACCAAGCTGACGCCCAACATCACCGACATACGCAAGCCGGCACGCGCTGCCCTTGCCGGCGGCACCGACGCGGTATCGCTGATCAACACCATCAATTCGATCACCGGCGTCAATCTCGATAGTTTCGCACCGGAGCCGACGATCGACGGCAAGGGTTCGCATGGCGGCTATTGCGGCCCGGCGGTGAAGCCGATCGCCATGAACATGGTGGCCGAGATCGCGCGCGATCCGGAAACGCATGGCCTGCCGATCTCCGGTATCGGCGGCATTACCACCTGGCGCGACGCCGCCGAGTTCATGGCGCTCGGCGCCGGCAATGTGCAGGTGTGCACGGCGGCGATGACCTATGGCTTCAAGATCGTGCAGGAGATGATCGCCGGCCTGGAAAACTGGATGGACGAGAAGGGCCATGCCTCGCTGGACGACATCGTCGGCCGCGCCACGCCCAACGTCATCGACTGGCAGTATCTCAACCTCAACTACGTCGCCAAGGCGCATATCGACCAGGACGCCTGCATCAAATGCGGCCGCTGCCACATCGCCTGCGAGGACACCTCGCACCAGGCGATCACCAGCATGGTCGACGGCGTCAGGCATTTCGAGGTGATCGAGGCCGAATGCGTCGGCTGCAATCTCTGTGTCAATGTCTGTCCGGTCGAGAATTGCATCACCATGGAGCCGCTGGCGGCCGGCGTGATCGACCAGCGCACCGGCAGGCCGGTGTCGCCGATCTATGCCAACTGGACGACGCATCCGAACAATCCGATGGCCAAGGTGGCGGCGGAGTAGCATTGCGGAAAAAAAACGGCGTTCATGGGCGCCGCTTTTTAACTTTCCTATTGCAGATAAAAGTTATCCACGATAATCTATATCCATGAACAGGAGAGCGAAATGAAGCTGGGCGAAGGGGTCGAGGCGGCTATTCATTGCGCCGCTATGCTTGCCGGCGTTGATGGCGCCGCGACCTTGCCAGGTGCTGCCATGGCCGAAGCGTTCGGGCTGTCGCCGAGCTATCTGCTTAAGCATCTCAACGCGCTGACTGCGTCCGGCATTCTGGATTCAGTGCCGGGGCCGTCCGGCGGCTACCGGCTGGCGCGGCCGGCGGAGCGCATAACGCTGCTCGATATCGTGCTGGCCGTCGAGGGGCGTGAACCGGCGTTCCGCTGCGCCGAAATCCGCCAGCGCGGCCCAGCGAAGCTCGATGCCTCGGTCTATGTCAAACCCTGCGGCATCAACGTAGCCATGCTGAAGGCCGAGCGTGCCTATCGCGCCGCGCTCGCCGACGCCCGGCTGTCCGACATCGTTGCAGAATACACGGCCGATGCCGATCCCCGTTCGGTCGCCGCGAACTGCGCCTTCGTCGAGCGCCATCGGCGGCCGCAGAAATCAAGTTCAACCAAGCAAGCATGAAAGGCTACAGACGATGAAACAGAGGCTGCAATTTTTCGGCGCGGCGCCGGAGATCATGAAGGCGGTGTCGGCGCTCAACAAGGCAGTCGACGAATGCGGGCTCGAAAAAAGCCTGTTGCATCTGATCAAGCTCAGGGCGTCGCAGATCAACGGCTGCTCGTATTGCGTCGAGATGCATAGCCGCGAAGCGCGCCGCGACGGCGAAAGCGAGCAGCGGCTCTATCTCGTCTCCGCCTGGAAGGAATCGCCGCTGTTTTCAGAGCGCGAACGCGCGGCCTTGGCCTGGACCGACGCGCTGACCAGGATTGCCGACAACGGTGTGTCGGACGAACTCTATGCAAGGACGCTCGAATATTTCTCGGAAGAGGAGCTGGTCAAGCTCTCGGTGGCGCTCGGCATGATCAACACCTGGAACCGGCTTTGCGTTCCGTTCCATGCAATCCATCCGATGCCAGCGGTCTTGGCCGCCTGAGGACAAGGTGCGCGGCCTTGCGCCGCGCGCCTCTTTTCTGCCCAAGGACCCCCGACAGCATGTTTTTAAACTTTGATAGTGAGATCCTATTCGCCGCCCGCCTGCTGCTTGGCGGCGCCTTTGTCTTTGCCGGCCTGCGCAACATCCAGAATGCGGCGTTGGTGAGCCAATTGATGACGACGCGCGGCGTGCCGCAGGCACGGCCGGTGCTGTGGCTGGGGATCGTCCTGCAGATCATCGCCGGAGCACTGGTGATCGCGGGCATCTGGACCGCTCCGGCGGCGGCATGCCTGATCCTGTTCCTGATCGTCGCCACGCCGATGTTCCATAACTTCTGGGATCATCAGGGCCCGGAGCGCGCGTCCCGCATCAATGGCTTTGTCGGCAACGTCGCGCTGGCCGGAGGATTTCTGGCGCTGATCGCGCAGTCGCTTTGACAACGACTGATGCCTCTTGGAGGCAGCCGCTCACGCCGCATACCGCAAGCCGCCGTCGCAGGTCAGGATCTGGCCGGTGACGAAGCTGTTCGAAACCAGGAACGCGATCGCCTCGGCGACGTCCTCGGCGCGGCCGATGCGGCCGACCGGCGTCCTGCCGGCATAATCGGCAAACACCGCATGGCGCTGTTCATCGGGTAAAAAGTCCCACCAGGGCGTGTCGATGACACCTGGCGCCACGACATTGACGCGTAACGGCTTCAGCTCCATTGCCAGGATCGGCACCACGGTCAGCAGCATGCCGTTGACGGCGGCGATGCCGGCGACACCCGGCGCCGACAATTGCGCCGACACCGCCGAGATGAAAGTCACCGAGCCGCTCTTGTTCAGCGTCGGCAAGGCGGCCTGCAGGCAGGAGAGCTGTGGCCGGACTTTCTCGTCGACGCCGCCGCCGATGTCGGTCAGGTCAAGCGTTTCGAACGCGCCGAGGCCCTTGCCGCCGCTGGCGGCCAGCACCAGGTGATCGAAAGGGCCGAGATCGCTGAAGAACCGGCGAACCTCGTCCGGCTTCGCGGCGTCGAAGGCAGCTTTTTCGACTGTGCCGCCAAGGCTTTGCCATGCGTTGTCGAGCTTTTCCCTGCTGCGCCCGGTGATCGTCACCTTCATCCCCGGGCCGAGCAGCTTTGTCGCGGTGGCGAGGCCGATGCCGGAGGAGCCGCCGACGATCACGGCGTGCTGCGTTTTCTCGATCATGAATTTTCTTTCTTCGATGTTGCGGAAGCGGGTGCGAGCCCGACAAGGCCGAGGCTCAATTCGCGCAACTGCTGCCTCGCCTTAGCGTCATAGGCTTGCGCATCGGCGCGGGATTTTCTTTGGCCGTCGAAATAGAGGCCGCTTCGCCCCTCAAGCGCCGGCGATGTGGCGAGGTTGATGATGGCCTCGGCGCCGGTTTCGACGGAGCTCCAGGGTGTGATGCCCGCCTGCCGCACCATCGTAGTGTTCATGTAGCTTGCCGGATGCAGGCTGTTGACCGTGACACCGGTGCCGTTCAGCTGCTCCGCCAGATCGATGGTGAACATGATCTGCGCCAGCTTGCTCTGGCAGTAGGCACGGACGCCGCCATAGGAGCGGGTCAGCATGACGTCGTCGAAGTCGATCGCCTGCTGGCCGGCCGAGGCGACGTTGACGATGCGCGCCGGCACGCTGGACTTGAGCAGCGGCAGCAGCTCCGTGGTGAGCAGGAAACCGGCGAGATAGTTGACGGCAAAGCGCAACTCGTAGCCGTCGGCGCTGACCTGCCGTTTCGCGTTTGGGCCGGCGGTGCCGACGCCGGCATTGTTGATGAGGACATCGAGCCGCTTGGTCCTTGCGCGCACGGCCTCGGCGAGGCGGCGAACTTCCGCCAGGGAGGAGAGATCGGCGACCAGCAGCTCGGCCTTGCCGCCGGCGGCTTCGATTTCGGCCCCGATCGCCTTGCCCCTTGTCGCGTCGCGGCCATGCACCAGGATGCGCGCACCGCCGGCGCCGAGCCTTTGCGCGACGACGCGGCCGACGCCGTCGGTAGACCCTGTGATGAGGATTGTCTTGTTTTTCAGTTCCATGTTCGGAGCCTCCATCTCGTAGCTCTGAGCGGAAAGATGGGGCACCAGCCACTTGCCAAACAGTTCAAACTTTATCCTGGTATCGGTACTGCTATAATAGCGCCGATGGATTCCACCACGCATTCCGCCGAAGACAGCCGCCGCCGCGAGCTTGGCGCCTTCCTGCGCTCGCGGCGCGAAAGGCTGACGCCTTCGGCCACCGGCATATCGACCGGATTGCGCCGGCGCACGCCCGGGCTGCGGCGTGAGGAAGTGGCGATGATCGCCGGCGTCGGCACGACCTGGTACACCTGGCTGGAGCAGGGCCGCGACGTTCGGCCATCGGCAGAGGTGCTGACGGCGCTCAGCCGGGCGCTGCGCCTGGACACGGCCGAGCAACGGCATCTGTTCATCCTTGCCGGCCGACCGCAGCCGGAGCGTCGCGTCGACGCGCCGGAAAAAGTCGATAGCCCGTTACTGCACATGCTGCAGAGCCTGGTCCTGCAGCCGGCCTATGTCCTTGGGCGGCGCTGGGACGTGCTGGCCTGGAACTCTGCCGCGGCAGCCGTGTTCGGGGACTATGGTCTGCTGGAGGGCGATGCCCGCAACATCGTCCATATGGTTTTCACCAGCCCGCAGCACCGGCGCCTGCTCGTCGACTGGGAGGAACTGGCGCGTGCCGTGCTGGCGTCATTCCGGGCAGAAAGCGCCAGATATGTCGGCGATCCGGATTTCGAGCGGCTGATCGCGCTGATGACGCGCTCGAGCCCGGAGTTTCGCGCCTGGTGGCCGCTACGCGACGTGGCCCGCAACCTATCGGGTGTGAAGCATGTCCGGCACCCGATAGCGGGCGCCATGGCGTTCGAGCATATGAGCCTGTCGATCGACGACGGCTCGGACATGAAGCTGATCGTCTACACGCCGCTCGCCGAGCAAAACTCGATCGCCAAGCTCGAACAACTGCTGGAGACGCTTCCGGCCGAGCGGCGCAGCGCGTGATGCCCATCGCTTCGCTGAAGCCTCAGCCCTTCGGCTTCAGCCCGTCAATGAACAGTTGCTCGAGAAACCTTGCGGCATCCTCGAAGCGGCCGTCGCCGCCGCGATCGGGGCCGAGCACGGCGCGGACCTGGACGTCGAAATCGGCATAGTGCTGCGTCGTCGCCCAGATCGAGAAGATCAGGTGCCAGGGGTCGGTGCGGGCAATCTTGCCGGCGCGCATCCAGCCCTTGATGACGTTGGCCTTCTCGTCGACCAGTGTCTTCAATTCGCCCTCCAGCATCGGCATGATGCGCGGCGCGCCCTGCAGGATCTCGTTGGCGAACAGCCGGCTCTCGCGCGGGAAATCGCGCGCCATTTCGAGCTTGCGCCTGATATAGCTGCGCAGTTCGGTCAAGGGATCGCCAATGTCGTCGAGTTCGCGCAGCGGCGCGAGCCAGGTGTCGAGAAGCCGCTGCATCAGCGTCTCGTGGATGTCCTCCTTGCGGCGGAAATAATAGAGCAAGTTCGGCTTCGACATGCCGGCGGCTTCGGCGATCTGGTCGATGGTCGAGCCGCGAAAACCGTTGGTGGAGAAGACTTCGAGCGCCGCCTCTAGGATGAGCTCGCGCTTTTCCAGCTGGATGCGGGTGCGGCGAGGAGCGGAGCTTTCGACCGCCCCCGTCACCTCGAAAAACCCTCGCCGCGAGGCGTGTCTGGACCAATTCTCTGGACCAGTTTTTCTCCGCCCTGTGGAGCGCACTTCGAAAGCCGCATTTCCGCTAGTAATCCCTTGACCGCTGATAAGGCGGTGCTAACGTTTGTCCAACCGGTCAAAAATTTGCGTAGCACGAAAACGCAGCAAAGACCAAGTGTTGGAAAGACCAGGCGTTAGCCGCACCGAAACGGGTTACAAGGGGAAGTCTTGGTCATGTCCAACCGGCTGAAAGTCACGCCGAACGATCTCAGCGCATTCTGGATGCCGTTCACGGCAAACCGGCAGTTCAAGCAGGCGCCGCGCATGTTCGTGTCCGCCAAGGACATGCATTACACGACCAGCGACGGGCGCAAGGTTCTCGACGGCACCGCCGGTCTGTGGTGCGTCAATGCCGGCCACTGCCGTCCGAAAATCACCGAGGCGATCCAGAGCCAGGCGGCAGAGCTCGATTATGCGCCGGCGTTCCAGATGGGTCACCCGATCGTGTTCGAGCTTGCAAATCGGCTGGTCGATATCGCGCCGAAGGGCATGGACCATGTGTTCTTCACCAATTCTGGATCGGAATCGGTCGAGACCGCGCTGAAGATGGCCATCGCCTATCACCGCGCAAAAGGCGAGGGCTCGCGCACCCGCCTGATCGGCCGCGAACGCGGCTATCACGGCGTCAATTTCGGCGGCATTTCGGTTGGCGGCATCGTTACAAACCGCAAGATGTTCGGCACGCTGCTCGGCGGCGTCGATCACATGCCACACACCCATCTGCCGGAAAAGAACTCCTTCACCAAGGGCGTGCCCGAACATGGCGCCGAACTGGCGAACGAATTAGAGCGTATCGTTGCCCTGCACGACGCCTCGACAATCGCCGCCGTCATCGTTGAGCCGGTTGCCGGTTCCACCGGCGTCATCCTGCCGCCGAAGGGCTATTTGCAGAAGCTTCGCGAGATCTGCACCAAGCACGGCATCTTGCTGATTTTCGATGAGGTCATCACCGGCTTCGGCCGTCTCGGCACGCCGTTTGCCGCCGACTATTTCGGCGTCACGCCCGATATCATGACCACCGCCAAAGGCGTCTCCAACGGCGTCATCCCGATGGGCGCGGTGTTCGTGAAGAAGGAAATCCACGACGCCTTCATGACCGGGCCCGAGCACATGATCGAGTTCTTCCACGGCTACACCTATTCGGGCAATCCGATCGCCTGCGCCGCGGCGCTGGGCACGCTCGACACCTACAAGGAAGAGGGGCTGCTGACGCGCGGCGAGGAACTGGCGCCGTACTGGGAGGACGCGCTGCATTCGCTGAAGGGCGAGCCGAATGTCATCGACATCCGCAATATCGGCCTGATCGGTGCGATCGAACTGGCGCCGATCGCCGGCCAGCCGACGAAACGCGCCTTCTCGGCTTTTGTGAAGGCGTTCGAGCGCGGTGCATTGATCCGCACCACCGGCGACATCATCGCGCTGTCACCGCCGCTGATCATCACCAAAGGCCAGATCAACGAATTGATCGACCATGTGCGCGAAGTGTTGAGGGCGGTGGACTAGATACTCCCCAACATGTAGGGGCGACGACGGGAACCGTCGTCCTAATATGAGAGTAAATGAGAGGAACTTGAATGGCCGCCCCCGGCGAGAATCTGCGAATCAATTCAGACCGTTTGTGGGATTCGATAATGGAGATGGCGAAGATCGGCCCCGGCATCGCCGGCGGCAACAATCGCCAGACCGTTACCGACGAGGACGGCGAAGGGCGGCACCTGTTCAAGCGCTGGTGCGATGAGGCGGGGCTCGAAATGGGCGTCGACGAGATGGGCACGATGTTTGCCCGCCGCGAGGGCACCGACCCAAGCCTGCCGCCGGTCTATGTCGGCAGCCATCTCGACACGCAGCCGACCGGCGGCAAGTATGACGGCGTGCTCGGCGTGCTCGGCGGCCTGGAGGTCGTGCGCTCGCTCAACGATCTCGGCATCAAGACCAAGCACCCGATCGTCGTCACCAACTGGACCAACGAGGAAGGTGCCCGCTTTGCGCCGGCAATGATGGCGTCCGGGGTATTCGCCGGCGTGCTCGACCAGGCCGACGTCTATTCACATGTCGACAAGGACGGCAAGCAATTTGGCGAGGAGCTCGAACGCATAGGCTGGAAGGGCACCGAGAAAGTCGGTGAGCGCAAGATCCACGCTTTCTTCGAGCTGCATATCGAGCAAGGCCCGATCCTCGAGGATGAAGGCATCGACATCGGCGTCGTCACCCATGGGCAAGGGTTGAAATGGCTGCAGGTGACGCTGACCGGCAAGGAGGCGCATACCGGCTCGACGCCGATGCCGAAGCGGCGCAATGCCGGGCTCGGCATGGCGCGGGTGATCGAATTGGTGCACGAGATCGCCATGGACTACCAACCCGACGCCGTCGGCGCGGTCGGCCATATGGAGGTCTATCCAAACTCGCGCAACATCATTGCCGGGCGCACCGTCTTCACCATCGACATCCGCTCGCCGGAAAAGGAGGTGCTGGACGCCATGGACGGGCGCATCCGCGAAGGCATCGACACGATCTGCGACGCGCTCGACATCAAATATCAAATCGAGCAGGTCGGCCATTTCGACCCGGTCACCTTCGACGCGGGCTGCGTCAAGGCTGTGCGGGATGCGGCGGAGCGCTTGGGATATACGCATCGCAATATCGTCTCGGGCGCCGGCCATGACGCTTGCTGGATCAACCGCGTTGCGCCCACCGCAATGGTGATGTGCCCTTGCGTCGACGGTCTCAGCCACAACGAGGCCGAGGAAATCACCAAGGAATGGGCAGCGGCCGGCGCCGATGTGCTGTTCCATGCGGTGGTCGACACGGCGGCGATCGTAGGGTGAGAGGTTTGGGCTGGAGCAGACGGATTCTTGCGAAGAGGGACCCCCACCCTAACCCTCCGCACAAGGGGGAGGGAACTCCTGTCAGCGCCGATTTGCGGCAAATTACCAACGTTTCCAACGCCAAGGTCGTAAGTCGGATTGCGCGGCAGCATTCCCTCCTCCTTGTGGGGAGGGTTAGGGTGGGGGTCCCTCTTCGCAAAAAATTCGTACGCGATTTCTCTGCCTTTGCGGGAAGAGATTGAGGGTGGGGGTACTCGTTTTGGCACCGACCGGTATCGACCCCGCCGCCATCAAACGTGCCAGGGCATTACGCCGAAACATGACGGATGGCGAACGCAAGCTCTGGTCGGAATTGAAAGAGTTCCGTCATCTCTACGGCCTGCATGCCAGGAAGCAGGCGCCGATCGGGCCTTACATTGCGGACTTCGTTCTGCATGAGAAGAACCTCGTCATCGAAGTAGACGGAGAGCATCACTTCACGCCGGAGCAAATGGACAAGGATCGAGTACGCGATGCATGGTTTGGCCGGCAGGGCTATCGTGTGCTGCGGTTTTCGACCGGAGATCTGGCGGAATCTTTCGACGGGTGTATCGAAGAGATACTGCGGGAAGTTGGAGTCATGTAGAGGCCATTTACAGCCCCGTTGGTCCTGACCCAACCTGTAACACCGACAAGACGCTCACAAGAAGCGCGAGAGAACAAGGGAACAAGAAAATGACCAAAGTCATCAAGAATGGCACCATCGTCACCGCCGACCGGACGTGGAAGGCCGATGTGCTGTTCAAGCACGGCAAGATCATCGGCATCGGACCGGATCTGCATGGCGACCATGAGTTCGACGCCAGCGGCTGCTATGTGATGCCAGGCGGCATCGACCCGCATACCCATCTCGAAATGCCGTTCATGGGCACCTATTCGGCCGATGACTTCGAATCCGGCACCCGCGCGGCCCTTGCCGGCGGCACGACGATGGTCGTCGATTTCTGCCTGCCATCGCCGCAGCAATCGCTGCTCGAGGCCCTGCAGATGTGGGACAACAAGACCTCGAAGGCGTCCTGCGATTATTCCTTCCACATGGCGATCACCTGGTGGGGCAAGCAGGTGTTCGACGAAATGGCCACCGTCGTCGACAGGGGCATTACCTCGTTCAAGCATTTCATGGCCTACAAGGGCGCGCTGATGGTCGACGACGACGAGCTCTATTCGTCGTTCCAGCGCTGCGCCGATCTTGGCGCGCTGCCGCTGGTCCATGCTGAGAATGGCGACGTGGTGGCCGCCCTGTCGCAGAAGCTGCTGGCGGCGGGCAACAACGGCCCGGAGGGGCACGCCTATTCGCGCCCGCCGGAAGTGGAAGGCGAGGCGACCAACCGCGCCATCATGATAGCCGACATGGCTGGCGTGCCGCTGTATGTCGTGCATGTCTCCTGCGAGCAAGCGCACGAGGCCATCCGCCGCGCGCGGCAGAAAGGCATGCGAGTGTTCGGCGAGCCGCTGATCCAGCATCTTACGCTGGACGAGAGCGAGTATTTCAACAAGGACTGGGACCATGCGGCACGCCGCGTCATGAGCCCGCCCTTCCGCAACAAATGGCACCAGGATTCGCTGTGGGCCGGCCTGCAGGCCGGGTCGCTGCAAGTGGTGGCGACCGACCATTGTGCCTTCACCACCAAACAGAAGCGCAACGGCGTCGGCGACTTCACCAAGATTCCGAATGGCACCGGCGGGCTCGAGGATCGTTTGCCGGTGCTGTGGACGACCGGCGTCAACACCGGCCGGCTGACGATGAACGAGTTCGTCGCGGTGACCTCGACCAACATCGCCAAGATACTCAACATGTACCCGAAGAAGGGCGCCATCGTCGAAGGCGCGGACGCCGACATCCTCGTCTGGGACCCGAAGCGCAAGAAGAAGATCACGGCCAAGAAGCAGCAGTCGGTGATCGACTACAACGTCTTCGAAGGTTTCGAGGTGACCGGCCTGCCGCGCTTCGTCTTTTCGCGCGGCGAACTGTCGATCGAGGAAAACGAAGTCAAGGCAAAGCCCGGCCATGGCGAGTTCGTCGCTCGCGAGCCCAACGCGGCGGTCAACCGGGCACTGTCGACCTGGAAGGAGATTTCCGCGCCGCGCAAGGTGGAACGTACAGGCATCCCGGCGACGGGCGTTTGAGCTTGGCGAGCCACGGTGCGATTATCTCACTGGCCGCGGTGATCCTTGCCGCCGGGCCGGCGGCGGCTGACGTCCTTGCCGGTTCCTATGGCAATGAGGTCGGTTGCACTGGCGTACGGCTCGGTTATCAGGACAGCGACGATTATGTCGTGCTGACCGCCGACGGCGTCGAAACCTATGGCAGCGGCTGCGAGTTCGCACAGCGATTGACGGCGATGCCTGGCACCCAGTTGTTGAACTCCACCTGTTTCGCCGAGGGCGAGGACGGGACGACCACGGATGTCGTCAAGGTCGTCAACAAAGGAGGGGACGGTTTCTTCGTGACCATTCCCGGCCTTGAGGAGATAGGGCCGCTGAAATCATGTTCGTGACGGTGCCGATGACGGCCGCCGCCTCGATGCCGGCTTCAGGCGACCAACCCGTCCAGTTCCGGCAGCAGGACGACGCTTTCCTGTTCGTTGGGATCGGTGCGGGCAATGACCGCCGAGGCGGGGCTGTCGCTCAGATTGGCCGGCAGATGCGGCACGCCGGCCGGAATGTAGAAAAGATCGCCGGCCTTGACCACGATATGCTGTTCAAGCCGGTCGCCATACCAGGTATGGACTTCGCCGGAGAGCACATAGATCGCGGTTTCATGGTTTTCGTGCAAATGCGCCTTGGCGCGGGCACCCGGCGGCATGGTCAGCAGATGCATGCAGATGCCGGACGAGCCGACTGTTTCGGCGGCGATGCCGGCGAAATAACTCAGGCCCTGTTTGCCTTCATAAGAGCTTTCAGGGCGGATAAGATGGCACGTCGGTTTGGGCGACATCGGGGCAACTCCGGGCGTCTATGTGATGGGACAAGGGCGCGTCGAACTGAGGCGAGTAAAACTGGGGCGAGTAGGACTGGGCGAGTGGAAAGCAACATCGGGATAAAATCAATGGGATTCCGGCCGGCGCCGCAGTGGCCGGAAGCGACAGGCTACGGCCGATGACGGGAGTATCGCCAGCCGTTGTTTCGGCAAGCAAGCTTGGCCTGACCTTCCAGACCAACGATGGTCCGGTGCAGGCGCTGTCGAATGTCGACCTGACCATCGGCAAGGGCGAATTCGTGTCCTTCATCGGGCCGTCCGGTTGCGGCAAGACGACCTTGCTGCGCGTGATCGCCGATCTGGAGAAGCCGACATCGGGAGCCATCTCCGTCAACGGCATGACGCCCGAGCAGGCGCGCCAGAGCCGCGCCTATGGCTATGTCTTCCAGGCGGCCGCACTTTATCCGTGGCGCACGATCGAGCGCAATGTGGCGCTGCCGCTCGAGATCATGGGCCTGTCTAGGGCGGAGCAGGCGGCGCGTATCAAGCGAACCCTCGACCTCGTCAACCTCAGCGGCTTCGAGAAGAAATACCCCTGGCAGCTCTCGGGCGGCATGCAGCAGCGCGCCTCGATCGCGCGGGCGCTCGCCTTCGATGCCGACCTTTTGTTGATGGACGAGCCGTTCGGCGCGCTCGACGAGATCGTGCGCGATCACTTCAACGAACAGTTGCTGGAGCTTTGGGAACGAACCAACAAGACCATCTGCTTCGTAACGCATTCGATCCCCGAGGCGGTGTATCTGTCGACGCGCATCGTCGTCATGTCGCCGCGCCCGGGGCGTGTCAGCGACGTCATAGAATCGACGCTGCCGAAAAAGCGGCCGCTCGATATCCGCGAGACGCCGGAGTTCCTGGCCATCGCCGCGCGGGTGCGGGACGGGCTGAGGGCGGGGCACAGCTATGATGATTGAGGCGGCGCGGAACGGGCTTGCGCGTTCGACACAGGAGGTGCATCGCCCTCGCGAGGGAGGCGCTAACCGTGCATTCGTCATCCTAGGGCGGAGCCGCCGCGAAGCGGCGTGCGCAGACCCTAGGATCCATGCCGTGACGTCGGCCGAAACGCGCAAGCGGTCGAGAATAAGCGCCGGGCAAGCCACCGCAAGCGCCGTTCCTTCCAGAGAGGGAGCTATTTTCAGCACCGCTTCGGAGCGGGAAGGTAACGGCATGGATCCTAGGGTCTGCGCCGCGTCGCTTCGCTCCTTGCTGCGCCCTAGGATGACGAAAGCGAGGTCATCCTCACCCGGCCTCCGCTTCGCTCCAGCCACCCTCTCCCCGTTGGGGAGAGGAGGGCGCTTACCCGGCGAGGCCTGCTAGAATGGACTCGTTTCGCGACAAGATCGTTCCGGTGACCTCGATCCTTCTGGGCGTTGTCGTCGTCTGGTACGTCATGGCTGTCATCCTCAACACGCCGTTCCAGCGCGATCTCGACCGCCGCGCCAATCAGACACCGGGTATTGTGGAATTCATCGGCAAGACGCTGGCGCAGCCGAAGCCGACGCTGCCGGCGCCGCATCAGGTGGCAGTGAATTTTTTCGAAAACACCTTTCTGCGCAGCATCACCTCGAACCGCAGCCTTGTCTACAATGCCTGGGTGACGCTGTCGTCGACGCTGCTCGGCTTTGCCTTCGGCACGGCGCTCGGCATCGTCATCGCCGTCGGCATCGTGCATGTGGCGACGCTCGACCGCAGCCTGATGCCGTGGATCATCGCCTCGCAGACCATTCCGATCCTGGCGGTGGCACCGATGATCATCGTTGTGCTGGCCGCTGTCGGCATCACCGGGCTGATCCCGAAGGCGCTGATCTCGACCTATCTGTCGTTCTTCCCGGTGGCGGTCGGCATGGTGAAGGGGCTTCGCTCGCCCGAGCTTACCCATCTCGACTTGATGCACACCTATAATGCCAGTCCTTCGCAGACCTTCTGGAAATTGCGGGTGCCGGCCTCGGTGCCGTTCCTGTTCACCTCGATGAAGGTGGCGGTGGCCGCCAGCCTGGTCGGCGCCATCGTCGGCGAGCTGCCGACCGGCGCCGTCGCCGGCATTGGCGCCAAACTGCTCGCCGGCGCCTATTACAGCCAGACCATCGACATCTGGTCGGCGCTGGTTGCCGGGTCGGTGGTGGCGGCGCTGCTGGTTATGCTGGTCGGCATTGCCGGGCGCCTTGTCGACCGCGCCATGGGCGGGAGGCCGGCATGAGCTCCATCCTGAGCCTTTCCTCAATCACGCCTCGATCCTGGCAGGGGTATGCCGCGCTTGTCCTGTTTGTCGGCGCGCTGCTTGTTTTGCCGCTCGTCAGTGCTACGCCCGGTTACGGCATGGCGACTACGGTTTCGATTTTCATTCTGCTGCTCGTGGCAATCGAGGCCGACAACTTTCCACCGATGATCGGGGTGGTGTTGCTGTTCCTTGGCGCGCATGGCGCGGCGTGGATGCTGCTCGCCGGCATAACCGGCAATGAGGGCAGCGCTCGCGCATCCTTCTATCTGCTGCTCGCCGCCGCGTGGTTTTTGGCCTGGCGCTGCGTCACGGTCTTGTCGTCGTTTCGCCCGATATCGCGCTGGGCGTCAACCGCCCTGCGCTTGATCATTCCGGCCATCTTCGGCGCCTGGATCCTGATCATCTGGGAAGCGGTGACGCGTGGTGCCGGCATTCCCTTCATCCTGCTGCCGCCGCCAAGCGCCATCGGTGCCCGCATCGTCGGCTCGCTGCCGGTGCTGGGGGCCGATGTCAGGCAGACCATCTTCAAGGCGGTCATCTTCGGCTATGTGGTGGGGAGCAGCGCCGGCTTCCTCGTTGCCATCGCCGCCGACCGCGTGCCGTTCCTGCGGCGCGGGCTTTTGCCGATCGGCAATATGGTATCGGCGCTGCCGATCATCGGCGTCGCGCCGATCATGGTCATGTGGTTCGGCTTCGACTGGCAGTCGAAGGCAGCGGTGGTCATCATCATGACCTTCTTCCCGATGCTGGTGAACACCGTCGCCGGGCTTGCCGCCTCCGGCCATATGGAGCGCGACCTGATGCGCACCTATGCCTCGAGCTATTGGCAGACGCTGTTCAAGCTGCGGCTGCCGGCGGCCGCGCCCTTCATCTTCAATGCGTTGAAGATCAATTCGACGCTGGCGCTGATCGGCGCCATCGTCGCCGAGTTCTTCGGCACCCCGGTGGTCGGCATGGGGTTCCGCATTTCGACGGAAGTCGGCCGGATGAACATCGACATGGTGTGGGCCGAAATCGCAGTTGCAGCACTTGCGGGTTCGGTCTTTTATGGCGTGGTCGCTTTTTTCGAGAGAGCAATCACGTTTTGGCATCCCTCTGTCCGTGGTGGATAGGGGCGGTGGGTTTAGGGCGCTAACTTCAGAGGGTAAAAACATGAAAAGACTAGTTGTTTCGATGCTGGCCGGCGCGATGTCGCTTGCCGCGTTCCAGGCGATGGCCGCGGACAAGGTGACGCTGCAGCTGAAATGGGTCACGCAGGCCCAGTTTGCCGGCTATTATGTCGCCAAGGACAAGGGCTTCTATGAGGCCGAAGGCCTCGACGTCGAGATCAAGCCCGGCGGTCCTGATATTGCGCCGGAGCAGGTCATCGCCGGCGGCGGCGCCGACGTCATCGTCGACTGGATGGGCGGCGCGCTGGCTGCCCGCGAAAAGGGCGTGCCGCTGGTCAACATCGCCCAGCCGTTCAAGAAAGCCGGTATGGAGCTGGTCTGCCCGAAGGACGGGCCGGTCAAGACAGAAGCCGACTTCAAGGGCCACACGCTCGGCGTCTGGTTCTTCGGCAACGAGTATCCATTCTATGCTTGGATGAACAAGCTTGGCCTCAAGACCGATGGCGGGCCGGACGGCGTCACCGTGCTCAAGCAGAGCTTTGACGTGCAGCCGCTGATCCAGAAGCAGGCGGATTGCATTTCGGTGATGACCTATAACGAGTACTGGCAGCTCATCGACGCCGGCTACAAGCCGGAAGAGCTGACCGTCTTCAACTATTCCGCCATGGGCAACGATCTGCTCGAAGACGGGCTCTATGCCCTGGAGGACAAGCTCAAGGATCCGGCCTTCGAGGACAAGATGGTGCGTTTCGTGCGCGCTTCGATGAAGGGTTGGAAATACGCCGTCGACAATTCCGACGAAGCGGCCGGCATCGTCATGGACAATGGCGGCCAGGACGAGAATCACCAGAAACGCATGATGGGCGAAGTCGCCAAGCTGATCGACAATGCCGATGGCAAGCTCGATCCGGCGACCTACGAGCGCACCGCCAAGGCGCTGCTCGACCAGAAGATCATCAGCAAGGAGCCTACCGGCGCCTACACGACGGCGATCACCGACAAGGCCATCAAATAGGGCTGTCAAACTGGCTTGTAGCGGAAAAGGGGCGGGCGACCGCCCCTTTTTAGTGGGATGTAAAATGAACGTTACCGGCGGAAACATCCGCTTGCAAAATCGTTGTGCCGGTGCATCCGCCTCAAGGGTGTCACAACGGAGGTTTCCATGCGCATCCAGTCCTTCACGCCGATGCTTTCGGCGCTGGCCATTTCTGCAGCCATCTTCTCTGCTTCACCGGCCCTGGCCGAAACCATAAAGATGACTGCGACGCTCGATGGTGCTCAGCAGAGCCCGCCCGTCACAACGAAGGGCAAGGGCACCGCCACGCTCAGGTTCAACACCACAACCAAGAAACTCAGCTGGACAGTGAGATATTCCGGCCTCAGCGGGCCGGCGAAGGCCGCACACATTCACGGCCCGGCGGCAAAGGGCGAAAACGCCGACCCGGTGATACCGTTCGAAGGCAAGCTGAGGAGCCCGATCAAGGGCTCGGCGACGTTGACCGATGCCCAGGCGACCGATTTGGAGGCGGGCAAGTACTACGTCAACATCCACACCGCGGCCCACGCGGATGGCGAGATCCGCGGGCAGATAGAAAAGGCGCCGTCGACGATGTAGCGCAGCGATCATAGCGCTGCGATCAACCTGTTGAAGCTTGGGAAGGGATTCGACCTCCCGTTGGCGCTCAGGCCCTGTCCCGTATCTGGGTCATGGTCCGCGTCGGCGTGATTGCCTCGGGATCGAGCCTGATCTCGACGATCGACGGTTTGCCGCTGGCGCGGGCGCGTTCGAAGGCCGGCGCGAAGTCGGCGGTCTTCTCGACTGTTTCGCCATGACCACCATAGGCACGCGCGAGCGCCGCGAAGTCGGGATTCTTCAAATCCGTGGCGACGACACGGCCGGGATATTCGCGCTCCTGGTGCATGCGGATCGTGCCGTAGATGCCGTTGTTGACGACAACGACGATGATCGGCAGTGCGTATTGCACGGCGGTGGCGAATTCCTGGCCGTTCATCAGGAAACAACCGTCGCCGGCGAAGGCGATCACGTCGCGGTCGGGATAGAGCTGCTTGGCGGCGACCGCCGCCGGCGTGCCGTAGCCCATCGAGCCGGATGTGGGTGCTGCCTGCGTGCCGAAACGCCGGAAGCGATGGTAACGATGCACCCAGGTGGCGTAGTTGCCGGCGCCGTTGGTGAGGATGGCGTCGTCCGGCAGTATCGTTTCGAGATAATTCATGATCGGCCCCATCTGGACGGCGCCGGGGCCGCTCTCCGGAGGCGTCGACCAGTCGAGATAGGCGGAATGCAGCTTCGCTGCCTCAGCCGCCCACACCGGCGTTGCAGCCGGCTTGCGTCGGGCAAAGGCTTCGACGAAAGCAGCAGGCGAGGCATTGATCGCCAGCGCCGGCCGGTAGACGCGGCCGAGCTCGCCCGCGTCGGCATGGACATGGACCAGCGTCTGGTCGGGGTAGGGGCTCTTCAGCAGCGTGTAGTCGGATGACGGCATCTCGCCCATACGGCCGCCGATGAGCAGCACGAGGTCGGCCTGCTTGATGGCGGTTGCTACCTTGGGGTTGATGCCGATGCCGACATCGCCGGCATAATTCGGGTGGAGATGGTCGAACAGCATCTGGCGGCGGAAGGAGCAGCCAACCGGCAGCGACCAGGCTTCGGCTATCGTCCGCATCTGGGCAACAGCCTGCGCATCCCAGCGCGTACCGCCAAGGATGACGAAGGGCTGCTTTGCCTTGTTGAGCAACACTTCCAGCGCGTCGAGCTCGACTTCGCCGGGCCGCGTCTCGACAGGGGTGTAATGCCGGGCTTGCGGTGCCTCGGCGAGGCTGGTCAGCATGTCCTCGGGCAGCGAGATGACGACCGGGCCGGGCCGGCCGGAGGTCGCCACCGAAAAGGCCCGCGTGACAAATTCGGGGATGCGTGCGGCGTCGTCGATCTCGACCACCCATTTGGCGATATCACCGAAGAACCTGACGTAGTCGACTTCCTGAAAAGCCTCGCGCCCCTTGGCGTGGCTGGCGACCTGGCCAATGAACAGGATCAGGGGGACCGAATCCTGCATCGCGATGTGGATGCCGGCCGAGGCATTGGTGGCGCCTGGGCCGCGGGTGACGAAGCAGATGCCGGGCTTGCCGGTCAGGCGGCCGTGGCAGTCGGCCATCATCGCGGCACCGCCCTCCTGGCGGCAGACGATGGTGCGGATCGGCGAGTCGTGCAGCGCGTCGAGCACCGCCAGATAGGATTCGCCGGGCACGCAATAGATACGGTCCGTTCCGTTGGCTTCGAGCGCATCGACGATGAGTTGTCCGCCGGTCTTCATTTTCCTGACCTCTCCAGTTCGGCAAGGATTTCTTCGGTGTGTTCGCCGAGACGCGGTGACGGACGTTCATAGACCAGCGGCGTGCCGGACATGACCATCGGCGCCCGCACCGAGGGCAAGAGATTGCCATGGCCGTCATCGAGGTCGAGCCGCATGCCGCGCGCTATGGTCTGCGGGTCGGCAAACATCTGGCCGATGTTATTGATCGGGCTGGCAGGAACCCCAGCGGCTTCGAGCCTGGCCAGCAGCGGATCGCGATCGAAGGCCTTCAGCGCCTCTATCATGTGCTCGCGCAGCTTTGCCCGGTTGGCGACGCGGGCGGGATTGGTGGCGAAGTCAGGATTCGACGCCAGCTCGTCGAGGCCGACGGCAGCGCAGAACTTTGCGAACTGGCCGTCATTGCCGACCGCCAGGATGATGTGGCCATTTTTCACCGGCACCACTTCGTAGGGCGCGATGTTCATAT
This sequence comes from Mesorhizobium sp. M1142, assembly GCF_040318565.1. NCBI lineage: Bacteria > Pseudomonadati > Pseudomonadota > Alphaproteobacteria > Hyphomicrobiales > Phyllobacteriaceae > Mesorhizobium > Mesorhizobium sp. M1142. The sequence goes on from NZ_JAMYMK010000013.1 coordinate 153,250, forward strand.
GCGCATTGCCCATCTGCACCGGCGACTGTCCGGAGACGAGGTAGTTGAGGTTCTGGTTGCCGAGCGTCGAGATCTGGGTGTCGTAGAGCGCCATGTCGATATGCTGGCCTTCGCCCGTCTTCTCGGCATGGCGAAGCGCCGCCTGGATGGCGATGACCGAATAAAGCCCGGTGAAAACATCCGATATAGCGACGCCCGCCTTTTGCGGTTCGCGCCCGGCTTCGCCGGTGATCGACATCATGCCGGCCATGCCCTGGATGATGAAATCATAGCCGGCGCGCGGCGCGTACGGCCCCGACTGGCCAAAACCGGTGATCGAGCAATAGATCAGCCGTGGGTTGATTTTCCTCAGGCTGTCATAATCGAGGCCGTATTTCTTCAGTCCGCCGACCTTGAAGTTTTCGATCAGCACATCCGATGTCGCGACCAGCCGGCGCACCGTCTCGGCACCCTCGGGCGTCGAGAAGTCAATAGCGATGGAGCGCTTGCCGCGGTTGCAGGAATGGTAATAAGCGGCTGAAAGGTTCTCGCCGTCATGGCCGATGACGAAGGGCGGTCCCCATTTGCGGGTGTCGTCGCCGCCGTCCGGGCTCTCGACCTTGATCACGTCGGCGCCGAGGTCGGCAAGCAGCTGCCCGGCCCATGGCCCGGCAAGGATGCGTGCGAGTTCGATGACGCGGATGCCTTTGAGCGGCGGCTCAGTCATGGATCACCATGGTTGGTCGAAAGCGCAGCCTCTATCAATCCCGCGCGCCGCTGTCACGGCCCTTGCAATGGGCCAGTATCACTGTGCCCTCAGCACGCGGTCGGCCCAGGCGGCAAAATCCTCCATGATGACGTCTCGGTTGATCTCGTTCAGGCTTTCATGGCGAGTTTTGGCGTAAACCTTTGAAACGAGATTCGAAAAACCCATCATGTGCATCCGGCCGGCAAGATGGCTGACCGCCTTGCCGCTGTCCGAGGCCCGATCTTGCTCGCCTCCGACCAGATTGACGAACAGGTCGCGCCGCACGCCGGAAAAATTGCGGTCGCTGCCGCAATGCAGCGTCATCTTGACGATGTCCTGCCACATCGACACCGATGCGTCCCAGCCGCAGAGCGGGTCGGCGATGTATTTCTCGACTTCGGCGGCATCGCGCGACAGCCAGTCGAATGGCGTCCGGCGATCGGGCACTGCCTTGCCCCAGGCCCGGAACGTCAGCCGGGGCAGCATGCGCGACGGGACGTCTGAGCCAAGCCGGAACCTTTCCCAGGCAAGCACGCCCAGCGCGATTTGGCCGAGCAGTCCGGCCGAGAAATTGCCGTTCCAGATCGCGGCGGCATGGATGCGTGGCGAGTGGCGGAGGACAAAGTTCAGCGCGACCGACGCGCCCAAGGAGTGACCGAAGACGATGACCGGCAGGCCAGGTTGTTCCCTGGCGATGAGATCATGGACGGCGGCGACATCGGCGATGACCTTGGCACCGCCATCCGCATCGGCGAACCTGCCCGGTGGCGCATCGGGCGCCTTGGTGGCGCCGTGGCCACGGTGGTCGTGCGCGTAGACCTGGTAGCCGCGCTCGCCGAGGAAATCGGCGAAGCGGGCATAGCGCGCCGCGTGCTCGGCCAGCCCGTGATTGATCTGGACAATGGCGTGCGGTTGGCCGCTGGCGTGTTTCACATAAAGGTTGAGCTCGGCGCCCGTCGGCGATGCCAGCATCCTCTGCTTGTCAAATGGCATGTCTCGCTCCCGTCGGCGACTGTTGGGCGACGCAGCGATCGACGTCAAGGGACGTAGGTGCCCATTCGACGTAATTGACAGCATGCTGTCAATGTGATTGCATGACAGCATACTGTCAAATGGTCAGCGGCAGATTGGCGGTATGACTGTGAAAACCACCGGGGCCATTTCGCGGCGTGCAATCTTGCTGGCGGGCTTCGCCTTCACGACGGCCACCCTGTTGTCAGGGATTGCTGCTTTCAGTCAGGAAACCAGGGAGATGACCATGATGACGTCCACTGTTCCAGGCCCGCAAGGCCAGCTTGCCACTTACAGGATCAAGGCCGGCAATGGCCTGCCGATCATGTTCCTGCATGGAGATTGCAGCCGCGCTTCCCACTGGGACCGCGTGATGCAGCTCTCCGTCGAAGGCCGCGAGGCGGTAGCCTTCGATTTTCGCGGTCATGGCGCCTCCGCGCCGGCGCAGGACGGTGACTACGGTTATGACGGTCGTGCAATGGATGTCGGTGCCGTGGCCGACGCGTTTGGCCTGAAGCGGTTTCTCATTGTCGCGCACAGCGGCGGCGGTGGCGTGGCGCTCGCTTATGCCGCCAGCCATGCCGACCGGGTCGCCGGTGTCTTGCTCGTCGACCCGGCGACCGATCCTCGTGCGCTGCCGCAGGCGATTCGTGACGGCTTTGTCCGCGATCTGGCCGGTCCGCAAGGCCGTGATGTCCTGAACGCCTATTACACGTCGATTGCCGGCCCTAACGCGGCTGTTCGCCAGCGTGTTCTGGCCGATGCGGCAGTGGTCGATCCGGCGGCGAGGGCAGGTGTCGGCAAGGCGCTGGCCGAATGGAACCCGGAGCCGGCACTCGATGCGTATCGCGGGCCTATGTTCGTTTTGGCTACCGAGGCCAGTGACACTCCAGCCGCGCTCCACCGGCTGCGCACGGACATTCCGCGCCAGATCGTGGCGGGCAGCGGCCATTGGGTGATGCTTGACAAGCCCGAGGTCGTAGCCGAAGCCGTTAATAATTTCGTCGCGACCATCGAGGCCGGCCAGAAATGACGACCAGGACCGAAGCGGCAAATGTGCTCACCGAACTGGTGCTTGCCGTGTTCAGGATGAACGGCAGTCTTCTGGACGCGGCCGACCGGCTGGCCGCTCCAACCGGGCTGACGGCAGCGCGCTGGCAGGTTTTGGGTGCAGTTTTGAAGGAGCCGAAATCTGTGGCCGACATCGCCCGCGACATGGGTCTCGCCCGTCAGAGTGTACAGCGGCTGGCCGACATACTGGCTGCGGAGGGGCTTGCCGTCTACGCCGACAACCCGGCGCATCGCCGCGCCAAGCTGTTGTCGATAACCGATGCCGGCCGGGCAGCGGTCAAGAATATCGGCACACGCCAGCATGTTTGGGCGAACCGCATTTCGGAGGGTATGGACGCCGACGCGCTGAAAGCCTCGCTTGATCTGCTGCGCACCCTGACGGAACGGGTGGAGGCGGGCGGATCCTGATCGACCACGCGGGAGCCTCTCAATGCGCTGGCGATTGTTTTTACGGCCGGCGAAAGAAATCGTAATTCTGACATGTCGCAAGTTTCTAGCTTGCGGCGTGAATCACGAGGAGTGCCGGAATGCGGATTTGGGCGATATGGGGGACGGTGTTTCTTGCGTTTGCTGGCGCAAGCGCGGCGCGGGCCGATGTGAAGATGACCGGCTCTTTCGTCGCCGATGCCGCCTGTCCGGCAACGCAGGCGATCAAGAGCGCCAAGAATCCCGGCAATGTCTCGACCGCGGCTGGTCAGAGTTATGATCTGCTGGCCGGCAACAAGGACGCGCCCACGCACTATCTCATTCGCGTGCCGGGCGCCGATCCGGAGCGCCGCTGGGTCAAGATCAGCTGCGGTCATGTTTCGGGCGACAGCGCGTCGACGATGCCGGCTGCACCGGCGCCTGCCGAGCCGAACAAGCCATCGGCGTCCGGAAAGCCGGAATATGTCTTCGCGCTGAGCTGGCAGCCGGCTTTCTGCGAGACCAAATCCAGCAAGACCGAATGCCGGGCGCAGACCGCCGCCGGTTTCGATGCGACCCACTTCACCTTGCATGGATTGTGGCCGCAGCCGAACGGAAATTTCTATTGCCAGGTCGCGGCAAGCGACAAGGCGAACGACGATCCGGCACACTGGCGGGATTTGCCGCCGGTCACCCTCGACCCGAAAACGCGATCGGAACTCGACCAGGTGATGCCCGGCACCGCGTCCGCACTCGAAAGGCACGAGTGGATCAAGCACGGCACCTGCTACGGCAAGAGCCAGCAGGAGTATTTCTCCGACGCCTTGAACCTGATGCGCGCGGTGAACGCTTCGCCGGTGCGCGATCTCTTCATCAAGAACATCGGCAAGCAACTGACATCCGATCAGATCCGCAGCACCTTCGACGTTACCTTCCGCAAAGGCGCGGGCGACCGGGTCCGCGTTTCCTGCGTGGTCGATCCCTCGAACGGCAGGCGGCTGATCGGCGAGCTGACGCTCGGCCTGACCGGCCCGATCGCTTCCAACGCTTCGCTCGGTGCCCTGCTGCTTGCCTCGGCGCCTACAGCCAAGGCCGGCTGCCCGAAGGGCGCGGTCGATGCCGTCGGGTTCCAGTAAACAGGCCGTACGCGACTGTCGCTTTGCACCGGGGATGGTATGATCCCGGGGGGTATCATTCGCAGGGGGTGGCGATGAGTGGCGTGACGAGCGGCGCGCTGGCGCGGTTGGCGTTCTGGGCCAAGGGCATGACGGCGACCCGCGACGGCCATATGGAGTGGCCGGGCTTTTCCTACACCGAAGTGGAGTGGGCGCGCATGGCCACGCTCGCCAAACCCGTCGACGGCGGCACGTACCAATTGTTCACGCTGGTCAACGCGGCGATCTTCATCGCCATCGCCGCGTTCGGGATATTCTGTATCTTCCTGCCGCTGGCGGCGCTGCTGTTCCCGCTACCGGCCGAAACCAATGCGCTCAAGTTTTCGCTGCTCCTGGCGGCATGCGCCTTGCTGATCATCGGCATCGGCCTGCCTATCTCGCTGCGTCTTTCGACCGCGCTGGTGGCGCCGAAGGCAATGCGGGCCGCACTTGTCGCCGTGCCCGGCGATCAGGCGCTTGCGGCAAAAGTGTCATGGCAGATCAACCGGATCACGCTCGTGCTCTGCGGCCTGCTGGTACCGGGCATTCTTCTGTTCATTGCCTACGACATCGAAGCCGGCCCGATTATTACCGCGTTGAAATGGCTGGCGATCGCGCTGATGGCGGTTTCGGTTGCGATCGGCGCATGGCAGCGGCGCAAACAACCCTGATTGAGCCAATCGCAGGCCAGGGTAGCGTTACGCGCCGGCGCTGCGCTCCGGCCTGGTCCATGTGTTGCGCCCGTCTGCTTCGTTGCCGCCCGGTTCGCCGACAACGCGATCGCGTCCCGTGGATTTGGCCTTGTAGAGACGCTGGTCGGCCAGCGCGAAGAGATCGGCAAGGCAACGGGTCGTCTCGCTGACCGTCGAGATGCCGGCGCTGACGGTAATGTCGAACCGGCTGGTGCTCGCGGACGTCTTGACCGCTTGCCTGACGGTCTCGCCCAGCAGTCTGGCGAGCGGCTGCGGACGCCAGCCGAGGATGGCGAATTCCTCGCCGCCGATCCTGAACAATTGATCGTCGGTCCCGACAAGTTCGCCAAGCAAAATTGCCAGGGCTTTCAGCACCCTGTCGCCCTCGGCGTGGCCGAAGCGGTCGTTGATCGATTTGAAGTGGTCGACATCGATGATCAGCAGGCTGAGCGGCCTGGCGGTCCGCAGGCTGGTGGCCACGGCGGCCTCGCCGTCGCTGTCGAAGCGCCCCCTGTGGAGCAGGCCGGTGAGGCCGTCGCGACCGACATGCTCGACCAGCGCCTCATAGCGCTCGCGATAGGTCAGCGTGTCGAAAATGTCGGAAAGCCCGCGCGGCGCCGGCACCTGCCGCGCCTCGAACCACCTGATATAGGCGACCAGCATGGTGCTGTAGACCAAGGCCGCTGCCATCTTGGCGAACCAGCCGCCGAAAAACACGGCGACCGGCGCACCGGTGACGAAATGCAGCGCCGTGAAAAAACCTGCCTGGTCGAAGGTGAGCACGCACGCAACGGAGACCAGGATGCGGGTGAAAAGCGCCTTGCGCAGATATTTGCCGAGCTTTTCATAGAGCAGGATGATCAGGATGGCGTCGACGAACAGCAGCGTCGTGCCCCACACCATCAGCCAGCCCATCTCGTCGATGAAGCCGATGTCGGGAAGCTTGCCGTCGGGCAGCGGTGCGATGTCGTGCAGGCGCAGGATCAGCACGAGCCCGATCATCAGGCCATTGCCGAGCAGCAGGCCGTAGATCGGCTGGCGGACGGTCGCCGCGTCCTCCTTGATGTAGAGCAACAGAAGCATGACCAGCTTGCCGGAAAACAGCACAGCCGAGCCCGGCGATACCATGCCGAACGGCAGCGCGACGTAGAAGACGCTGGCGAGATAGGTTTCCAGGAAATGCATGACGCCAAGGGCGCAAACAAAGACGCCGAGGCCGATGCGGCCCCTGAACCGGAAAAGCGTGACCATGATGCCGAAATAGAGAACCGCTTCGGCAAAAAGCAGGAAACTGTTCAACACGGCCCGATCTCTCTCCCCGAAATCGCGGCTGCCAGCGATTTCCTATCCAACATTGTTTGACGCGGAATGGTTAACCGGAGCTTTCGCCTGGGTGCCGGCACGAAATGAAGCGGCTAAGCGTTTGTGGGTGCGACCAAATCCGCTTGGGGCCAAAACTGTTTGCCGTTCGGGGCCGCATCGCTTACATAGCCCCCAACTTCCATTCAATCCGACATCAGTCGACTTTTCAGGGAAAGCGCGCGTGGCACGCCAGTTCATCTATCACATGGCCGGCCTCAACAAGGCCTACGGCACCAAGAAGGTGCTCGAGAACATCCATCTGTCCTTCTACCCGGACGCCAAGATCGGCATCCTCGGCCCCAACGGCGCCGGCAAGTCGACGATCCTCAAGATCATGGCCGGCATCGACAAGGAGTGGAGCGGCGAGGCCTGGCTGGCCGAGGGTGCTACCGTCGGTTACCTGGCGCAGGAGCCGGCGCTCGATCCGAACAAGAACGTGTTCGAAAACGTCATGGAAGGCGTCGCGGCCAAGACCGCCATCATCGAGCGCTACAACGAATTGATGATGAACTATTCCGACGAGACGGCGGACGAGTCGGCCAAGCTGCAGGACGAGATGGACCGGCTCAACCTCTGGGATCTCGAACAGCAGGTCGAGATGGCGATGGAAGCGCTCGGCTGTCCGCCCAAGGAGGCCGATGTCACCAAGCTGTCGGGCGGCGAGCGCCGCCGTGTCGCGCTCTGCCAGCTCTTGCTGCGCCAGCCCGATTTGCTGCTGCTCGACGAGCCGACCAACCATCTCGACGCCGAGACGACGGCGTGGCTGGAAAAGCATCTGCGTGCCTATCCAGGCGCGGTGATGATCATCACCCACGACCGCTACTTCCTCGACAATGTCACCGGCTGGATCCTCGAGCTCGATCGCGGCCGCGGTATCCCGTACGAAGGCAACTACACCAAATATCTCGAAGCCAAGGCCAAGCGGCTCAAGCAGGAAGGCCGCGAGGACGATGCCCGCCAGCGGGCGATCGGCCGCGAGCGCGAGTGGATACAGTCCAGCCCGAAAGCCCGGCAGACCAAGTCGAAGGCCCGTATCCAGGCCTTCCAGGATCTGCTGGATGCAGCCGACAAGCGGCGTCCGAGCGACACGCAGATCGTCATTCCGCATGGCGAGCGGCTCGGCAATGTAGTGATCGAGGTCGAGGGCCTGTCGAAGGGCTTTGGCGACACGCTTTTGATCGAAGACCTCGAATTCAAGCTGCCGCCGGGCGGCATCGTCGGCGTCATCGGCCCGAACGGCGCCGGCAAGACGACGCTGTTCCGCATGATCACCGGCCAGGAAAAGCCGGACGCCGGCACCATTCGCGTCGGCGAGACGGTCAAGCTCGGTTATGTCGACCAGAGCCGCGACGCGCTCGACCCGACCAAGACCGTCTGGGAAGAAATCTCGGGCGGCGCCGAAGTGGTCAAGCTCGGCAAGTTCGAGGCCAACACGCGCGCCTATTGTGCGTCGTTCAACTTTCGCGGCGGCGATCAGCAGCAGAAGGTGGGCAACCTGTCCGGCGGCCAGCGCAACCGCGTGCATCTGGCCAAGATGCTGAAGACCGGCGGCAATGTGCTGCTGCTCGACGAACCGACCAACGATCTCGATACCGAAACGCTGGCCGCACTCGAAGACGCGCTAGAAAACTTCGCCGGCTGCGCCGTCATCATCTCGCACGACCGCATGTTCCTCGACCGCCTGGCAACGCACATCCTCGCCTTCGAGGGCGACAGCCATGTCGAATGGTTCGAAGGCAATTTCGAGGATTACGAGCAGGACAAGATCCGTAGACTCGGGCCGGAAGCCGTCAACCCGCACCGCATGACGTATAAGCGGCTGACAAGATAGTCCGTGCGCCTCGTTTAGAATTCTCTGTCGAGTGTCTCTATGAAGTCCTCGGCGAGTTTGGCTGAAGAGAACCGCGCAACTTCCCGGTAGTCGGGGTGGTGTTCTGCCGTCGGTGGCGAGTTAAGGACTATAAACGCGTCGTTCTCTTGAACCACAATGTTGGTCAGATCGACGCTATCGATGGCTGTCGCATTGCGCGCTTGGCAATATGGACACTCGTCGTCACAGGCGCAGGACCAATCAGTAGCCCAATACCTGTGACATTTATAACATCTGTAGTTGTTGAGATACCAAGCCATTGTTAGACCTGACCAAAAACGATCTGACGTAGATCACCTGCGTTATCGCGCTACCTGATATCGACCACGGGACAGGAACCTAAGATATCCCTTGTCGCGAAGAAACTGAAGTTGTTGACGGATTTTAGGTCTAATATTCTGGTTGTTCGGGTAAAGGAGAGCCAACTGTGGCTCAAATGCGTAGGCCTGGTCGATGTCAAATTCGTCTGTGCCGATCGACTCGATACATCGCATGACCTCAACGAGCCATCCCCTGGTGTCATGGGGCGCATCGCGTAGGAACACAGTTCGCTTCCAAGCTGCCAAAACCTCTTCTTTCGAGGTGATCACACCGTTTCTGACAAGGTGGATTCTTCCCGCTTCAGGGACCCGGCTAAGAAGGATATTCGAACCAATCCAGCCGGCGCGGCGTGCTGCTTGGGAGAGCGGCGTCCTGCGTTCTACGATTGCTGGCGTGAAAAAATGTTTTGGGATAACGCAGACGGACTCCACCAGTCGCTGGTTAAAATCGTATTTGAGTAGAAAAAAGTTGGGGTTCGTTGACGAATTCAGCCGCTCGATTTTTCTGCTATACGCACCATTGGCGAGTTTTCTGCCGAACGGTTTCTTTGCGCTTTTTAGTTCGTATTGATCATCGCACTTATCGCAGTAAAAATCGGCACAGGGAGATTTGCCGGAAACTGCGTCAGGCGCGAATTCCCGCAGTTGGGGCAGTACAGCTGACGTTGCCCCCAGTTTCTATCCAGTTTTGAGTTCGTTTCCGGCGTGGGTTGTGCCCTGCTGGGCGGGTGAAGCGACGGGCGCT
>NZ_JAMYMK010000014.1:0-142314 GCF_040318565.1 Mesorhizobium sp. M1142
CAACATCAGCAAATCACTCAAGGCGGCACCTCCTGCCACCTTGAATCACCCAACAGAGATCAACTCAACAAATTAATGGGTCCTGGCCCTAGCTAGAAGGCGTGATTCGGCAACGTTGCAAGCCGGCGAGGACACCACGCTGAGGCATGCATGGTCGTGATCCCATCGCGCTCCCCCGTACTCCAGGGCGATAGCGGTTGCCGGACGTCAGCGAACCTAGTGTACCGGTCCCCATTCAGTAAGCATGGAGAATGCAGAAGGTCAGGAAACTATCGATGGCGCGGCGGCAGCTCCAGAAAGGTATTCCTTCGCCGTAGCTCGCAAGCGATCGGCGTGGTCGTAGATTTCGTCCAGCGAATCGATTTTCACCTTCTCTTCCTTTTCGCCGTCGAAAAGCCCGAGATATTTTACGGTCCTGTTGAACCATAGTCGCGCCAATGGCTTGCGATTGTTGTTATCGACAAGGATGCCGCAATAGCTTTTCTGGTCGCGAATGATTACCCTCGCCGGTTTTAGAAGGTCGCGAACGATTGCGCGGACGACCATGAACCCCTCGCGTTCGTCCTCAGTAGTCACGACTTCTTCTTCGGCGCCAATTCCGTCCGCGCCAATCTCCGAGACCTCGGTTTCAGCCAACGCAGTGGATAGACGCGACTGGACGGATTCCCGAACAATCTCGCGAAAAGCTGCTTTGACCATAGGTGTGAATTGCTCCTTCACCTGGCCAGTGAATCGACCCTGGTAAAGTCCAACTGTCACCATCCGAACAAAATCCTCAGGCGGATTCTCCATCACACTCCCGATCTCTTTCTTTATTGCAGAAGTGTATTTCAACCGGTGAGCGGACTGCAGGATTCCATCTACATTGAAATCAGCTTTCGCGAATTTCTTCAGTTCGGATGTCAATTGACCTTGTAGGTCTGACAGATCGAATGTGAGGAACGGACGATCGTCGAGCTTGTTCGGTGCAACTAGGTCGGTGTGGAAGTGGAAAGCGCGGCCATTTGTCAGGATGGCGAATTTGGCGTTGGTGACGGAAAAGTACCGGTACAACTGCGCGAGATGAACCCGATCGAGTACGGTGGTGATCGGTTTACACTCGACAAGAATCCTGATCTCCCCGTCGATTTTGATAGCATAGTCTACTTTTTCCCCCTTCTTTCCGACCGCGTCGGCACAGAACTCGGGAATGACCTCATCCGGATTGAAAACGTCGTAATCTAAAGCTGCTAAAAATGGCAGTACTATTGCTGTCTTTAAAGCCTCCTCGGTAAGCATTGCGCTGGAATGCGTTTTGATACGATCGGCTAAAACACGAAGTTTTTCTTCGACACTCATAATCCCCTCCGTCAAATTTTGAGATAGGATCGTGCAAAAGACCCGATTGCGCAAGTCGATCTGAATTTAAAGACTTGCAAAGGAGCTAGGCAGGTGTTGCTGCCGCCTGACCGCCGGAAAAGTAGCGACGACGCGTGCGACTTTTAAGGTCGCACGGGTCGCAAAAAGTCGCACGGTTCCGCATGTGCTCCGTAGGGGAAAACGCTAAGGCATTGAAATTTCATGTGAAACTTTGGTGAGCGCGATGGGATTCGAACCCATGACCTACTGATTAAAAGTCAGTTGCTCTACCGGCTGAGCTACGCGCTCCCGCGGGCTCAGAAAGGCCGCCCTCGAAATTGCGCGGAACATAGGGAGAGTGCCTCTGCCGGTCAACCGGAAAAAGACGGCTCCCAAACCGGACTTTCCTGTCGCGTCATCATGCCGTGCGGTGCGCTTCGGCGTCGACGCAATTGCCTCCGTCTGGCGCAAGTCCGAAGCTCGCGCTTTGCGGGACAAGCGCAAGCAGCGAATCGAGAGAACCTTTGCAGATCAGCAACTTGGGATTCTTAGCGGAACAATTTGCGCAGCCTGCCCGTTTTTCCGCGACAAGGGACACGCGTTTCAAGGAGAAGATCATGAATAGGATCATGTCGGGCCTGCTGGCGACCACCCTTTCGATCTCATTCGCTGCCGCGGAGATCGTGCCAGTCAACGCTCAGCCCAGCTATGCGCCCCCTGCCCAAGGGCTCACCTCGAATGTCCAGACCGTCCAGTACGAGCCGTGGCGGAGGCACCGGAATTTCAATCGCGATTTCTCGCGTCGCGATTTCTCCCGGCGCAGTTTTGCGCGTGACGACGGCATGTATTGGCGTGGCCATCGCGGCTATCGCGAATATCGTCGCGGCTATCGCCGCCATGGCGACTACTGGTTCCCGCTGGCCGCTTTCGCCACCGGTGCGCTGATTACCGGCGCTATCATCAACAACCAGAATCGTGTCTATCGTGGCGATGCACACGTGCAGTGGTGCTATGACCATTACCGGAGCTATCGTGCGTCTGACAACACGTACCAGCCCAATTACGGCCCGCGCCGGCAGTGCCGGTCGCCTTACTGAGTCTTTGATTAGAGGCTGCAAGGCCCGCGCCCGAAACGGCGCGGGTTTTTCATGAGTGCGAATCCCGTGCCATCCCTGCTTATGGCGAACTTAGCGTCCTGCGCACAGCGTGGCGCCAACCTGCCAGCTTGGCGGCACGTGTCGAAGCATCCATGTCCGGCTTGAACCGGCGCTCGAGCGCCCAACTCCTGGCGAATTCTCGCGCCTTCGGCCAGGCACCCGCCTTCGAGCCGGCCAGCCATGCCGCACCAAGCGCGGTCGTCTCGAGAATTGTCGGCCGGTCGACCGGCGCATCGAGAATGTCGGCCAGCCGCTGCATGGTCCAGTCCGACGCCACCATGCCGCCATCGACCCTGAGCACGGTCTTGGCCGAGGCGCCCTTCCAGTCCTTGCGCATAGCGTCAAGCAGGTCGCGCGTTTGGAACGCAACGGATTCCAGTGCCGCGCGGGCAAATTCCGCCGGCCCGGAATTGCGGGTCAGCCCGAAGATGGCGCCGCGCGCCTCGGCATCCCAATGCGGTGCGCCGAGCCCGACGAAAGCCGGCACCAGATAGACGTTCTGCGTCGGATCGGCCTCCGCCGCCAATTTTCCGCTCTGCTCGGCCTTGCCGATCACCTTGATGCCGTCCCGCAGCCACTGCACGGCGGCGCCGGCGATAAAGATAGAGCCCTCCAAGGCATAGGTGGTGTTGCCGTTCAGCCTGTAGGCGATGGTGGTCAAAAGCCGGTTCTTCGAACGCACCAGATCGCTGCCGGTGTTGAGCAACGCGAAGCAACCGGTTCCGTAGGTGGATTTCATCATGCCCGGCTCGAAACAGGCCTGGCCGATCGCCGCCGCATGCTGGTCGCCGGCCACACCGAGGATTCTGATCTCTGCACCAAACAGGCTTTTGTCGGTTATTCCAAAATCATCGGCACAGTCTTTCACCTGCGGCATCATTCTTGCAGGTATGCCAAGAATGGCCAGCAACTCGTCATCCCAGGCGTTTTGTTCGATGTTGTAGACCAGCGTGCGCGAGGCATTGGTGGCGTCAGTAGCGTGGACCTTGCCGCCAGTCAGGCGCCAAATCAGAAAACTGTCGATGGTGCCGGCCAGCAGTTCGCCCTTCTCGGCGCGTTTTCTGGCGCCCTTCACCTTGTCCAGCATCCAGGCGATCTTGGTGCCGGAGAAATAGGGATCGAGCAGCAGGCCGGTCTTTTTCGTGAATTTCTTCTCCAGCCCCAGCTTCTTCAGTTTCTGGCATAGCGGCGCGGTGCGGCGGTCCTGCCAGACAATCGCGTTGTGGATCGGCTCGCCGGTCTCCTTGTCCCAGATGACGACCGTTTCGCGCTGGTTGGTGATGCCGATCGCGGCGACGTCCGCTGCGTTGCGGCCGGCTGTCTTCAGCGCGGCCTTCACCGTTTCCACGACGCTTGCCCATATCTCCTCGGGATCGTGCTCGACCCAGCCGGAGGCCGGATAATACTGGGTGAATTCCTTTTGCCCGCTGCCGACGACCTTCATCTTGTCGTCGAACAGGATCGCCCGGCTCGATGTCGTCCCCTGGTCGATTGCAAGGATATATCCGGTCATTCTCTCTCCCGTCGAAGCGAATTCAAGGTGCTGCGATGTCTCGACGCCAGATGGCGCGAAGCCGTTCACGCAAACAGGGGAGACGGCAACATGCCGCCTCCCCTGAGTATGGCGATGCGGACGCGAACGCCCGCATCAAACGGCCCTATTGCTGCCAGCTCTTCACCAGCTCGTCATAGTTGATGGTGACCGGTTTTTCCTTCTCGTTTTCGATCTTGACCTGAGGAGCGAGATTGCCCTTCTTGACCGCATCGGCGTTCCAGTAGGCGAGGTCATGCTCTTCGGCCATCTTCGGGCCGATATCGCCCTGGACGCCCGACTTCTCGATGCGGCTCATCACCTTTTCCTGCTCGGCGCAGAGCGAGTCCATTGCTTCTTGCGCGCTTTTGGCGCCCGACGAAGCATCGCCGATCGCCTGCCACCAGAGCTGTGCCAGCTTCGGATAGTCCGGCACGTTGGTGCCGGTCGGGGACCACTGGACGCGTGCCGGCGAGCGGTAGAACTCGATCAAGCCGCCGAGCTTTGGCGCACGTTCGGTGAAGCTCTTGTCGTGGATCGTGCTCTCGCGGATGAAGGTCAGGCCGACATGGCTCTTCTTCACGTCGACCGTCTTCGAGGTGACGAACTGCGCGTAGAGCCACGCGGCCTTGGCGCGGTCGGTCGGCGTCGACTTCATCAGCGTCCAGGAACCGACGTCCTGATAGCCGAGCTTCATACCGTCCTTCCAGTAGACGCCATGCGGCGACGGCGCCATGCGCCACTTCGGCGTGCCGTCGTCGTTCAGCACCGCCTTGGCGCTGGCGTCGACCATGCTGGCGGTGAAGGCGGTATACCAGAAGATCTGCTGGGCAACCGCGCCCTGCGCCGGCACCGGCCCTGACTCGGAGAAGGTCATGCCCTGGGCTTCCGCCGGTGCATAGGCCTTCAGCCAATCGAGGTACTTCTGGATGGCATAGACGGAAGCCGGACCATTGGTGTCGCCGCCGCGCGCCGTGCAGGAACCGACCGGTCGCGAATTCTCGTCGACCTTGATGCCCCATTCGTCGACGGGCAGACCGTTCGGAATGCCCTTGTCGCCATTGCCGGCCATCGACAGCCATGCATCGGTGAACCGCCAGCCGAGCGACGGGTCCTTCTTGCCATAATCCATATGGCCGTAGACCTTCTTGCCATCGATCTCACGCCCGGTGAAGAACTCGGCGATGTCCTCATAGGCCGACCAATTGACCGGCACGCCGAGGTCGTAGCCGTATTTGGCCTTGAAGTCCGCCTTGTTCTTCTCGTCGTTGAACCAGTCGTAACGGAACCAGTAGAGGTTGGCGAACTGCTGGTCGGGAAGCTGGTAGAGCTTCTTGTCGGGCGCGGTGGTGAACGAGGTGCCGATGAAATCCTTCAGGTCGAGATTCGGATTGGTGACATCCTTGCCGTCGTCTGCCATCCAGTCGGTCAGGTTGCGCACCTGCTGGTAGCGCCAGTGCGTGCCGATCAGATCGGAATCGTTGACCCAGCCGTCATAGAGGTTCTGGCCGGTCTGCATCTGGGTCTGGATCTTCTCGACGACGTCGCCTTCCTGGATGACGTCATGCGTAACCTTGATGCCGGTGATGGCCGTAAAGGCCGGCGCCAGCACCTGCGATTCATACTGATGCGTGGCGATGGTTTCGGAAACCACCTTGATATCCATGCCGGCGAAAGGTTTCGCGGCATCGATGAACCATTGCATCTCGGCTTCCTGGCCGGCGCGCGAAAGCGTCGAAAGGGGCCCGATTTCCTTATCGAGGAAGGCCTTGGCCTCGTCCATTCCGGCATAGGCATTGCTTGCCCCGAGCAATAGGACAAGCGCAGTTGTTGATGTCAAGAATTGCCGTCGCATGTATTTCCTCCACTGTTAAAGTTCAAAGTGCGATCTGGATCGGCGGCCGGCACGCCGCCGTTCCAACAGTTTCCCCCTCTATACGTAGCGGAACACGCCGACGGCGTAGACCACGGAGAGAGCGAGAGCCCACCACAGATTGGGTCCGACTAGACCCAGCCAAGCGAGATGGATAAAGGCGCTGCCAAGCAGCGACAGGAACAGGCGGTCGCCACGCGTCGTTTCGAACCGCAGCACGCCGACGCGCGGATTGCCGCCCGGCGAGACGTATTCCCACACCGCCATGCCGCAAAGCAGCAGAAAGATGGTTCCAAAGAAGGCCGCGGTCGGCCACGTCCAAGCCATCCACGAAAAATCGAGGTTGGACGAGAGGTTAAATCCCCACAGGCGGATATTAGCCGGATCGCTGAAGCCTACCGTTATTGCCACGAAATCGATTTGAAGTGCCACCCAGGCCACGACGACCAGGGCGAGAAGCAGCACGGCCCACCACCATGGGCTTCTGTCGACCTGCTCCATCATACCCTCCCCAGGGCAAAGCCCTTGGCGATGTAGTTGCGCACAAACCAGATGACGAGCGCGCCGGGAATCAGCGTCAGGACGCCGGCTGCGGCGAGCAGCCCCCAATCCATGCCGGCGGCCGAAACGGTGCGGGTCATGGTCGCGGCGATCGGCTTGGCATCGGTTGTCGTCAGCGTACGGGCGATCAAGAGCTCCACCCACGAGAACATGAAGCAGAAGAAGCACGCCACGCCGATGCCGCTCGCAATCAGCGGCATGAAGATCTTGATGAAGAAGCGCGGGAACGAATAGCCGTCGATATAGGCGGTCTCGTCGATCTCCTTGGGTACGCCCGACATGAAGCCTTCGAGGATCCACACCGCCAGCGGCACGTTGAACAGGCAATGCGCCAGAGCCACGGCGATATGGGTGTCGATAAGGCCGAAGGCCGAATAAAGCTGGAAGAATGGCAGCGCGAACACCGCCGGCGGCGCCATGCGGTTGGTCAGCAGCCAGAAGAACAGATGCTTGTCGCCGAGGAAGCGATAGCGCGAAAAAGCATAAGCAGCAGGCAGTGCCGCAGCCACCGAAATCACCATGTTCATAACCACATAGGTGATCGAGTTGATGTAGCCCGAATACCAGGACGCGTCGGTGAAGATGGTGCGGTAATTCGCCAATGTCGGCGCGTGCGGGTAGAGAGTCAGCGACGAGACGATCTCGCCATTGGTCTTGAAGCTCATATTGATGAGCCAGTAGATCGGCAAAAGCAGAACGACGATGTAGAGCGTCGGCACGATCCACCACCAGCGCGACTCCTCGCCGCGACGGCGCATCAGCCGTGCGATCTCGTCCTGCCGTAGCGTGCTGGCGAGCCCTTCCGAAGCTGTCGTCTCGCTCACCCTATCGGCTCTCTCTTCGGTGCGGCTCATCTCAACGCTCCGCGTCATAATTGGTCATCACGGTGTAGAACACCCACGACAACAGCAGGACGATAAGGAAGTAGACCAGCGACATCGCCGCCGCCGGGCCGAGGTCGAACTGGCCGAGCGCGGTCTTGACGAGATCAATCGAAAGAAAGGTCGTCGAGTTGCCGGGGCCGCCACCAGTGACCACGAACGGCTCCGTGTAGATCATGAAGCTGTCCATGAAGCGCAGCAGCACGGCGATCAGCAGCACGCGGTTCATCTTCGGCAGCTGGATGTAGCGGAACACCGCCCAGCGCGAGGCACCGTCGATCTTGGCTGCCTGATAAAAGGCATCCGGAATCGAGACCAGGCCGGCATAGCAGAGCAGGACCACGAGGCTGGTCCAATGCCAGACGTCCATGATGATGACCGTGACCCAGGCGTCATATGGGTCTTGCACATAATTATAGTCGATGCCGAGCGCGTTGACGTAATAGCCGAGCAGGCCAATGTCGTTGCGCCCGAACACCTGCCAGATGGTGCCGACGACGTTCCACGGGATCAGCAGCGGCAACGCCATCAAAACAAGGCACACAGGCACGCCCCAACCCTTCTTCGGCATATTGAGCGCAATGAAGATGCCGAGCGGCACTTCGATCGCCAGGATGATAAAGGAGAAGACAAGGTTGCGGATCATCGCCTGCCAGAAGCGGCTCGAGGAAAGCAGTTCCTCGAACCATTCCGTGCCGGCCCAGAAGAAGACGTTATTGCCGAAAGTGTCCTGCACCGAATAATTGACGACCGTCATCAGCGGTATGACCGCCGAGAACGCCACCAGCAGCAGCACCGGCAACACCAGGAACCAGGCTCTATTGTTCCAGGTCTTTTCCACTTCAGGCTCCCATCTCGACGCGCCAGGAATCGGCATAGATGTTGATGCCGGCTGGGTCGAACCGCACCTTCGGATCAGCCGGAACTGTCTCGTCCTCGCCGATGACGGCGGCGATCTCGCGCCCTTCGAGATTGGCACGGACCACCTTGTGGCGGCCGACGTCCTCGACCTTGCTGATCCGGACGGCCATGCCCTGTCTGCCCAGGCGCACATATTCGGGACGGATGCCGAGCTCGATGGCGCCCTCACCCGCCTTGGGCACGCCCGGCAGTTCGATCTGCTGCGAGCCCAGCCGCGCAGTCTTGCCGTCGATCGCCACCGGCATGACGTTCATGCCGGGCGAGCCGATGAAATAGCCGACAAAGGTGTGGCGCGGGCGCTCGAACAGCTCTGCCGGTGTGCCGATCTGTACGATTTCGCCGTCATACATGACGACCACCCTGTCGGCGAAGGTCAACGCCTCGGTCTGGTCGTGCGTGACATAGACCATGGTGTAGCCGAAGCGGCGGTGAAGCTGCTTCAACTGGGAGCGCAGCACCCATTTCATATGCGGGTCGATGACGGTCAAAGGCTCGTCGAACAGGATGGCGTTGACGTCGGAGCGCACCAGCCCGCGCCCGAGCGAGATCTTCTGCTTCTGATCGGCTGTCAGTCCGCGGGCCTTTCGTTTGGCCATATCGGCCAGCCCGGTCATCTCCAGCGTTTCGCGCACCTTACGGTCGACGTCGGCCTCCGGCACGCCGCGATTGCGCAGCGGGAACGCCAGATTGTCGTAGACCGTCATCGTGTCGTAGATCACCGGGAACTGGAAGACCTGGGCGATGTTGCGCTCTTGGGTCGACAGATTGGTCACGTTCCTGCCGTTGAACAGCAACTGGCCGTGTGAGGGATGCAGCAATCCCGAAATGATATTGAGCAGCGTAGTCTTGCCGCAGCCGGACGGGCCGAGCAGCGCATAAGCGCCGCCATCCTCGAAGGTGTGGTGCACTTCCTTCAGCGCGAAATCGGCATCCGTGCGCGGGTTCTGCAGATAGGAGTGACGGATATGATTGACATCGATGCGCGCCATCGCTTCCTCCTAAGCCGCCAGCTTCGGCGCGGCCACGGCGCGGCCGTGCTCGTCGAAGACCATGATGTGGCGCGGGTCGATGAACACCTCGACCTCCTCGTCCGGCTCGAAGTCGCGAATACCGTGGGTCAGCATGACCCAGCGCGCATCGGCAAAATCGAGATGGATGAAGCTTTCCGATCCGGTGATCTCAGTGATCGTCACCTTTGCGCGCACCGGCACTGCGGCGGCGTTGGGCCGATCGAGGGACAGATGATGCGGCTGGAAGCCGATCGTATAGATCGCATCGGCAATGCCGAAGAGTTCCGCCGGCACCGGCAATTTCACGCCGCCCTCGAGCAGGAAATCCAGGCCCTTCTTGGCAAGCACGATGGTGTTGAGCGGCGGATCGGCGAAGGTCCTCGCCGTCACCAGATCGACCGGTTTGCGGAACACTTCGATGGTCGGCCCAAACTGGGTGATGCTACCCTCGGAGAGCGTTGCCGTGTTGCCGCCGAGCAGCAAGGCCTCGTGCGGCTCGGTCGTGGCATAAACAAAGATTGTGCCGGCGGCCGCGAAGACTTTCGGCAGTTCCGCGCGTAATTCTTCACGCAGCTTGTAGTCGAGATTGGCGAGCGGCTCGTCGAGCAGCACGAGGCTGGCATTCTTGACGATGGCGCGGGCCAGCGCGGTGCGCTGCTGCTGGCCGCCCGACAGGCTGAGAGGCGTCCGGTCGAGATAGGGCGTGAGTTTGAGAAGGGCGGCCGCATTGCGCACCTCCCTGTCGATCGTTGCCTGATCCGTGCCGGCTACCCGCAGCGGTGAGGCGATGTTTTCGTAGACCGTCATCGCCGGATAATTGATGAATTGCTGGTAGACCATGGCGACGTTGCGCTTTTGCACCGGCATGCCGGTGACATCCTTGCCATCGAACCAGACTGAGCCCGAGGTCGGCACGTCGAGGCCCGCCATCAGCCGCATTAGGCTGGTCTTGCCGGAGAGCGTCGGCCCGAGCAGGACGTTGAGCGAGCCGTGCTGAAGCGTCAGCGAGACATCGCGGATATGTTCCGCCGCGCCCACCGTCTTCGTCACGTTTCTCAGTTCAAGCATGATGCCTCCTCCCAGGCTTTCTGCATCAGTCGGCCGTTCCTATTCGGCAGCCGCTACGTGCTGCCGGCTTATTCCGCGCATGAACTCCTCGAGCACTGCCGCCTGCTCACGGCTGAGACGCAGGCCGCGCTTGGTCCGGCGCCACAATACATCCTCGGCAGTCATTGCCCATTCGTTTTCGGCGAGGTAGCGCACCTCGGCTTCGTAGAGATCGGCGCCGAAGTTGCGGCCAAGATCGACGTTCGATTTGGCGAGGCCCAGCAGCTTCCTTGCGCGGGTGCCGTAGAGCCGGGTCAACCGGCGGGCCAGCCGGGCGTCGAGGAACGGGTACGCCGTTTTCAGTTTCGCCAGCTCGGTATCGAAGCCAGTGACGGGAAAGTCACCGCCCGGCAGCGGCGCGTTTGCCGTCCATGGCTTGCCGCGCCTGCCGAGAAAACCCTCGATCTTCTCGAGCATCGATTCCGACAATCGGCGGTAGGTGGTGATCTTGCCGCCAAAGGCATTGACGATCGGGGCGGCACCCTCGCCTCCATCGGCCTTCAGCACATAGTCGCGGGTGGCTTCCTGCGCCTTTGAGGCGCCATCGTCGTAGAGCGGGCGCACCGCGGAATAGGTCCAGACGATATCCGACGGCTTGACCGGCTGCGCGAAATATTCGCTTGCCGCAGCGCAGAGATAGTCGATCTCGACATCACTGATCCTGACGTCGTGCGGATCGCCGGGATAGTCCCGGTCGGTGGTGCCGATGAGCGTGAACTCGTCTTCATAGGGGATGGCGAAAATGATGCGCCCGTCCTTGTTCTGAAAGAAATAGGCGCGTGGGTCGTCGAATTTCTTGCCAACGACGATGTGGCTGCCTTGCACGAGGCGTACATTGTGCACGTCGTTCAAGCCGACGGTGGCCGACAGCACCTGATCGACCCACGGGCCGGCGGCATTGACCAGCAGCCGCGCCTTGACCTCCTCGGTATCGCCGGTCCGCACGTTTTCAAGCCTGACCGTCCAGAGATTGCCTTCGCGGCGTGCGCTGACGACCTTTGTTCGGGTTCGAATGGTTGCGCCGCGTTCGGCAGCGTCGCGGGCGTTCAACACAACCAGCCGGGCATCGTTGACCCAACCGTCCGAATATTCGAACGCCTTTCGAAACAGCGGCTTTAGCGGTTTGCCGGCCGGATCCTTGGCCATGTCCAGCGTTTTCGTCGGCGGCAGCAATTTGCGCCCGCCGATATGGTCGTAGAGGAAAAGCCCGAGACGAATCAGCCAGGCCGGACGCAGCCCCTTGGCGTATGGCAGCACGAAGCGCATCGGCCAGATGATATGCGGCGCGTTCCTCCACAGGACCTCGCGTTCCATCAGCGCTTCGCGCACCAGGCGGAACTCGTAGAATTCGAGATAGCGCAAGCCGCCATGGATCAGTTTGGTCGAGCCGGAAGAGGTTCCGCTGGCCAGATCGTTCATCTCGGCAAGAAATACCGAAAACCCACGCCCAACGGCATCGCGGGCGATGCCGCAGCCATTGATGCCGCCACCGATGACGAAAATGTCATGGATCGGTGATGCGCCCAAACAATCCTCCCTCGATTTCGCATTGCAGCATTTTTGGGTTCTTGCGAAACCGTACGGGAATTATTTCGAAATGATAACGAATGTCAAACGAAATATGATTGGCGACAGGATGCCGCAACGGCATCTCTAGGAGAGCGACGTTTCGATCAGCTGAACTTCTGCCTCCTGGCAGATCTTACGCACCGATGGGATGTCGCAACGATCGGTGATAAAGGTGTTGACCTGCGACAGATGGCCGATGCGGACGGGCGCGGTGCGCTCGAACTTGGTCTGGTCCGACACGAGGATCACATGCCGCGCGTTGGCGATGATCGCCTGCGCGACTTTCACCTCGCGAAAATCGAAGTCGAGCAGTGCGCCGTCGTGATCGATGGCCGAGGCGCCGATCACCGCAAAATCGACCTTGAACTGCCGGATGAAATCGACCGCTGCCTCGCCGACCACACCGCCGTCGGAACCGCGTACGACACCGCCGGCGATCACCACCTCGATCGAAGGATAAACGCGCATCCTATTGGCAACATTGATGTTATTGGTGATGACCATCAAGCCGCTGTGATCGAGCAGCGACTTGCTGACAGCTTCCGTCGTTGTTCCGATATTGATGAAAAGAGACGCGTTGTCGGGGATCAGCCGGGCTGCTGCGCGGCCGATCGCCTCCTTCTCCTCGGCGGCGATCTTGCGCCGAGCCTCATACTCCATGTTCTCGATGCCGGACGGGAACAATGCCCCGCCATGAATGCGAGACAAAAGCCGCTGGTCGCAGAGATCGTTGAGATCCTTGCGGATCGTCTGCGGCGTCACGTTGAAATGCGTCGCCAACTCCTCGACCAGTACGCGGCCATGGTCCTTGGCCATCTGGATGATTTCGGAATGACGCGGCGACAGATACATCTAGCAACCTCTCGTTTTCGTTTTACTTGTCTATAACGGAAAACGAAAGCCATGAACAGGAAGATCAGGTGACTGCAAGAAAAGCCCCGGCGCACCCTCGATGATGCCGGTCAGCCCAGGCCGCGCGCAATTTCAGTAATGACCTCGAAAGCAGTATCGACATCCGCCGCTGTCGTTTCGAACTGCCCGACCTGAAAGCGGATCGCCACCTTCCCGTCCACCCGGGTTTGCGTCAGGTAGATGCGGCCGTCATCGTTGATCGCGCTGACCAACCGCAAATTGTGCTCGTCAGAGTCGGCGCCCGCAGCCGCGAGATGCCGGAACGAGAACAGCGACAGCATCGGCTCGGTGACGATCTCGAAATCCGGTTCCTTTGCCAGCCTTGCGGCGAGGCTCTCGCTCCAGGCGACATGGTTGCGGACCATGGTCCGCAGATTTTCCAAGCCATGTGCACGCAGCAGGAACCAAAGTTTCAGCGCGCGGAACCTCCGGCCAAGCGGCACCGACCATTCGGAGTAGTTGATGACTCCGTCGCGGCCATGCGTTTTCAGGAATTCGGGCTTGATCGCCAGCGTGCGCACGAGGTCTTCCGGCTGACGGATGAACTGCATCGAGCAATCGAACTGTGCGCCCAGCCATTTATGCGGGTTGAAGACAATGGAATCCGCATGTTCGGCGCCTGCCCAGAAATGCCGGAACTCGGGGCAGATCATGGCGGAGCCAGCCCATGCGGCATCGACATGCAGGTAGAGCCCGTGCCGCTTAGCCACCGCGGCAACAGCCGCCACATCGTCGGTGCCGCCGGTACTTGTGCCGCCGACGCTGGCGATGATCCCCGCCGGCAGCATGCCGTTTTCGCGGTCGGTGACGATCGCGGCTTCCAGAGCCGCCGTCTGCATGGCGCGGAAGCGTCCGGCGACCGGAATGCGCACGAGGTTCGCCTCGCCGATGCCCGACACCCAGATCGCCCGGTCGATGGAAGTATGGACTTGGCCGGAAGAATAGACCCGCACGACCGGCTGGCGTTGCAAGCCGTTCTTGTTACCTTGCCAGTCGAGCGCGCGCTCGCGCATGGTCAGCACGGCGGCAAGCGTCGCCGACGAAGCCGAATCCTGCATGACGCCGGAAAATCCCTCCGGCAGACCAAGCGCCTGCCGCATCCAGTCGACGACACGCGTCTCGAGTTCGGTTGCCGCCGGCGAGGTCTGCCAAAGCATGCATTGCGCGGCCATGGCGGCAACCAGATACTCGGCCACGACCGAGGCCGGTGCCGCATTGGCCGGGAAATAGGCGAAGAAACGCGGATGCTGCCAGTGCGTCATGCCCGGCAGAATCTTTTGCTCGAAATCGGCGAAGATTGCCTGCATCGTTTCGCCATTTTCCGGCGGTGCGACATCGATGCTTTTGAAGATTTCGCCCGGCTCGACAAACGGCCGCACCGGTCTTTCGCGAAGGCTGTCTCTGTAGTCGGCGCCCCATTCGGCCGCTCGCAGCGACCATTCGCGGAATTCGTTGCTATTCATCTTCGCCTCCGTAGCGCCTCGTCGAGCCGCCATCAAAGAGCACGAAAAACGAAGGTTTTCATTCGGGAAAATCAGGCAAGCTGGCAAAGGCAGTCTTCAGCGCGTTCGACCAGCTATCCGAGATCGTGCGATAATATTGATCATCCTGGGTTATTCGCTTTTTGAGGCCGACCTTGAAGGTGTCCTTTTCATAGAACAGCAGGTCGAGCGGCAGGCCGACCGACAGGTTCGACTTCAGCGTCGAGTCGAACGACACAAGCAGCAACTTCACCGTCTCGGCGAAACTCATCGTCCTTTCATAAGCGCGGATGATGATCGGCTTGCCGTATTTGGTCTCACCGATCTGGAAGAACGGCGTGTCGTCGGTGGATTCGATGAAATTGCCTTCCGGATAGATCATGAACAGGCGCGGCGCGCTGCCCTTGATCTGACCGCCGAGGATGAAGGAGGCGTTGAAATAGGAATCCGCCTTTTCGCCCGCCGGCGACGAACTGGCGATGACCTCCTTGACGGTGTCTCCGACCAGCCGCACTGTCTGGTACATGGAAGGCGTTTCGAGCAGCGTGGCACGGCGCTCCGCCACTGCCTTGGTGCGTTCGTCGAGCAGGCTGACCACGGCCTGCGTCGTCGCCAGATTGCCGGCCGACATCAAAACGATGACGCGCTCGCCCGGCTCTTCCCAGACATGCATCTTCCTGAAGGTCGAGATCGAATCCATGCCGGCGTTGGTGCGCGTGTCCGACATGAACACGAGCC
This sequence comes from Mesorhizobium sp. M1142, assembly GCF_040318565.1. NCBI lineage: Bacteria > Pseudomonadati > Pseudomonadota > Alphaproteobacteria > Hyphomicrobiales > Phyllobacteriaceae > Mesorhizobium > Mesorhizobium sp. M1142. Next base: position 15,080 of record NZ_JAMYMK010000014.1, read on the forward strand.
CGCGATCGATCTTCAGGCCGACGCAATAGGTCATCGAATCTCTTTGGCAACAATCTTGGCGGAGATTACTGCTCCACGGTGACGGTGACGGCAAGCTGTTCTTCCGCCTGTCCCAGCCGAATTCCCGATACCGGTGTGGCGTCGCGATAATCGCGGCCAGTCGCCACCTTTACATAACGCTCGTCGGGAGAAATGCCGTTGGCGACGTCGAAGGCGACCCAGCCGAGGCCCGAGACATGCGCCTCGGCCCAGGCGTGGCTTGCCGCCTGCTCGATCGCTGCATTCATCATAAGGTAGCCACTGACATAGCGCGCCGGAAAATCCATGGCGCGCGCCGCCGCAACGAAGATGTGGCTGTGGTCCTGGCAAACGCCGGTCTTGAGCGCCAGGGCCTCTTCGGCCGGCGTCGTCGCGTTGGTGGTGCCCGGCGTATAAGCGACGCGCTCGCCGATCATCGCCATCAACCGGTGCAGCCTTTCGATGTCGGTGCCCTTGCCGACCGAGGCAGCAAGCTCGCGAATGCCGCTGCCGATCATCGTCAGCGGCGTTTCGTGGCCGAACAGCCAGAGCGGCACGAAACCCTGGTGCGGCCCGCAGACGCCGGCGGTGTCGCGCGTCACCACTTCGCCGGCTGCTTCGACGGTGATGAAGTCGCGCTCGCCCTCGACGCTCAACAGCCGGGTATCATTGCCGAAATGGTCGGTGAAGCGCACTTCCTCGCGTGCGCCTTCGATCTTCAGCGCCCAGGACAGTACCGTCTGGGTGCGCCCGTTTACCGGGAGCAGCCGCAAACGCTGCAACAAATAATGCACCGGCGCATCGTAGCGGTATTCGGTCCGGTGGGTGATCTTCAGCCGCATCGCACTCGTCCCTGGAGCATGAGCTTTTCCGAAAACCGGTCTCCGCTTTTTGGGGTCATGCTCAATAGAACCTGTAATCCTGCGCGATCTCGTCGCCGAGTCTGGTGTTGTCGCGGATGAAATTGGCCAGGAATTCATGCAGGCCGGCGTCGAAAATATCCTTGATCGAGCCGGCGGTAAGCATGGCCTGGGTCTTGGCAGCCGTCGCATGGCAGGCGTGGCGCTCACCATAGTCGTCACCCAGGAATTTGAGATGCTCCGTCAGGAAGCGATAGCAAAAGGTCAGCGAGCGCGGCATGCGGACATTGAGGATCAGATAGTCGGCGATGTTGCTCGGCTTGTAGTCGGCGTCATAGACCCAGCGGTAGGAGCGGTGCGCCGATACAGAGCGAAGGATCGATTCCCACTGGTAGTTGTCGAGCGTCGAGCCGACCCAGGAAATCGACGGCAACAGCACGTAGTATTTCACATCCAGGATGCGCGCGGTGTTGTCGGCGCGTTCGACATAAGTGCCGAGCTGCGAAAAATCGAAAATCTCATTGCGCAGCATCGTGCCGTAGAACGAGCCGCGGATCAGCGCCGTCTCGCGTTTGATTGCGTCGAGCGCGTTGGGCAGGTCGCGCTCGTCGATCGGCTTGGCTAGCATCCGCTTCAGCGACATCCAGGCTTCGTTGATGCTTTCCCAGGTTTCACGCGTCAACGCGGTACGCACCATGCGGGCATTGTTACGGGCCGTTTCGATAGACGACATCGTGCTCGACGGGTTCGATGTGTCGCGCAGCAGATAGTCGGCGACATTGGCGGCGGTGTAGTCGGAATATTTCTGCGTGAAGCTGGCGTCCGAACCGGCGCTAAGCAGCACCGAATTCCACTCCTCCGAAGCGTTCTGAGTACGGGTTAGCGCCATGCGCAAGCCAGCATCCACCAGCCGCGCCATGTTTTCCGCCCGCTCGATATAGCGGTTCATCCAATAGAGCCCGTTGGCGGTGCGACCGAGAAGCATGTCAGGCGGCCCTGAGGCGAATGGTGGACGGTGGACGGTGAATGGTGACTATCCAGAACCTAAGCCACGATGCCGCGTGCTTCATTTCAGGGCATTTCACCAACATTACGACCCATATCCTTATCTATTCACTATTCACTACTTCCACTCTAATCATCCAACACCCAGGTATCCTTCGTGCCCCCGCCTTGCGAGGAATTGACGACCAGCGAGCCTTCCTTGAGCGCTACTCGGGTCAGCCCGCCGGGCACGATCTGGATACGGTCGGAAACCAGCACATAGGGGCGCAGATCGACATGACGCGGCGCCAGCCCCTTGTCCGTCAGGATCGGACAGGTCGACAGCGCCAGCGTCGGCTGAGCAATGTAGTTCGACGGTTTTGCCGCGAGCTTTTTGGAAAAATCCTCGCATTCCTTCTTGGTCGCCGCCGGACCGACCAGCATGCCGTAACCGCCGGACCCGTGGACCTCCTTGATGACCAGTTCATCAATGTGCTCGAGCACGTATTTCAGGCTGTCCGGCTCCGAGCAGCGCCAGGTCGGGATGTTGCCGAGCATCGCCTTGCGGCCGGTGTAGAATTCGACGATCTCGGGCATGTACGAATAGATCGCCTTGTCGTCAGCGATGCCGGTTCCCGGCGCATTGGCGATCGTGATGTTGCCGGCGCGGTAGACGTCCATAATGCCCGGCACGCCAAGTGCCGAGTCGGGGCGGAAGGTCAGCGGATCGAGGAACGAGTCGTCGACACGCCGGTAAAGCACGTCGATCTGCTTGTAGCCCTCGGTCGTGCGCATCGCGACATGGCCATCGACGACGCGCAGATCCTGCCCTTCGACGAGCTGCACGCCCATCTGGTCGGCAAGGAAAGCATGTTCGAAATAAGCTGAGTTGAAGCTGCCCGGCGTCAGCACGGCAATCGTCGGCGTGCCCTTGGTGCTTTGCGGCCGTACCGCCGCCAGCGACTGGCGCAGGAGCTGCGGGTAATTCTCCACCGGCCGCACCTTGATCTGCTGGAACAACTCGGGAAACAGCTGCATCATCGTCTCGCGGTTTTCCAGCATGTAGGAGACGCCGGACGGCGTGCGCGCATTGTCCTCCAGTACGTAGAACTCGTTCTCGCTAATGCGTACGATGTCGACGCCGATGATGTGGGTATAGACGCCGGCCGGCGGCCGCACCCCGATCATCTCGGGCAGGAACGCCTCGTTCCTGGCGATCAACTCCTTCGGCACCCGGCCGGCGCGCAAGATCTCCTGGCGATGGTAGATGTCGTCGAGAAAGGCGTTCAGCGCCTGGACGCGCTGCTCGATGCCTTGCGTTAGCCGTCGCCATTCATTGCCCGAAATGATGCGCGGAACGATGTCGAAGGGTATCAGCCGCTCCGATGCTTCCTGCTCGCCGTAGACGGCGAAAGTGATGCCTGTCTTGCGAAAGACGCGTTCGGCGTCCTGCATCTTCTCGGTAAGTCTGGCCGGGTCCTGTTCCTTCAGCCAGCGATCGTAAGCCGAATACGGTTTTCTCAGCCCGGAAACTTCCGGAAGCATTTCGTCGAACGCTGCCAATCGCATACTCCCCTGTGACGCCATTTCACTGGCCTCGCTGGAGAAAATCAAGCGCAATCGGCGATTTGGCGGGCGCCGGCGATCAGTATATCGCGGTTGCCTAAAATTAAGGCAGCACCAATAGGGCCCTGATCAGGCTTTGCCTTGTGTCCGGGCAAATGTCGGATGGAGATCAAAACGCGCGAAAGGTGACGACCGTAAACGTATCCTTGATTCCCGGGAGAATCTGCACTTTCTCGTTGACGAAGTGGCCGATGTCTTCCTCGTCGTCGACATAGAATTTGGCGAGCAGGTCGTAGTTGCCGGCTGTCGAGTAGATTTCCGAAGCAATCTCGGCATCGGCCAGGGCGCTGGCAACGTCGTAGGCCTTGCCCAGATCGCACTTTATCTGCACGAAAAATGCCTTCATTGCCTGGTCCTGTCCAACATCGCACGCTCTAATCGAGCGGCCCTTGTGGCAGACTGCCGCCCGGCTTTCAAGCATCGCCAATCGCTCAGGCTGTCTCGCCTCGACAATGCTTTCTCGGCTCGGACACGGACTGCCACGCCGAATGTTTACGCTCGGCTGAAACCCTGAAGCACGGCAAAGCGTATGGTATCATGTACCTTCAGGCAGCGATTTCTCGGGGACAACGGAGACAGGCCATGCGCCGCGCGTTTTTCGCATTCACAGTCCTTCCATTCATTTTCGCATCCCAGGCCTTTTCTGGCGACGCCGAAGTCAAAGCGGCGCAGACGGTCATCGATGGTCAGTTGAGGGCCTTCATCGCCAATGACGGAATGACGGCCTACAGCTTTGCCGCACCGAATGTGAAGCGCATCTTTCCGACCGTCGATACCTTCATGAACATGGTGACCAACGGCTATCCGCCGGTGCGCCAGCCGCAGACCTACTCCTTCGGCAAGGTTCGCGAGACGAGCCCGACCTCGATCATCCAGCAAGTGCTGATCGTCGGCCCGGATGGCAAGGACTACGAGGCGGTCTACACGCTCGAACTACAGCCTGACGGCAGCTTTCGGATCACCGGCTGCAGCCTGCGCGCGTCCACGTCGCTCAGCACTTGAGCCTTCGATCACCTCACTGGGAGATCGCCCCGCCTCCAGCTTTCGGAAATCTCAGCTGAGCGTGCTTCCAACCTGCCAGCCTCGATCGCTTCACGAATGTCGCGCATCAGCTGCTGGTAATAGGACAGATTGTTCCAGGTAAGGAGCATCGCCCCAAGTGCCTCTTGCGAGCGCACCAGATGGTGCAGATAGGCGCGCGAATAGTCGCGTGCGGCCGGGCAGTCGCTTTCCTCATCGAGCGGACGCGGATCGTCGGCATGGCGGGCGTTGCGAAGATTGACCTTGCCGCGCCGCGTGTAGGCAAGACCGTGGCGCCCTGCCCGCGTCGGCATCACGCAATCGAACATGTCGATGCCGCGCGCTACCGACTTCAAGATGTCGTCCGGCGTGCCGACACCCATCAGGTAGCGCGGCCGCTCAACCGGCAGCTCCGGGCAAGTGATGTCGAGCATCTCCAGCATCACCGCTTGCGGCTCGCCGACAGCCAGCCCGCCGATCGCGTAGCCCTTCAGCTCCATTGCCTTCAGCGCCTGCGCCGAGCGCAGCCGCAGATCCGGCACGTCGCCGCCTTGTACAATGCCGAACATCGCCTTGCCGGGCTGCTCGCCGAATGCCGTCTTGCAACGCTCGGCCCAGCGCAACGACAACTCCATGGCACGCTCGATCTCGTTCTGCTTGGCCGGCAGAGCCGTGCATTCATCGAGCTGCATCTGGATGTCGGAATCGAGCAGCCCCTGGATCTCAATCGAACGCTCCGGCGACATCTCGAAGGCGCCGCCGTCGATATGCGAACGGAAGGTCACGCCGTTCTCGGTCAGTTTCCTCAGCTTCGATAGCGACATCACCTGGAAGCCGCCGCTGTCAGTCAGGATCGGATGCGGCCAGCGGGCGAACTCATGCAGGCCGCCGAGCCGCGCCACGCGCTCGGCGCCGGGTCTCAGCATCAGGTGGTAGGTATTACCAAGGATGATGTCCGAGCCGACGCCGCGCACCTGATCCATATACATGGCCTTCACCGTGCCGCCGGTACCGACCGGCATGAAGGCAGGCGTGCGGATTTCCCCGCGCGGCATGGTGATTGCACCACGCCGCGCCCTGCCGTCGGTCGCCAGCACCTTGAAGGTGAATGCGTCAGTCATTGAATTCCCTAGCCATCGAACTCCTTGTCAAATACCGGCGCGTCCGCAGCCTGCTTATCGAGCGATTGACGGTAGCGGATGCAGCCGCGCATGAATTTCGGCCACGGCGGCACGGCAATCGCCGGCTCGGTCTTTTCGGGCAAAAGCGACCACAGGTCGGGATGATGCCAGCACAGATCATGGCCGGTGGCGTCGCGGTGTTGGCGGATGCCGGCGCGTAATTTCCTGACCTCGCCGATCAATGCTTCGCGGTCGAAGGTTTCCAGGTCATCGTCCATTACTATCCTCCCTGAACAGAAGACTTGCGTCTCCATAGGAATAAAACCTGTAGCGATTCTCGATGGCATGCGCATAGGCCGCCCGCATCGTCTGCAAACCGCAGAAGGCCGAAACCAGCATGAACAGCGTCGAACGCGGCAGATGGAAATTGGTCATCAGCATGTCGGCGGTCTTGAAGCGATAGCCGGGGGTGATGAAGATGTCGGTCAGGCCTGACCATGCGGCTAGCCTGCCCTCCTCGCCAGCCGCGCTCTCCAGCAAGCGCAGCGATGTCGTGCCGACAGCGATAATGCGCCCTCCTTTTGCTTTCGCCGCATTCAGCGCCTCGGCGGTTTCCGCGCTGACCGAACCGGTTTCGGCGTGCATCTTGTGGTCCGCGGTGTCGTCCGCCTTCACCGGCAGGAATGTACCGGCGCCGACATGCAGCGTGACGAAACGGCGCTCTATGCCCTTGGCGTCGAGCGTCGCAAACAGCTCCGGCGTGAAATGCAGCCCTGCCGTCGGCGCGGCGACCGCGCCCTCCTCCCTAGCATAAATGGTCTGATAATCGCTGCGGTCGCGTTCGTCGTCGTCACGTTTGGAGGCGATGTAGGGCGGCAGCGGGATGTGGCCGACAGCGTGCAGCGCCTCGTCGAGGAACGGACCTGACAGGTCGAAGCCGAGCAGCACCTCGCCGCCTTCCCCCTTCTCGATCACGGTCGCATCGAGTTGGCCGAGAAAGCAGGAATTGGCATCATGACCGAAATGGATGCGATCTCCGGCGGCGATGCGCTTGCCCGGACGCATGAAGGCGAGCCACCGGTCGGGCGCCACCCGCATATGCAGCGTGGCTTCGACCTGCGCTGCTGCTTCGCCGCGCCGCCTGATGCCCTTCAATTGTGCCGGAATGACCTTGGTGTCGTTGAAGACCAGCACATCATCACCGGCCTTGAGCAGGGCCGGCAGGTCGCGCACCGTCAGGTCTTCGAGCCCCTCACCCGGCCTGACCACCAGCATCCTGGCGCTGTCGCGCGGCTCGGCTGGGCGAAGCGCGATGCGTTCTTCCGGCAGATCGAAGTCGAAAAGGTCGACGCGCAAGAAAACCCCGCCTCAAGGTTCCGGGCAGGTCACCGCCCAGGCACTGACACCGTCAATGCTCAACGTGCCGCCCATTGCGAAACTGGACTGCTCGCTGGCCTTGGCCGCAATTTGGCGACGATCGAGCTGAGGCCCTCATCAGTGAGATCGATCAGCATGCGCTCGTCGTCTTCGAATGCCTGTCCAACGATGACTTTCGTTGAGCCTGGCTGGCCGTCCGTGGTCCATGTCTTGCCGCCGGCATCCAGCCACACCCGCGCCACCGCAATGACGGCCGTGTGTCCCATCAAAACATCAATCGATGCCGCGCCGCCGTCGGCGCTGCAAACGATCGATTCCGTCGCCAACGCCGGAGTGGCCGCCGCGACGAGCACAAGTACGATGGCCGCGACAGCCCGGCTGGTCATTTCACGTCGGCCGCGACCTTGAGCGATACGATCTTGTCGGGGTCCTGCACCGGTTCGCCGCGCTTGATCTTGTCGACATTGTCCATGCCTTCGATGACCTGGCCCCATACAGTGTACTGGCGGTTGAGGAAGGCGGCGTCGTCGAAGCAGATGAAGAACTGCGAATTGGCCGAGTTCGGGTTTTGCGAGCGCGCCATCGAACAGGTGCCGCGGCCATGGTTGGCGTTGGAGAACTCGGCCTTCAGATCGGGCTTGTCGGAACCGCCAGTGCCGGCGCGCGACGGCGCGAAAGACGGCTTGTTGGAATTGCCGAACTTCACGTCGCCGGTCTGCGCCATGAAGCCGTCGATGACGCGGTGGAAGACCACGCCGTCATAGGCGCCTTCGCGTGCCAGCTCCTTGATACGGCCGACATGGCCGGGCGCCAGATCTGGAAACAATTCGATGACGACCTTGCCCTTCGTCGTGTCCATGATAAGCGCGTTCTCGCGGTCCTTGATTTCGGCCATGTCAGAAATATCCTTTTGAAACTTGGGTTTACTTGCCGTCGGCGGCGATGCGCACCTTGATCATGCGATCGGGATCGGTCACCGTCCCGTTCTGCGCCTCGTCGCCTTTCTTGATGTGGTCCACCAGCTCCATGCCGCTGACGACATTGCCAACGATGGTGTACTGGCCATCGAGCGGCGGTGCCGGCGCGAACATGATGAAGAATTGCGAATTGGCGGAATTCGGATCGTCGGAGCGGGCCATGCCGACCACGCCGCGCTGGTAGTGCTCGGTGCTGGAGAATTCGGCCGGCAGGTCGGGAAGATCGGAGCCGCCGGTGCCGACAGCGTCGGCATTGAAGCCGCTCTTCATGTTGCCGAACTTGACGTCGCCGGTCTGCGCCATGAAGCCGTCGATGACGCGGTGAAAGGCGACGTTGTCGTAGGCGCCCTGGCGCACCAGCTTTTTGATCTGCGCGACGTGTTTCGGCGCAAGGTCGGGCCTCAGCGCGATGGTCACGTCGCCGTCCTTCAGCGTTACGATCATGGTGTTTTCCGGATCAGCGGCAAAGGCCGACACGGATGCGGTCACAAGACCGGCAAACACGGCAAGCAAGAAGGCAAGCTTTTTCAGCTGCATGGATCTTTCTCCGAATATCTTCGTTCATGCATGTCGTTACCCAAAGCCGGGTTCCACTTTTGGGTGACATGCATTTATTTCGCGAATTTGGCGGCGAGCGCGCCGGCCACGGCCGCCGGCACGAAGGGGCGGATGTCGCCTCCCATCGAAGCTATCTGGCGCACAAGTGTGGCGGTAATGGTGCGCACCGAGGGGCTGGCGGGCAGGAACACCGTCTGCAGCTCCGGCGCCATGGTCTCGTTCATGCCGGCCATCTGCATCTCATAGTCAAGATCGGTGCCGTCGCGCAGACCGCGGATCATGATCGAGGCGCCATGCTTCCTGGCCGCATCGATGACCAGCCCGTCGAAGGCGACCACTTTGATACGCGCACCGTCGCTGCCGAATTCCGCCTTCGCGGCCGTTTCGATCAGGCCAACCCGTTCCTCGAAGGAAAACAACGGCTTCTTGCCGGGATGGGTGCCGATCGCCGCATAGATTGTATCCGCCACGGCCAGCGATGCCTTCAGCACGTCGAGATGGCCGTTGGTCAGCGGGTCGAAAGAGCCGGCATAAAGGGCGATGCGTTCGGTCATGGCAGGTGCTTCTAGCGAGCCTCTCTCCTAAAGGCAAATCCGATCACCAGCCCGCCTCGTGAACCCTTTGGCCGACGTAAACGACAGATGAATGTGCCGCTCACAACAGCTTCACGCAGTGTTCACTAAGTTGCAGCTGCAGAAGATGAAACCAAACACCCATCTAATCGTTGTTAGGCGCAGGAGAACACGCACATGCTGATCTACATGCTTGCCACCGCAATGACCGTCGCCATGCTGATCGCTACCGTATTCGGGTTGCATCAGGAGGCACAGCGCGTCCGCGCCAAGGCCAATACCAAGCAGTTCGAAGGCTTCGGCATCCGTAGGCCTTATCGGCATTTCTAGAGCGTTTGCTGACAACGCCGGACCGACCTATCGGGCTGGCGGCGTCGTGGCAACTCACTCGACGTTGTTGTTGTCAGGCTCCCCACCTTCGGTAGCAGCGCCGCTTTCAGCCTCGACACTCTCTTCGATCTCTTCGTCTGCCTGCGGCTCCGAAATCCGCTCCACCGAAACGACCTTCTCGCCCTCTGCGGTATTAAAGATCGTAACGCCCTTGGTGGCGCGGCTGGCGAAACGAATGCCGTTAACCGGGACGCGAATGACGGTTCCGCCATCCGAAACCAGCATGATCTGATCATCATTGCCGACCGGGAAGGTCGCCACCAGACGGCCGATTTCGGCCGTTTTCGAAACGTCGGTAGCGCGGATACCCTTGCCGCCGCGACCGGTCAGGCGGAAATCGTACGACGACGAACGCTTGCCGTAGCCATATTCCGTCACCGTCAGCACGAACTGCTCGTGTGCCTTGAGGAATTCGTAGCGCTCGTCGGAAAGCTCCGCCTCTTCGCCGACCTCTTCGTTGGTAAGCTGGATTTCTTCCTCCTCACCGGCGGCGATGTCGGCGGCGAGCCGGCGTTCAGCCACCACCCGCTTAAGGTAGGCGGCACGTTCCGCCGGCGGCGCGTCGACATGCTCGATCACCGCCATCGAGATCACCCGGTCGCCATCGGCCATGGCGATGCCGCGCACGCCGACCGAATTGCGGCTCTGGAAGACGCGTACGTCGCTGACCGGGAAGCGGATGCACTGGCCGGAACTTGCCGTCAAAAGCACGTCGTCATTATCGGTGCAGGTCTCGACGCCGAGGATCTCGTCGCCTTCCTCGTCCAGCTTCATGGCGATCTTGCCGTTGCGGTTGACCTGGACGAAGTCCGACAGCTTGTTGCGACGCACGGTGCCGCGCGTGGTGGCAAACATGACGTCGAGCTCGCCCCAGCTCGTCTCATCCTCCGGCAGCGGCATGATCGTGGTGATGCGCTCGCCCTGTTCGAGCGGCAGCATATTGATCAACGCCTTGCCGCGCGATTGCGGGTTGCCGATCGGCAGGCGCCAGACCTTTTCCTTGTAGACGATGCCACGCGAGGAGAAGAACAGCACCGGCGTGTGCGTGTTGGCGACGAACAGCCGGGTGACGAAATCCTCTTCCTTGGTCGACATGCCGGAGCGGCCCTTGCCGCCGCGGCGCTGCGCCCGGTAGAGCGACAGCGGCACGCGCTTGATGTAGCCGGAATGGCTGACCGTGACGACCATGTCCTCGCGCTGGATCAGGTCCTCGTCTTCCATGTCCGCCCCGCCCTCGGCGAGCTCGGTGCGGCGCGGCGTGCCGAACTCGTCGCGCACGGCGATGAGCTCGTCCTTGACGATCTGCTGGACGCGGGCGCGGGACGACAGGATGTCCAGGTAGTCCTTGATCTCGTCGCCGATCGTGTTCAGCTCGTCGGCGATCTCGTCGCGGCCGAGCGCGGTTAGGCGCTGCAGGCGCAGTTCGAGGATGGCGCGCGCCTGCTCCTCGGAGAGATTGTAGGTACCGTCCTCGTTGATGCGATGGCGCGGGTCGTCGATCAGAAGAATCAGCGATTCCACGTCGCCCGAAGGCCAGCGCCGCTCCATCAACTGCTCGCGCGCCGTCTGCGGGTCCGGAGCGCTGCGGATCAGCTTGATGACTTCATCGATATTGGCAACAGCGATGGCAAGGCCGACCAGCACATGGGCGCGGTCGCGCGCCTTGCGGAGCAGGAATTTCGTGCGCCGGCTGATCACCTCCTCGCGGAAGGCGACGAACGCCTTCAGCATGTCGGTGAGCGTCAGCAATTCCGGCTTGCCGCCGTTCAGCGCCACCATGTTGGCACCGAAGGACGTCTGCAGCGGAGTGAAGCGGTAAAGCTGGTTGAGGATGACGTCGGCGACGGCGTCGCGCTTCAGTTCGATGACGACGCGGTAACCCTGGCGGTCGCTCTCATCGCGAATGTCGGAAATGCCCTCGATGCGCTTGTCGCGCACCAGTTCGGCCATCTTCTCGATCATCGATGCTTTGTTCACCTGATAGGGAACCTCGGTGATGACGATCGATTCACGGTCGTTGCCGCGCGCCTCGATGTTGACGCGGCCGCGCATGACGATGGAGCCGCGGCCGGTCGAATAGGCGCTGTAGATGCCGGAACGGCCAAGCACGATGCCGCCGGTCGGGAAATCCGGTCCCGGAATGATCTCCATCAGCGCCGGAAGATCGATCGCTGGATTGTCGATGAGGGCAATGGCGCCGTTGCAGACCTCGCCCAGATTGTGCGGCGGGATGTTGGTGGCCATGCCGACGGCGATGCCGCCGGAGCCGTTGACCAGCAGGTTCGGAAAGCGCGCCGGCAGGACTTTCGGTTCGCTGCCCGACGCATCGTAAGTGTCCTGGAAATCGACGGTGTCCTTGTCGATGTCTTCCAGCAACTCATGCGCGACCTTGGTCAGCCGCGATTCCGTGTAGCGCATCGCCGCCGGCGGATCGCCGTCGATCGAGCCGAAATTGCCCTGCCCGTCAATCAGCGGCACGCGCAGCGACCAGTCCTGCGCCATGCGCACCAAAGCGTCGTAGATAGAGGCGTCGCCGTGCGGATGGTATTTACCCATCACGTCGGCGACCGGGCGTGCCGATTTCACATATTTACGGTTCCAGTGATAGCCGCTCTCATAGGCGGCGTAGAGGATGCGGCGATGCACCGGCTTGAGGCCGTCGCGCACGTCCGGCAGCGCGCGACTGACGATCACGCTCATGGCGTAATCGAGATAGGAGCGCTGCATCTCCTCGATGATGGATATCGGCTCGATGCCGGTGGGGCCGCCGTCGGCGCCGCGCGGTGTCTTCTGGTCGGTCAAATCGGATCACAATCTAATCAGGAATCACTTGGTGCTTATATAGGAAGCCGGCCCGAAACTCCAACAATCGCGGCAGTTTTCCAATGTGGTTTTTAGCGGCAAATTCAAAAGGATACACCAATTGCGACGATATGGCCGTGGCACCCTTTCACCGGCGTCGCCGGCGGGCGCGATAAGTACCCGGCGCCTCGCCCATCAGCCGCCGGAAACGGCGGTTGAAGGTTGATAGATCGTTGAATCCCGCCGCAAAGGCGATCGCCGAAATTGTGTTATCTGACGTCCGCAGCCGCACGGCTGCCCTGTGCAGCCGCGTTCTCAGCAGGAATTGGTAGGGCGTCATGCCGGCAACGTGCCGGAAGGTGCGCAGGAAATGGTAAGGGCTGGTGGCGGTCTCGTCGGCGAGTTCGGCAAGCGAGATCGGCCGGTCGGCATCGACTTCAATGCGCCGCACCGCTTCGGCGACACGCTTCTGGTCGCGGCGGCTCGGGGTCCGTCCCCGATCCGTGGCGCTGCAAGCCGCTGTTACCGCGGCACCGGCAATGCGCAGGGCGAGTTCCTCGAACGCGCCGGTGTCGGCCATCTCGCGCGCCGCCTCCGCTTCGGCGAGCAGCGGCACCAGCGCCGGCAAGGGCGGCAGGCGCGGCGTGCTGAAATCGAGCGTCTTGGCGCCCGGCACGTCGGCGACGATCCGCTCCATACAGGCCGGTCCGAAATGGAAGGAGAGGCAGCGGTCGCCGGCGCCATGCTCGTGCCCGCACTCGTAGCATGTGCCGGGATTGCCGAGCAGGAGCGCGCCCGGCGCCAGCATCGCCGTGCCTTGGCGGGCACGATAGCGGAAGGTGCCGCTGGTTACGGCAGCAACGCAGAAATGCCGATGCTCCTCCTCGAATGGCCTGTCGGCGGCGCTGGCGGTGCAGATGACATCCGACACCTGCCAGCCTCGGCCCGACGCCAGCCTATGCGCGCTCGTCGTCATCGCCCAAACATAGCAATTTTTCCCAAGCGCAGAACCCCTGCCGGCCTCTATGCTTGCCGGTCTCCTGACAAGATGAGAGCGAAGCCATGTCCAATTCCTTTGCCAAGGCCCTGCACAGCGATGGGCCCACACCGGCCCTTGCCGAGAAACTGAACCTTTACGGCCGCTTCGTCGGCGCCTGGACGTTCGACGCCACGCGCCATCTCGAAGACGGTCAGGTGCTGACCGGGCGCGGCGAGGTGCATTTCGGCTGGGTCCTTGAAGGCCGCGCGATCCAGGACGTATGGATCCTGCCAGCTCGTGACGCTGGTTCCTCCCCTTCGCTCGGCAAATGGACCTTCTATGGCACGACGTTGCGCGTCTATGACCCAGGCGTCGACGCCTGGCACATCTTCTGGAGCGACCCGCGCAACCGGTATTACAGCCGCCAGTTGGGCCGCGTCGAAGGCGACACGATCGTCCAATTAGGCGCAGACGGCACCGGCCCTTCGGTACGCTGGAGCTTTTCCCGGATCACCGGAGATTCCTTCCGCTGGCTGGGCGAGCGTTCGTTTGACGACGGCGCCACCTGGCGTCTCGAAGTCGAGTTTCTGGCGCGCCGCACCGCCAGCCCCTGATCCGCACGGTTTCCACTGGCTTCGCTTTGCTCTACCAATCCCGTTAACCGGCATTGCCGGCGGGGAGGGTCAGCATGCCGAGCTTCGACAGCCTGTTCAACGCCTTCGTCACCATACTGGTGACGATCGATCCGCCCGGCCTGGCGCCGCTCTTCCTTGCCGTGACCCGCGGCATGAACCGCGAGGAGCGCAACCAGGTCTCCGTGCGCGCCTCGATCATCGCTTTCCTGGTGATGGCATTGTTCGCAATCGCCGGCGCGTCGATCCTGTCGGTCTTCGGCATCACCCTGCCGGCCTTCCGCGTCGCCGGCGGCTTTCTGCTGTTCTTCATCGCCTTCGAAATGGTGTTCGAGCGCCGGCAGGACCGTAAGGAGAAGATCGGCGACGTCGCCATCACCAGGGACATGATCCACAACATCGCCGCCTTTCCGCTGGCGATCCCGCTGATTGCGGGTCCCGGCGCGATTTCGGCGACCGTCCTGCTCTCAAGCTCGTTTCAGGGTTTTGGCGCGCAGACAGCCCTTGTCGGCATCATCGCCATCTGCCTCGTCATCACCTACCTGGTGTTCGTGCTGTCAGAGCGCATCGATCGTATCCTCGGCCAAACCGGCCGTTCGATCCTGACACGGCTGCTCGGCGTCATCCTGGCGGCGCTCGCCATACAGTTCGTCGCCGACGGCATCAAGGCGCTGATGGCGACCTAGGAACTGCCCTACTTCGCTGTCGTTTCAATGACTTCGAAGTCATGGGTAATCTCGGCAGTCTTGGCCATCATTGCCGAGGCCGAGCAGTATTTCTCGATCGAAAGCCCGATCGCCCGCTTCACCTTGTCGTGTGACAGCGCCCGGCCCTTGACGACAAAATGCATGTGAATGCGGGTGAACACCCTGGGATCGGCTTCTGCACGGTCGGCATCGAGTTCGACCACGCAATCTTCGACCGCCTCGCGCCCCTTTTCGAGGATATGGACCACGTCATAGGCCGAGCAGCCTCCGGTGCCGATCAGCACCAGTTCCATTGGGCTCGGCCCCGGCGTCTTGCCCTCCAGCCCGAACGCCGTGCCTAGCACCAGCTTGTGCCCACTGGCGGACTCGCCAACAAAAGTGCGCTCCTCCACCCATTTGACCCTTGCTTTCACTTGATACGTCCTTTCACCGCTCAAACGCACAACGTCCCGAAAATCCAAGACAGATTTTCGGGACGCCATTTCGTGGCCAAGGTGCTGGCGCTTGTCGCCGCAAGGGCAGTCCGCCCCGAGAAATCAGAACGGGATTTCGTCGTCCAGCTCGCGCGATGAACCACCGCCGCCGCCCTTGTTGGCGCCACCCCGATTGAAACTTTCGCCCGGGCCGGACTGGCCGAAATCGGAACCGCGGCTCGCACCGCCACCGGCATAGTTGCCGACCTGGCCGCCGCCCTCGCCCCGTGCGTCGAGCATCTGCAGCTCGCCGCGGAATTTCTGCAACACGATTTCAGTCGTATAGCGGTCATTGCCGGTCTGGTCCTGCCATTTGCGCGTCTGCAGCTGGCCCTCGACATAGACCTTCATGCCTTTCTTCAGATACTGCTCGGCCACCTTGGCGATCTGGTCGTTGAAAATCACGACATTGTGCCACTCGGTCTTTTCCTTGCGCTCTCCAGATGTCTTGTCGCGCCAGCTTTCCGACGTCGCGATGCGGATATTGACGACCGGGTCACCCGAATTCAGGCGGCGGATTTCAGGGTCCGCCCCGAGGTTGCCCACCAGAATGACCTTGTTGACGCTACCCGCCATGACACTTCTCCGCGCTCATCCGAAACCAAATTCCTTGTCGCTCCACCTTACAGGCTATGGACAATCCCTGCCTGCCGTGGCTGCCTTTTCCCACAAGGTTTTTGTTCTCTTTTCGTTCTAGTTTAAAGGTCCTGCACTGTCAATAGATGTCAGTAACAAGTAGGGTCTTGGCGCCGAATTTTCCACGAACCCTGAGATCGAGGCGAACTCAATGAAGATGGTCGAGCATGACGATCAGCCGCAAGAAGAATGGCGGACGGGAGTAAAGACCCGCATGCATGTCTCGGCCTGCAACGGCGCAACTCAACTTTGCATATTTGAACAATGGGTCGAACCCGCGGTTGGCGCCCCGACACATTGGCACCCGGTCGAGGAAGTGCTTACCGTCATCGCTGGCAGGGCCGAGATGTGGATCGATGACGAGCATCTCGTCTTGACTGCCGGACAGTCGCTTGTTGTTGCCGCGCACAGGCAACATGGCTTCCGAAACGTCGGCTCCGAACTGCTTCATATCCATGCCGTGCTCGCGTCACCAGTTTTTGAGGCAACGTTTAACGGATCGCCAGACATGGTGAGACGCTGGCTTCCGACGCGTTTGTAAAATCTCGCCCGTCGCAAAAAACACTGCCTGTCTTAAAAACGCGACTTGCCAAACCGATAAGTATCGACTTATGCTTCTGGAATGATCGAAGCAGAGATTTTTCGGGCACTGGCCGATCCAACGCGTCGCGCCGTCTATGAGCGGCTCGCCGACGGCGAGATGACGGTATCGGAACTCCGCAATGGCATGCCGGTTTCGCAGCCGGCAGTATCGCAGCATCTCGCGGTGCTGCGAGGTGCCGGCCTCGTGGTCGAACGCCGGGCCGGCCGCAATGCCTATTATCGCGCCGATCCGAACGGGCTTGCGCCGCTGCTCGGCTGGATCGAACGCTACCGCGCGTTCTGGCCAGAGCGCATCGAAAGGCTCAAGACGGTTTTGAAGGACATGGACCAATGACCAGCCGAGGCAAAGAACGCGCGGAAATGGCGGCAGACAAGATCGAGTTCGAGTGCGAGCTGCCCGAGCCGCCGGAAAAAGTGTGGCGGGCGCTGACAGTGCCGGACCTGCTCGCGGCCTGGATGATGCCAAACGACATTGAACCAAAGGTCGGCAACCGCTTTGCCTTTAAAGCGCCGGATGCGCCGATCGAGTGCGAAATCCTCGACGCGGATCCCGGACGGCTGCTGCGCTATTCCTGGCGGGAGCGGCCGGCGCCCGGCGATACGCGGGTGCCGCCCGGCAGCCCGGTGGAAAGCCCAATGAACGATAGGCCAGTGGATAGCATCGTCACCTTTACGCTCGACCGCACCGTTTCCGGCGGCACGCATCTGCGCATCGTCCATGATGGTTTTGCTCGGGCAGCAGTGCCGGAGATCGCCATGGCAGGCGCCGGTTGCCGACTTTCGTTTGAAGCGCGTACTCCCAAGTACAAGCAGATCGCCGCAAACACCGCGCGCCTCTTTATGCGCGCGGCCTGAACGACGACAGTCAAAGGAGATAACGATGAGCGGCCTTGCCAATTTGGTGCCGATGGTGATCGAGCAGTCGAGTCGCGGCGAACGTGCCTTCGATATATTTTCGCGGCTGCTGCGCGAGCGCATCGTCTTCATCAACGGGCCGATCGACGACGGCACCTCGGCGCTGGTCTGCGCCCAGCTTCTGTCGCTGGAATCCGACAATCCCGACAAGGAGGTCTCGCTCTACATCAACTCGCCGGGTGGCGTGGTGACCAGCGGTTTCGCCATCTACGATACGATGCAGTATATCAGCTGCCCGGTCTCCACCGTTTGTATGGGCTTCGCCGCCTCGATGGCCTCGTTTCTCCTGATGGCGGGCACGCCAGGGCGGCGTATCGCGCTACCCAACACCAGCATCGTGCTGCATCAGCCTCTCGGCGGTTTCCAAGGCCAAGCCTCCGATATCCAGCGCCATGCCGAGGGCATCCTTCGCACCAAGCGGCGCATGACCGATCTTTACGCCCATCATTGCGGCCGCACCTACGAAGAAGTGGAACGCACGCTCGACCGCGACTTTTTCATGACCGCCCAGGAGGCCAAGGATTGGGGACTCGTCGACCATGTTTTCGACACCCGCAAGCAGGCCGCATGAACGAGCAGGGCCGGCGGACGCAACCGACGCGATTGAGCGCCCGCAATTTCAGCGCCATCGGTCTGGTCTTGCCGCCATCACGGCACTATAGTCCGGCGATGACCGCCAGCCGTTCATCCAGCCTGTTGTGCCTTGCTATCGCTACTGTGGCCGGCACGAACATGCTGGTGGACATGGCATTTGCCCAAGATAATTCGACGTCTTCGCAAAAGGGCGCCCTGCCCGGCGTGACCAGCGACTATCGCATCGCCGAGCCAGGGCCGCAGCCTGAGCCCGACGACGCGGTTCCAAGCAGCGGCAACGGCACGTTCAAGATCGGCGATACCGACGTTCGGATTTCCGGCAGCATAACCATCGATGTCGCTACCGGCGGAATCAGGCCCCCCAGCCGGTAAGTTCGCCTGGCATGCACCACAAATGTGCCCTTCAAACGAACAGCCCCGTCATTGCTTGTGCAATTGACGGGGCTTCTTGGATCTAAAATCCAAATTGCCGGGAGTGTACTGCCGGCTTTTTATTTCGGATGCTTCGCGGCGTTCAGCCGACGATCCGACTAGCAGTCTCTGATTGTTGTGGGGATCGGCAGGTCAACGTTGGCAGGTAGCGCAAAACGCTTGGCCTAGCCACTTATACCTGCCGCGGCTCCAGCGACACGTGGAGCCTCAAGGAACTGTCCGGTGGAGTCATGCCTCTGCTCTCCTTCTGTTCGTTGCGACTGTCGTCGAAGCGCTCATCGCATAACCCGCGGCGTCTCGCAGGCTAGCCCCAGGCCGCGAGGCCATCGAAAGACGGCCGGCTTCGTTGACGTTTGGAGTCTGCCCCCGTGACAGATGGACGTCAACCTTGAATGGCCGATTACCGAAAAATGTGATCGCGAGACGCTTTGTGAACCCCGGGTGAACCCAGCCGCACGGGCAGCTTTTGTCAGGAGCGTGTTCGGCCTTTGTTCTTTCCGCTTGCCCGTTCGCGCGAAAGGCGGTTAAACGCTTTGGTCGAGAGTTGTGGCGTCTCTCGAAAAGGCGGCGAAATTACCTACATAGGGGATGGTCGGGAAAACCCGCCCATCCCACGAATTCCAGATTCTGAGGCGGCGACCGGCGATGGCCGACCATAAATATCTCTCCATTCGCGGGGCACGCGAACACAATCTGAAGAATGTCGATCTCGACCTGCCGCGTGACAGCCTGATCGTCATGACCGGGCTGTCGGGGTCAGGCAAGTCGTCGCTTGCCTTCGACACGATCTATGCCGAGGGCCAGCGCCGCTATGTCGAGAGCCTTTCGGCCTATGCACGACAATTCCTCGAAATGATGCAGAAGCCGGACGTCGACCAGATCGACGGCCTGTCGCCAGCCATCTCCATCGAGCAGAAGACCACCTCGAAGAACCCACGTTCGACTGTCGGCACCGTCACCGAGATCTACGATTATATGCGGCTTTTGTTCGCCCGCGTCGGTGTACCTTATTCGCCGGCCACCGGCCTGCCGATCGAGAGCCAGACGGTCTCGCAGATGGTCGACCGGGTGCTTGCAGTCGAGGAAGGCACCCGGCTGTTCATCCTGGCGCCGATGGTGCGCGGCCGCAAAGGCGAGTACCGCAAGGAACTGCTGGAGCTGCAGAAGAAGGGTTTTCAGCGCGTCAAGGTCGATGGCGTCTTCTACGAGATCGCCGACGTGCCCGCGCTGGACAAGAAGTACAAGCATGACATCGACGTTGTCGTCGACCGCATCGTCGTGCGCGGCGATCTGGCGACGCGGCTCGCCGATTCCATCGAGACCGCGCTGAAGCTTGCAGACGGACTGGCGGTAGCGGAATTTGCCGACAGGCCGCTCGACGCCAGCCAGACCGGCGAGGATTCGGTCAACAAATCGAAGAACGAGACGCATGAACGCATGCTGTTCTCGGAAAAGTTCGCCTGCCCGGTGTCCGGCTTTACCATTCCCGAGATCGAGCCCAGGCTGTTCTCCTTCAACAATCCGTTCGGCGCGTGCCCGACCTGCGATGGGCTCGGCAGCCAACGCGCCATCGATGCCAGCCTGGTCGTGCCCGACGAGAATGTCTCGCTGCGCGCCGGCGCCGTCAGCCCTTGGGCGAAATCGACGTCGCCCTATTATGCGCAAACGCTGGAAGCGCTGGGCGTTGCCTACGGCTTCAAGCTCGGCGACAAGTTCAAGGATCTGAGCGAAGAGGCAAAGCAAGCCATCCTGCACGGCACCGGCGAGCGCGAAATCACCTTCCACTACGATGACGGCCTGCGCTCCTACAAGACGACCAAGACCTTCGAGGGCGTCATCCCCAACCTCGAGCGCCGCTGGAAGGAAACCGAATCCGCCTGGATGCGCGAGGAGATCGAGCGCTTCATGTCGGCCACGCCCTGCCCGGCCTGCCGCGGCTATCGGCTGAAGCCCGAGGCGCTCGCGGTCAAGATCGCCGGCAAGCACATTGGCGAGGTCACCGAGCTGTCGATCCGCAAGGCCGACCAGTGGTTCACCGATCTGCCCGCTTCGCTCAACGACAAGCAGAACGAGATTGCGGTGCGCGTGCTCAAGGAAATCCGCGAGCGGCTGCGCTTCCTCAACGATGTCGGGCTCGATTATCTGACGCTGTCGCGCAACTCCGGCACGCTGTCAGGCGGCGAGAGCCAGCGCATCCGTCTTGCCTCGCAGATCGGCTCCGGCCTGACCGGCGTACTTTACGTGCTGGACGAGCCGTCGATCGGTCTGCACCAGCGCGACAATGCCCGCCTGCTCGATACGCTGAAGCATCTGCGCGACATCGGCAACACAGTGATCGTCGTCGAGCATGACGAGGACGCCATCCTGCACGCCGACTATGTCGTCGATATCGGCCCGGCCGCCGGCATTCATGGCGGCCACATCATCGCCCAGGGCACGCCGCAGCAGATCATGGCGACGCCCGCTTCGATCACCGGCAAATATCTGTCGGGCGAGCTCGAAGTGGCGACACCGGCAGTGCGGCGCGAGGCCAAGAAGAGCCGCCGGCTGAAGGTCGTCGGCGCGCGCGGCAACAATCTGAAGAACGTCACCGCTGAAATCCCGCTCGGCACTTTTACCGCCGTCACCGGCGTGTCCGGCGGCGGCAAGTCGACCTTCCTGATCGAGACCCTGTTCAAGGCGGCGTCGCGCCGCATCATGGGCTCGCGCGAGCATCCGGCCGAGCACGACCGCATCGAGGGGCTCGAATTCCTCGACAAGGTCATCGACATCGACCAGTCGCCGATCGGGCGCACCCCGCGCTCCAACCCCGCCACCTATACCGGCGCCTTCACGCCGATCCGCGACTGGTTCGCCGGCTTGCCGGAGTCGAAGGCGCGCGGCTACCAGCCGGGCCGCTTCTCGTTCAACGTCAAGGGCGGCCGCTGCGAGGCCTGCCAGGGCGACGGCGTCATCAAAATCGAGATGCACTTCCTGCCCGACGTCTACGTCACCTGCGACATCTGCCACGGCAAGCGTTACAACCGCGAGACACTGGACGTCCTGTTCAAGGGCAAGTCGATCGCCGACGTTCTCGACATGACGGTCGAGGAAGGCGTCGATTTCTTCGCCGCCGTGCCCGGCGTGCGCGACAAGCTGGAGACACTCAAACGGGTCGGCCTCGGCTACATCCATGTTGGCCAGCAGGCAACGACCTTGTCGGGCGGCGAGGCGCAGCGCATCAAGCTTGCCAAGGAACTGTCGCGCAAGGCGACCGGCAAGACGCTCTACATTCTCGATGAGCCAACCACCGGCCTGCATTTCCACGACGTCGCCAAGTTGCTTGAAGTGCTGCACGAGCTGGTCGACCAGGGCAACACGGTCGTCGTCATCGAGCACAATCTAGAGGTGATCAAGACCGCTGACTGGGTTCTCGATCTTGGCCCCGAAGGTGGTGACGGCGGCGGCGAGCTGGTGGCGTCCGGCACGCCGGAGGACATCGTCCGCGAAAAACGCAGCTATACCGGGCAGTTCCTGAGGGAATTGCTGGAGCGGCGCCCCGGAGGCAAGCGCGAAGCGGCGGAGTGATGGCAAAGAACGGTCTCATCACGGTCCAAAGCCGCTTCGGCGTGACCGAAACCATCGATCGCCTGGTCGAAACTGTCGAACGTGCAGGATTGCTGGTCTTCGCCCGCATTGATCACGCCGCTGGTGCGCGCAGCGTCGAAACATCACTGCGTCCAACCCAGCTCCTGATTTTCGGCAATCCGAAAGGCGGTACGCCACTGATGCAGGACCGGCAGCTTGCCGGCATCGATTTGCCGGTCAAGGCACTGGCTTGGGAGGACGGGCAAGGCAAGGTCTGGCTCTCCTACAATGACGCGCACTGGCTCGCTGAGCGCCACGGCTTGGGCGACGCCAGTCGCAATGCCGTCGCTGCGATCGCCGACGGCATGGACAAGGTGATTGCGGCCGCTGCCGGCGCGGGCCAGTTTTGATGACGAGAGCCGCTCGGGCCGATGATCTCTCCACGGTGATTTCGCTCACCACCGACGCCTACGCGCCCTACACTGCCCTGTTCGGAGCGCCGCCGATCCCCGTCACACAGGACTATGCGCCGCGCATCCAACGCGGCGAGGTCTGGCTTTTGGAGCAGAATGGACAGCCGGCCGGCTTGATCGTTCTCGAACGAAATGCGGACCATACAATGATCTTCAGCGTTGCCGTTGCGCCAGCCTTTCAGGGCAAGGGTTTCGGCATCGGGCTGCTCGACTGGGCCGAGCAACAGACGCGCTTGTGGAGCTTGCCTGAGATCCGACTCTACACCAATGCCAGAATGGAACGGAACGTTTCGTTGTATAAGGCCTACGGCTTTCGCGAAACGGGTCGCCGGCCCAATCCATATCGGCCAGGATGGACGGTCGTCGACATGGCGAAAGCCGTCGAGACGACCGCCATCGCGTGATCCTTTTCTGCAAACCGGGAGGACGACCATGACTCAATCAGGAACAATCCGCGCCGGCATGGGCGGCTGGACCTTCGAGCCGTGGGACACGTCCTTCTACCCGGACAAATTGTCGAAGGCCAAGCAACTGCATTATGCCAGCCGGCAGGTGCCCACCATCGAGGTCAACGGCACCTATTATTCGAGCTTCAAGGAGCCGACCTTCGTCAAATGGGCCAACGAGGTGCCGGATGGTTTCGTCTATTCGCTGAAGGGCAACCGCTTTGTCACCAACCGCCGCGTGCTCGGCGAGGCCGGGGAATCGATCATGCGCTTCCTCGGGTCGGGCGTCGCCGCACTTGGCGACAAGCTCGGGCCGATCCTGTGGCAGTTCGCGCCGACCAAGAAATTCGACCCGGACGATTTCGAGGCCTTCCTCAAGCTGTTGCCGGAAAAGCAGGACGGCGTTGCGCTGCGCCACGCGGTCGAGGTGCGCAACGACAGCTTCGTCGTGCCGGAGTTCGCCGCCTTGGCGCGAAAGCACAAGGCCGCCATCGTCTATGCCGACCACGCCAAATATCCTGGGATTGGCGACGTTACCGGCGATTTCATCTATGCGCGGCTGCAGACCGGCAGCGACGACAATCCCGATTGCTACACGCCAAAGGCGCTCGACGAATGGGCGGCGCGCGCAAACACCTGGGCGGAAGGCAAGGTGCCGGTCGACCTGTCGCGTGCCGATCCTTCAACCGACGCGCCGGTCAAGCCACGCGATGTGTTCGTCTACTTCATCACAGAGGGCAAGGTCCGCGCTCCATTCGGCGCCATCGCCCTGATGAAGCGGGTCGCAGGCTGACGCCGCTGTCGGTGGTCCGCCTGGCTTGGTCCTAAACTACCGGCTATGCGGCGCGTTCGTCCGGACGCCGATCAACCCTGACGATCTCATTGAAAGCATCGAGATCGACATAGAAGACCTTGGTGATCTCCGCGATGAGTTCGTCGTGGTCATACCCCTGCGATTTCAGAATGTTGATGGCTGTCAGGATGTCGACGCGCTCCGTGAGCCGTCGTTTCTGATAGTCCTCGACATAGCACTCCATTGACTGGCCCTGGCTCCCAAGCACCCGAAATGTTGGACGACAACAGATCGCTCGAAGGGGAAGGGCTTGCGCGCAAGCGTGCCGACGCATCCGCGCCTTCCCCTGATCTGCCAAGTTGAAACTGGTACGGAAAGCGGCCGACTCACCAAGGCCAAGCAAAATCTAGCACGCAATCTGCAGCGCGCCAGAGTTGCAAAGTAATAGAATCAATAAGAATTCAGACGGTCAGGAATTTGCGGACGTCCGCCCGGTCGAGATCCTCGGCCGAGCCGGTATGAACGATCTGGCCACGGTCCATGATGTTGACCTCGTCGGCCAATTCCCGGCAGAAGTCGAGATACTGTTCGACCAGGAGCACGGGGATGCCGGCCTGGTCGCGCAGATAGCGGATGGCGCGGCCGATATCCTTGATGATCGACGGCTGGATGCCTTCGGTCGGCTCGTCGAGCACCAGCAGTTTAGGCCGCATCACCAGTGCCCTACCGATGGCAAGCTGCTGCTGCTGGCCGCCGGAAAGATCACCGCCTCGGCGCGCGAGCATCTGCTTCAGCACCGGAAACAATTCGAAGACGTGACCGGGAATGTTGCGGTCGGCGCGCTTCAGCGGCGCGAAGCCAGATTCGAGGTTTTCCCGCACCGTAAGCAGCGGAAATATCTCCCTGCCCTGCGGCACGAATGCGATGCCCGACCGGGCGCGATCATACGCCGCGCTCCGGTCGAGCGCCTTCCCCTCGAAGGCAACGCTTCCGCTCGTCAGCCGATGATGGCCGACGATCGATCTCATCAAACTGGTCTTGCCGACGCCGTTGCGACCGAGCACGCAGGTGATCTTGCCGGCGCGGGCTGTCAGCGAGACACCGCGCAGCGCCTGAGCGGCGCCGTAATGCAGCGTGGCATTGGAGACTTCGAGCATGGTCAGCGCTTTCTCCAACGCGTGAAGAACGAAAGGTCGAAATGATGGAACGGAACGCGCCAGACCATGATCATCTCCCCAGGTAGACTTCGACGACGCGCTCGTCGGCCGAAACGAAGTCGAGGCTGCCCTCGGAAAGCACCGAGCCTTCGTGCAGGCAGGTAACCTTGACGCCGAGCTCGCGCACGAAATGCATGTCGTGCTCGACGACGATGACCGAATGGTCGCGCGCGATATCCCTGAGCAGCCGCGCGGTTTCCTCGGTCTCGGCGTCGGTCATGCCGGCAACCGGCTCATCGACCAGCAGCAGCAGCGGATCCTGCGCCAGAAGCATGCCGATCTCGAGCCATTGCTTTTGGCCGTGGCTCAGATTGGCGGCGAGTTCGTCGCGCTTGTCGCCAAGCCGGATGATGCCGAGGATGTCGTCGATCTGCCGCACTTCCGCGGCCGAGCGACGATGGAACAGTGCCGGGAAGATCGAGCGCGGGCCTTTCAGCGCCAGCATCAGATTGTCCTCGATCGTGTGGCTTTCAAAGACGGTCGGCTTCTGGAATTTACGGCCGATGCCCATCATGGCGATTTCGGCCTCGTCGTGTTTGGTCAGATCGACCTCACCGTTGAAGAAAACCTCGCCCGCATCGGGCCGCGTCTTGCCGGTGACGATGTCCATCATCGTCGTCTTTCCGGCGCCGTTGGGGCCGATGATCGCCCGCATCTCGCCTTTGTCGAGCACCAGCGAAAGGTTGTTGATGGCGCGAAAACCGTCAAAGGAAACCGAAACGCCGTCGAGATAGAGGATGGTGTTGCTCTTCGACATCAGACCATCACTCCGCCGGCTGCGGTTCGGCGCTGGAGGCCGACCAGTCGCCCGGCCTTCTCGCCGCCGAACGGTCGGTTTTCGGCGGCACCGGCGCATCGGGATCGATCCCGGCTTCCTCGGCAACCGAGGCCGCCCGCAACGCCTTGGCGTTGCCGCGCCAGGAATCCCACATGCCGATGATGCCCTTGGGCAGGAACAGCGTGACGGCGACAAACAGTCCGCCCAGCGCAAACAACCAGAATTCAGGCAGCACGCCGGTGAACCAGGATTTACCGGCATTGACCAAAAGCGCGCCGATGATCGGCCCGACGATGGTGCCGCGCCCGCCGACGGCCGCCCACACCACCACCTCGATCGAATTGGACGGCTCGAATTCGCCAGGGTTGATGATGCCGACCTGCGGTACGTAAAGCGCACCGGCGATGCCGGCCATCACCGCCGACACGGTGAAGGCGAACAGTTTGACGTTCTCCGCCCGCCAGCCGAGAAAGCGCGTGCGGCTTTCGGCGTCGCGCACCGCCATCAAAAGCTTGCCGTATTTGGAACCGACGATTGCCCAGGTGACGAAGACGGCGAGCGCCAGCATGACGGCGCTAGCCGCGAACAGCGCCGAGCGTGTCATGTCGGCCTGCACGTTGAAGCCTAGAATATCCTTGAAGTCGGTCAGGCCGTTATTGCCGCCGAAACCCATGTCGTTTCGGAAAAAGGCAAGCAGCAGCGCATAGGTCATCGCCTGGGTGATGATCGACAGATAGACGCCGGTGACGCGACTGCGGAAGGCAAACCAGCCGAAGACGAAGGCGAGCAGGCCGGGTACTGCAAGCACCATGATTGCGGCAAACCAGAAATGGTCGAAACCGTACCAGAACCACGGCAGTTCCTTGTAGTTCAGGAACACCATGAAGTCCGGCAGCAGCGGATTGCCGTAGACGCCGCGCGAGCCGATCTGGCGCATCAGATACATGCCCATCGCATAGCCGCCGAGTGCGAAGAAGGCGCCGTGGCCGAGCGAGAGGATGCCGCAATAGCCCCAGACGAGATCGAGGGCCAAGGCGAGCAGCGCATAGCAGAGATATTTGCCGGTGAGCGCGACGATATAGGACGGCACGTAAAACGCACTTGTCGGCGAGACCGCAAGATTGAGCAGCGGCACGACGATCGCAACCGCCAGCAGGATGAAGATGGTGATGGCGACGCGGCGGTCGGCGCCGGCGGCAAAGAAGCGTCGCGTGATCATGCTTCCACCGACCTGCCCTTGAGCGCGAACAGGCCGCGCGGGCGTTTCTGGATGAACAGAATGATCAGCACCAGAACGACGATCTTGCCGAGCACCGCTCCGGCATACGGTTCGAGGAATTTGTTGACAATGCCGAGCGAGAAGGCGCCGACCAGCGTGCCCCAGAGATTGCCGACGCCGCCGAAGACGACGACCATGAAGCTGTCGATGATGTAGCCGCGGCCGAGATTGGGCGAGACATTGTCGATCTGGCTGAGCGCGACGCCGGCGATGCCGGCAATGCCGGACCCCAATGCAAAGGTCAGGGCATCGACCCACGGCGTCCTGATGCCCATAGAGGCGGCCATCCGGCGATTGGCCGTGACGGCACGCATCTGCAGCCCCCAGGGCGTGCGTTTCATCACGTAAAGCAGCACAGCGAAGACGCCGAGCGCAAAAGCCAGGATCCAGAGCCGGTTCCAGGTGACCGAAAGCTGGCCGATCGCGAACGAACCTGACATCCAGGATGGGTTGCCGACCTCCTGGTTGGTCGGCCCGAAGATGGTGCGCACGGCCTGCTGCAGGATCAGCGAGACACCCCATGTCGCTAGCAGGGTCTCCAACGGCCGGCCATAGAGGAAGCGGATCAGCCCGCGCTCTATGATAAGGCCGACGAGCGCCGCCACCAGGAAGGCCAGCGGCAGGGCGATGACCAGCGACCAGTCGAACAGGCCGGGAAAGGAATTGCGGATAACCTCCTGCACGACGAAGGTCGTGTAGGCGCCCAGCATGACCATCTCGCCATGCGCCATGTTGATGACGCCCATGACGCCGAAAGTGATGGCAAGGCCGATCGCCGCCAGCAGCAGCACCGATCCGAGCGATATGCCGTACCAGATATTCTGGCCGGCGTCCCACAGCGCCAGCGTCGAATTGATGTTGGATATCGCCGCAGTCGCCGCGTCCTTCACCGCACCTTCGGAACTGGCCTCCACCGACGTGAGCAGCGACACCGCATCCCGGTCGCCGCGCGCACCGATGAGCGCTATCGCCGCCAATTTGTCGGCCTCCGGCCTGTCTGAAACGAGAACCGACGCGGCGTGGGCCTGTTCGAGCAGCGCCTTGACGCTTGCCGCGCTCTCATTGGCGATCGCGGTGTCGAGCGGCTCGATGTTTGCCGCGTCCGGCGTCTTGAACATGGTGTCGGCGGCGGCAATGCGCACCGCCGGATCCTTGGAGCCCAGCGTCAGCGTGCCCAGCGCGTCGCGGATGACGCGGCGCAGCGTGTTGTTGACCTTGATCTTGGTGATGTCGGCCTTGGCTGCTTCGCCAGACTTTTCGCCGGTGAGCGCATCGAGCAGTTCGATGCTGTCGCCGCTCTCCTTGCCGACAAAGACTACTGAATCGGCCTTGCGGACGTAAAGGCTGCCCTCCGCAAGCGCGGCAAGCGGCCGTTCGACGGCTGTGTCGCCGGTTGCCGCAAGCTCGCGCACGATGGCTTCGATCGCTGAAAAATTGGAGGCGGTGGCGAGTTTGGCGACGACCGCGCGCAGATCGGATTCGCTGGCGTTCGACGGCAGCAGCATTCCCAGAAGGAGGAGCAGCATCAAGCCAATCGCGCGGATCAGGATCATCGGTTTCTGGTGGCTCTTGGAGGTTGAATGTCGCCTCCGGGCAGGCTGGAGGACGAGCCCGCCCGGAGGCTTTTGCGGTCTGGGAGGACAGACCGGGAGGATCAGTTGGTTCCCTTGCCGCCGCATTTGCCTGTGGCGACATTGAAGTTGCCGCAGGACAGAGGCGCGCGCCAATCGGAGATCAGGTCCTTGGAGTCAGGCAGGTAGTCGGACCACTCGTCGCCCATCACCAGGCCCGGCGTCTGCGAGACGGTTTCGAACTGGCCGTCGGCCTGGATTTCGCCGATCAGCACCGGCTTGGTGATATGATGGTTCGGCATCATGGTCGAATAACCGCCGGTCAGGTTCGGCACCGAGACGCCGACCATGGCGTCGATGACCTTGTCCGGATCGGTGGTGCCGGCCTTCTCGACCGCCTTCACCCACATGTTGAAGCCGATATAGTGGGCTTCCATCGGATCGTTGGTGGTGCGCTTGTCGTTCTTGATGAACTTGTGCCAGTCGGCGATGAACTTCGCGTTCTCGGGCGTATCGACGCTTTCGAAATAGTTCCAGGCGGCGAGATGGCCGACCAGCGGCGCAGTGTCCAGACCGGCAAGCTCTTCCTCGCCGACCGAGAAGGCCATGACCGGGATGTCCTCGGCCTTGATGCCCTGGTTGCCGAGCTCCTTGTAGAACGGCACGTTGGCGTCGCCATTGACGGTCGAGACGACGGCGGTCTTCTTGCCGGCCGAGCCGAACTTCTTGATCGCCGAGACTTCGGTCTGCCAGTCGGAGAAACCGAACGGCGTGTAGTTGACCATGATGTCTTCGGCGGCAACGCCCTTCGCCTTCAGATAGGCCTCGAGGATCTTGTTGGTGGTGCGCGGGTAGACGTAGTCGGTGCCTTCGAGCACCCAGCGCTTCACCGAACCGCCATCCTCGCTCATCAGATAATCGACGGCCGGAATGGCCTGCTGGTTCGGCGCCGCACCGGTGTAGAACACGTTGCGCTCGCTTTCCTCACCCTCATACTGGACCGGGTAGAACAGGATGTTGTCGAGCTCGCTGAACACCGGCAGCACCGATTTGCGCGACACCGAGGTCCAGCAGCCGAACACCGCGGCGACCTTGTCCTTCGAGATCAGCTCGCGCGCCTTTTCGGCGAACAGCGGCCAGTTGGAAGCCGGATCGACGACCACCGCCTCGAGCTTCTTGCCGAGCAGGCCGCCCTTGGCATTCTGCTCTTCGATGAGCATCAGCATGGCGTCCTTCAGCGTTGTCTCCGAGATCGCCATGGTTCCCGACAGCGAATGGAGGATGCCGACCTTGATGGTGTCGTCGGCCGCCTTGGCGGGAACGCTCATCAGCAGGCCGGCGGTGACCACGCCGGCCGAAAACATTTTTGCTATTGTCGAGAAACTGCCCCTCATACTTTTAAACTCCCAAGCTGGTTAACTGCATCGGGACAGACCATGCAACGGCTGTGCCAATCACCGGAGCAAGGTCGGAGGATTTGAGATTTCCCAGCTCTGTCAGTCGGTTAATGTATTAGCTGCAGGAGATGAACCTCGCCTGCTATGTTCGAAACGAGAAAGGATCACCCATATCAGCCTAAGTTTTGCTCACATATAGGCCAATGCCTGAATTTTGAGCAGCATCATATGAGTGCTGGCGAGGATTGCAGCGCCGCGGCGAAATGGGCAAGTTTGAACCCCTTTAACGAGCGATCAAATGGCTTTCAGAGCTTCTTGCATTTTCACCGCCATGCTTCTGCTGGCGGCGACGACCGTAGCGCGCGCCGGCTTCAGCGACGGCAAGCTGCCGGACGGCTCCTATCATTGCGAAGTCTATCTGCTTGGCATGTTCCTCAGCCTCGGCGACATCACCATCAAGGGAAACGTCTATAGCGGTCCTGTGAGCTTCGGCATCGCGCCGCAGAGCTACAATTACCAGATGGATGCAGACGGCGTGATCACCTGGCTAGGTCCGCTGGGTGGCTATACCAGTGGCGGCAACTCGATCTCGCTTACGCAGGCGACGCTGGAAAGCGGAACCACCCCGTCCTTCGACATCATCATGAAGCAGCCAGACGGCGCCTTTACCGCCTCGACCTGCACGAAGCGTTGAAAAAAGTACGGAACCTGGCGAGGTTCCGTACTCCGAAGCACAAAGCCGCCTAGCTCTCCGCCGCCAGATCGAGCGCCAGCCGGGTCATATCGGTGAAAAGCCCCTGGCGTTCGGAATAGTCGGTCTGCTCGCCGGTTGCCACGTTGTCGACGACGGTCAGGATCGACAGCGCCCGAGCGCCGAAATCGGCCGCAATGCGGTAAAGTGCGCTGGTTTCCATGTCCACGGCGAGCGCGCCCTGTGCCTGTGCTTCGGCAAAGCGTTCGCGCCCCAGCGGATGATAGAAAATATCGCTGCAAATGGTCAGCCCGGCCCGATGGTCGATGCCGAGTTCCGAAGCTCGGGCCAATGCCTGGGTCAACAATGCCGGATCGGGGCCGGCATCGGCACGATAGAGCCCAAAAACCTGGCCGCTCTCCGCATTTTCGCCACGCACCGATTGCGCGATCACCAGGCTGCGCAGCGCCATCTCGGCGGTCA
Organism: Mesorhizobium sp. M1142; assembly: GCF_040318565.1. Taxonomy (NCBI): domain Bacteria; kingdom Pseudomonadati; phylum Pseudomonadota; class Alphaproteobacteria; order Hyphomicrobiales; family Phyllobacteriaceae; genus Mesorhizobium; species Mesorhizobium sp. M1142. Next base: position 46,051 of record NZ_JAMYMK010000014.1, read on the forward strand.
GGCCACCGCAGGTACCAGTGCGGATCAGTGTTTTCGCACCATAGAAGTCCAGCAGCTCATGCACATAGACCAGGAACGAAGAGACGCCGATGCCGGTGGATTGGATGCTGACAGGTTTGCCGCGAAACAGCCCGGTAAAGCCGAGCGCGCCGCGGCGGCGGTTGACGCAGCGCGGCGCTTCCAGAAAGGTTTCCGCCATCCATTCAGCGCGCTGCGGGTCGCCCGGCAGCAGCACCGTGCTTGCGTAGTCGCCTTTGCTAGCTTCGTTGTGTGGCGTCACGGCATGCTTTCCAAAACCCGTCGCCCGTTTCGCCTGCCATCATGGCAGTCTCACGACATTGCGCAAGCGGAGCGTTGGAAGGGTCAGGATTCCAGCATGTCCTTTACGATCGTGGCCAATTGCTTGAGCGAAAACGGCTTCGGCAAGAAGCCGAAATGCGCGTCGGCCGGCAAGTTCCTGGCGAACGCGTCTTCGGCATAGCCGGACACGAAGATGAACTTGATGTCGGGCTGCCGTTTGCGCAATTCGCCAAGCAGCGTCGGGCCGTCCATTTCCGGCATCACCACGTCCGACACCACGACGTCGACCTTGCCGCCGAGCGCTTCGTAGACCTCAAGCGCCTCGACGCCCGACGACGCCTCGTGGACGGTGTAGCCGCGCGATTTCAGCGCCCGCATGCCGCCCATGCGCACGGCGTCCTCGTCCTCGACCAGCAGCACCGTGGCCGAGCCCGACAGGTCCTTGGCTGAGTCGGCGATCTTGGCAGGTGCGGCCGGCGCCTCTCCAGCCTCGCCCGCCTTCCTTGCCTCCGCAATGTGCCGCGGCAGGAAGATACGGAACACGGATCCCTTGCCGACTTCGGAATCGCAGAAGATGAAGCCGCCTGTCTGCTTGATGATGCCATAGACCATGGACAGACCAAGGCCAGTTCCCTTGCCAACCTCCTTTGTCGTGAAGAAGGGCTCGAAGATCTTTTTCAGCACATCAGGCGCGATGCCGCTGCCGCTGTCCTCGACCTCGACCAGCACATAGTCGGCCGGTGTAAGTTCGCGATAGGAAAAGGTCTTGCATTCCCCGGCGCTGACGTTGCGGGTACGTACGGTGAGTTCGCCGCCGGCCGGCATCGCGTCGCGTGCATTGACCGCCAGATTGACCACCACTTGCTCGAATTGCCCGATATCGACCCTGACCGGCCACAGGTCGCGGCCATGGTCGATCTTGAGCTTGATGTCGTTGCCGACCAGCCGGGCAAGCAGCATCCTTAGATCGGCGAGCACGTCGGTCAGGTTGAGCACCTCCGGCCGCAGCGTTTGCTTGCGCGAGAAGGCCAGCAACTGACGCACCAGCGAGGCCGCCCGGTTGGCGTTCTGCTTGATGTTCATGATGTCCGGGAATGACGGATCGGACGGCCGGTGGTTGGTCAACAGCAGGTCCGAGGCCATGATGATGGCGGTCAGCACATTGTTGAAATCATGCGCGATGCCGCCGGCGAGTTGGCCGACCGCCTGCATTTTCTGGCTCTGCGCCATCTGGCCCTCGAGGGCCTTTTGCTCGGTGGTCTCCACGGCATAGACGATGGCCGATTCCTCGGCGCCCTCGCCGCCGGTGCCGTCAGCGACCGCATTGACGTAGAAGCGTATGTGGCGCTCCTCATTGCCGGGCAGCACCGTATCGATCGGCTCGATGTCAGCCTGTTGCTGACGTGCCTTTTCAAAGGCCGCGGCGAAAGCCGGCCGGTCGCGCTCGTGGATCACCGTATCCAGCCGCACACGCCGATCGACCGCGTCGCGGTCGACGACCGAGGAAAACAGCGACAGGAACGGCGCATTGGTGCGCAGGATGCGGCCGGCATGATCGACGCCGGCTATCGCCATCGGCGTCGAGTTGAAGAACCGCGTGAAGCGTATTTCCGATGCACGGAGGTCGGCCGAAGCGTCCTCGCCTTGCGTCCGGTTGAGCACGATGGTGCGAGTCGGGCCGTTGAGCCCCTCTCGGCTGGCCGAGACACGATGCATGAAGCGCACCGGCAGCGCCTCGCCGGTCATCGTCGTCAGATCGAGGTCGATAACGGCATTGCGCGTGGTACCAGCGTCGGCCTTGACCGAACGGACCAGCGCCATGCCGTCGCCGGCGACGATCTCCGGCAGCGTGATGGCGCCGGGAGTGAAGCTGGCCAGGTCGATGCCCAGCCACTCCGCAAGGGTCGCGTTGATATAGGTGACGCGGCCTTCCTGGTCGGCCGAAAAGAAACCGGCCGGCGCGTGATCGAGGTGATCGATCGCCTTTTGCAGGTCGAGAAAGAACCGCTCCTGCTCGGCCCGTTCCTGCGAGATATCGGCAAGCTGCCAGGCAAGCATCGGCAGCCGCTGGCCTGGAACGCTGAACGCGCGGGCCCGGACGCGGTACCAGCGCGCGCCCGGTTCGGCGCCTGGCCGAATGGACTGCGCAAGCCGAAACTCGCCGTCGCCCGGCTGGCCGTCGCGCAGGCCCGACGCCAGCCGGTATATGGTCACCGAGGCCTCGGGAACGTCTGAAAGCAAACCTTCGACCGTCTTGATGTCGGCGGCCGACTCGGCACCCGTCATATCGGCATAGGTCCGGTTGGCGTAGATGATACGGCCTTTGGTGTCGGTGACCAGGAGACCTTGTGACATCGAATCGACGAAAGCTTTCGACAGTTCGTCGCTTGTCGAGCGCGGCGTGATATGCACGAAGCCGATCGCAGTGGCGAATAGAAAGCCGACGCCGATCATCGCCAGCACGCCAAGCATGCCGAGCAGGAATGGATCGCCAAGTCGCTCTCGGAAAAGGCCGAAGACGATCGCTGCCCCTGTCAGGACGACGATGAAAACGATGAGCCGGGTGACCGCGCCCGGTCGCGTGTTCTGGTCGACGATAGGTACCGGATAGAAATCGCCGCGCGCTTCCTTGGCCATGTGCCCCCTGCTCGTGAATTCCGGCGTCGGTTGAATCATATTCTCAGGGTCGGGAAAAGGCCCGGCGGCAGATGTCCGCTAAAAATGACGCCGTTCGGCTCCCGGTTTCGAGCTGTTCACGAAGCGTGAAAGGCAACTTGCGGTGGCCTGCCGCAACAGTCTAGTGTCGCCTCTCTTCGAAAGCTGATTTTGGGGGAACCAATGCTGCAATGGCTGGATGGCGTGGCGGGGCCTGGTTATGCCGCAGCAATCCTATGGACGTTTGCAGTACTTGTCCTGCTGCTCATCATTCTTCTTATCATCAGGCTGGTCCGCAGCCTGACATTCGGAACATTCGTCGCCGGGGGCAGGAACCGCAAGACGCGGCTGGCTGTCATGGATGCCACAGCGGTCGACAGTCACCGGCGGCTGGTGCTGGTGCGCCGCGACGATATCGAGCACCTGCTCTTGATCGGTGGTCCGACCGACGTCGTCGTCGAGCGCGACATCAGGCTCTCGGCGCTGCGCCGCCCGGCATTGACCGGAGACAACAGCCATCAGCCGGCAGCAAGGCCAGCTCAGACCACAGCCGCGCCGGCGAGGCAAGCGCCGCCGCAGCCGGCAAGCGCGGCCACACCCCCTGTCCGAGCCCGCCAGACGGCGACGATGGCGGCAACAATGCCGGCGCCTACGCCGGCGCCGAAACCGGCATCGAACGTTACACCGTTGCCAAGTTATGGATCCGTCAATGCCAATGCCTCGCGGCATGCGCCGCAGCCGGCAAGACAGGACTCCCCGGCAAGATACGAGCCGCCGGCACAGCATGAGTCGATCGACGATGCGCTGATGAAGGAGCTGGAGGTTTCCCTCGACGAGCCACGCTTCAGCCAAACGGCGAGCAAGCCGGTGGCGAAGGCATCGCCCTCTCTCGACGACGAGATGACGAAGCTCCTCGGCGAGTTGTCCAATCAGAAAAGATAGGGCGATAGCGAACGGCCAATGAAAATGGCCGGAAAACCGGCCATTTTGAACGCTCTACCGATGCCGTGTTTTTCCCGCCTGCTCAGTCGTCGCGGTAGACCTTCTCGCGCCGCTCATGGCGCTCCTGTGCCTCGATCGACAAGGTGGCGATCGGGCGCGCGTCGAGCCGCTTCAGCGCGATCGGCTCGCCCGTCTCCTCGCAGTAACCGTAAGTGCCTTCGTCAAGGCGCTGGAGGGCCGAATCGATCTTGGAGATGAGTTTTCGCTGGCGATCGCGGGCGCGAAGTTCGATCGCGCGGTCGGTTTCGGAGGAGGCGCGATCGGCGAGGTCAGGGTGGTTGGCGTTTTCCTGCTGCAGGATTTCGAGAGTTTCGCGCGCTTCGCGCAAGATGTCGTTCTTCCAGGTGACGAGCTTCATGCGAAAGTAGGATTTCTGCCGCTCGTTCATAAACGGCTCGTCTTCGGAGGGTACGTAATCGGCGGTAACGATGTCGTTCATTCGACTCACCCAACAAACCCCAAATTTGGCGCCTATATATTCGCGGACCGAAAACTGCACAAGCGCAATCGACGACAGTTTCACGCATTTGTTTATGTGGGACAAACCGACATTGGCGACATCATTCGCATGAACGGCACGCCCGAATTCGCGCATGATTCATTATGCTTGAGGGGGCATCGGCATTGCGCGCGAAGCGCTTCTGATGGCTAATTCCTGCGGCCGCATTTGACCGGTCGGTACCCGACATATCGGGGGTTTCGTGACCAAACTTTACCTGCTGAGGCATGCGAAGGCCGGCTGGGCGCTGCCTGGCGTGACTGACTTCGACCGCCCGCTCGATCCATCCGGCTTCGCCGACGCCGAAGCGATGGGCGTGCTGATGCGTTCCCGCAAATACGCACCGGCCCTCACCCTTTGCTCAAGCGCCAAGCGCGCCCGCCAGACGCTGGAAAGCTTGGCTGGCCATACCAACACGGGCCGGGTGCTGTTCTGTGACACCTTCTACAGCGACGATGCCGCGGCGTACCTCACTGCCATCCGGCAAAATGGCGGGCTGGATGCCTTGCTCGTCATCGGTCACAAGCCGATGATTGGGGATCTCGCCATGGCGCTGTCGGGCGACGGCAACGAGACCGCGCGGGCCATGCTGAACCACGGCTTCCCGACCTCCGCACTTGCCGTGGTCCGGTTCAACGGCGGACTTGCCGAGGCTGCGCCAGGCACCGGCTATCTCGAAGCCTTCCTGACGCCTGCGGATATCTGAGGCCATTTCAAAGCCGCGCATCAAAGCCTATATCGGAGCCTGACCGGCCCGCGAGAACAGATTTGGCATCATCGCTGACGACTTTTACCGACGAGGCCAAGATTGCCTTGGATACGTTGTCAGGCCGCGCTGCCGGGCTTTTCGCTCCGTCGCTGCGGCTTGGCGTGACCGGGCTGTCCCGCGCCGGCAAGACGGTGTTCATCTCGGCCCTTGTACACAATCTGGTCCATGGTGGACGCTTGCCGCTGTTTGAGGCACAAAAATCGGGGCGCATCGCCCGGGCTTTTCTCGAAGAGCAGCCGGACGACGCCGTACCACGCTTCCAGTACGAGGATCACATCGCGGCTCTTGTCGACGAGCGCGTCTGGCCGGATTCGACGCGTGCGATTTCCGAACTGAGGCTCACCATCGAATACGAATCGGCCTCTGGCTGGAGCCGCATGTTTTCCGCCGGCAAATTGTCGGTCGACATCGTCGATTATCCCGGCGAATGGCTGCTCGACCTGCCGCTGCTCGGCAAGTCCTACGCCGATTTTTCGCGTGAGGCCTTCGAGATGGCCGTGTTGCCGGTGCGTGTCGATCTTTCGCGGGAATGGCGGGCGCTCTCCAATCCGGTCGACCCCAACGCCGACGCCGACGAGATGACGGCGCGCCGTCTCGCCGAGAGCTTCGCGGCCTATCTCAAGGCCTGCAAGCTCGATGAGCGGGCGCTTTCGACCTTGCCGCCCGGCCGCTTTCTGATGCCCGGCGATCTTGAAGGCTCGCCCGCTCTCACCTTCGCGCCGCTGCCGAATCTGGACGGCCGGCGCTCCCGCTCGGGATCGCTGCAGGCTATGATGGAGCGGCGCTACGAGGCTTACAAGACGCATGTCGTTAAACCGTTCTTTCGCGAACACATCACGCGTCTCGACCGCCAGATCGTGCTCATCGACGCATTGCAGGCATTGAATGCGGGCCCCGGCGCGATGGCCGATCTGGAGCGCGCGGTCACCGAAATCCTGTCCTGTTTCCGGCCCGGCCGGGGCAACCTCCTGACCGACCTGTTTTCGAGGCGCATCGACCGCATATTGGTGGCCGCGACCAAGGCCGACCACCTGCACCACGAAAGCCACGACCGCCTGCAGGCCATCGTGCGGCGGCTAGCCGACCGCGCCGTGGCGCGGGCGAATTTCACCGGAGCCGACGTCGACGTCGTCGCCATGGCGGCCATGCGCGCGACCCGTGAAGGCACGGTCAAGCAGGGCCGCGAGACTTTGCCGGTCATTATCGGCACGCCGTTGCGTGGCGAAAAAATCAACGGCGAAACCTTTGACGGAAAGACCGAAACAGCCATATTTCCCGGAGACTTGCCGGAGAAAGTTGATGCGTTGTTCGACGTTGCCGAATCGATCCGCCGGCAGAACAATGACGACCCCGCAATCCGCTTCGTGCGCTTTCGCCCGCCGAAGCTCGAGCGCACCGCCGAGGGCGTCACGCTGTCGCTGCCACATATCAGGCTCGACCGCGCGCTGCAGTTCCTGATCGGAGATCATCTCGCATGAGTGCGCCCCGCAGACCGGCGGCCTTTCGCATCGAGCCGGAGCCCCAGCAGAAGGAAGATTCGACGGCTCGCCATGCTGCGTCCGAGGCCGCGCCGGCGCGAAAGCCGCGTACCGTGAAGGCGGATCTAGCTGTGGTCACACCGGCGGAGATCGACGTCTTCGACGAGCCTGATATCGTCGCTGCCGAGCCGCCGCCGGCGATTGCGCCGCGAAAACGTTCGCTGCTTGGCAGCCTGTTCTTCGGCGCGCTGGGCGTTCTGGTTTCGCTCGCCGTCGGCCTCTGGACCGACCAGCTGATTCGCGACCTGTTCGAGCGCGCCGAGTGGCTGGGCTGGCTGGCCGCCGGCATGGCCGCGATCGCCATCCTGGCGCTTCTGATCATCCTCGTGCGCGAGTTCATGGCGATTGCCCGGCTTGCCGAGGTCGAAAAGTTGCAGAAGCGGGCGCTCGATGCGATTGCCCGTGACGATCCGAAGACCGCCCGAGCCGTGGTCGACGAGTTGTCGGTCTTTGTCTCGGCCAAGCCCGAAACCGCGGCCGGCAGGCGCTCGCTGGCCGAATTGCGCGGCGAGATCATTGACGGCGGCAATCTGGTGCGCCTGGCCGAGACCGAGATCCTCGGCCCGCTCGACGCCCGCGCGAAGGTGATGATCCTCGAGGCGGCAAAGCGTGTGTCCCTGGTGACCGCGGTCAGCCCGCGCGCGCTGGTCGACGTCGCCTATGTCGTATTCGAAGCCGGGCGGCTGATTCGGCGACTGTCGGAGCTCTATGGCGGCCGCCCGGGCACGCTTGGCTTCTTTCGCCTGGCGCGCAGCGTTCTCGCCCATCTCGCGGTCACCGGGTCGATCGCCGTCGGCGACAGTTTCGTCCAACAGCTCGTCGGCCACGGCCTTGCGGCCCGGCTGTCGGCAAAGCTCGGCGAAGGCGTCGTCAACGGCATGATGACGGCGCGCATCGGCATTGCAGCGATGGAAACCGCAAGGCCCCTGCCCTTTTACGCGGTCAGGCGGCCTGGATTAGGCGATTTCCTCTCCGCGCTGACGTCCTTTGCAGCAAAGAAAGAAAAAGAAACATCCGTTTCGCGAACGTGACTATTGCCTTGGGGTGACAAAGCATTAACCAATCTTGTTCATGGTCGGAAGCGTCCAAACCAGTCTCTTTGTTGCCGGGTGTCGTCGATGAAAAGCGTTATTCTGTCCAGCGGGCTGCCCGTGGCGCTCGCGCTTGTCGCAACCGTCGGCATTGCCGGAAGGGCTACGGGGGCGGAACCGGACAAGCAGTTCTTTCGATCGGTCGAAGGCAAATGGGTCGGCCCCGGAGAAATCGTCGCTGGCAAATACAAGGGCACGAAATTCACCTGCAGCTTCACCGGCTCGACGCCTGACGGCAAAGTCGGCATGTCGCTCGACGGCGGCTGCCGGGTCGGCATGTTCACCCAGCAGATGTCGGCAACGATCGAGCACAAGGGCCGCCAGGGCTACAAGGGCAGCTTCATGGGCGGCGCCGCCGGGTCCGGCCTCGACATTATCGGTGGTAATGTCGTCGATGCGCACAAGGTGGTTTTCACCATCAATCGCAATCAGTTGCGCGGCGTTATGCAGGCGCTTGTCCCAGACGACAACTCGATGACGGTGACCGTTGCCGTGCGCGTCGACCAGCAACTGGTCCCGGTCATCGGGATGAAGTTGAAGCGGGTCGATGGGGTAGAAGTTGGCTCCATCGCTCCGAACTGAGCCTCCGGCATGAAAAACGCGGCAGCCAAACGGCGCCGCCCTCTTTGACATGCAATGGGCGCTCAGCCTTTGATCGCCGCAGTCAGCTCGTCATAGGCCTTGCAGGCGTCAGCCGCTGTTGTGCCACCCGGATACTTGGTTGTGACCGCTTGGACCTTGGCTGTGAGATCGGCTGCCTTGGCCGGATCCTTGGTAATCGCAGCCTGAAGCGCTGCAGTCATGTCCTGAGCCTTCTTGCTCAGCATCTCGGTCGTGCACTCCGGTGCCTTGGAACAGGCGGAGCCGGCAAGTGCCGCGATACCAACGGCAACCAGCAAAAACGTCTTCATGTCAGTCATCTCCTCAAAAAGGGCCGCGACTTGATCGTCGCTCACCCTCCACTGGCCGAAGCCGGGCGTCCTTAGCGCCGGATCGCTGGAACAAGCAACGCCCGGAGGCCCATTATCCTGTGCAGTGCGCCTGCAATATCGCTTCCACGACGCACCGGATTCGCACTGTTCGATCCGCTCCGAAGCCCCTATCTTGGCCGCTTGTTGCAAGAGAGCGGAACGGCAGGCATGGCGGCAGAGGCATCGAACAGCGATCTGATCCAGGTGGTGGCGCTGCTTGCCGCCGGCGTCGTTGCGGTGCCGATCTTCAGGCGCATGGGACTTGGCTCCATCCTCGGCTATTTGACGGCCGGCGTCGTGATCGGCCCGTTTGGGCTGCGCATCTTTTCCGAATCGGAAGCCATTCTTCATGTCGCCGAACTCGGCGTCGTCATGTTCCTGTTCATCATCGGACTGGAGATGCAGCCGTCACGGCTGTGGGGCCTGCGCCGCGAGATTTTCGGGCTTGGCGCGCTGCAGGTCGGCGTCTGCGCGGTCCTGCTGACCGGCGTCGGGCTGGCGGGAGGTTTTCCTATCGCGCAATCCTTCGTCGCCGGCGCCGGTTTCGTGCTCACCTCGACGGCCATCGTCATGCAATTGCTGGAAGAACGCGGCGAGCTGGCCACGCCCAAGGGCCAGCGCATCGTTTCGGTCCTGCTTTTGGAAGACCTGGCCATCGTGCCGCTGCTGGCGCTGATCGCCTTCCTCGCGCCGGGCGGTGCCGATATGAGCCTGTCGGATCGGTTGACGGAGGTCGGTATCGGCCTTGCCGCGATCGTCGGGCTGGTGCTTGCAGGACGCTATCTGCTCAATCCGTTCTTCCGTATCCTGGCGGATGCGCGCGCCCGCGAGGTGATGACCGCAGCCGCCCTTCTGGTCGTTCTCGGATCGGCGCTCGCCATGCAGCTTTCCGGCTTGTCGATGGCGATGGGCGCCTTCCTGGCCGGCGTACTCTTGTCGGAATCGACCTTCCGCCACCAGCTGGAGGCCGACATCGAACCGTTCCGCGGCATTCTGCTCGGGCTGTTCTTCCTCGCCGTCGGCATGTCACTTGACCTGCATGTGGTCGTCGTCAACTGGCAGCTCATTGCCATCTATGTCGTCGCCTACATGATGATGAAGGCGATCGGCATCTATATCGTTGCCCGCGTCCTCAAAACCGGCCACCGGGAAGCGCTCGAGCGCGCGGTCTTCATGGCGCAAGGCGGCGAATTCGCCTTCGTCCTCTATTCCGCAGCAGCGGCAGTCGGGATCATCGATAGCCAGGCCAATGCGATGCTGACCGCTATCGTCATCATTTCCATGGTGCTGACGCCGTTGGCAATCGTAGCCCTGCGGTATCTGACGCCGCGCGACGAGCAGTCGCTTGAAGGCGTTGATGTCGCCAACGGCCTGACCGGCAGCGTGCTGATCATCGGCTTTGGCCGGTTCGGCCAGATCGCCAGCCAGCCGCTTTTGTTGCGCGGCATCGACGTATCGATCATCGACAATGAGGTCGAAATGATCCAGGCGGCAGCCGATTTCGGCTTCAAGGTCTATTATGGCGACGGCACGCGGCTGGACATCCTGCGTGCCGCGGGAGCCGGGCGGGCACGCGCAGTGCTGATCTGCGTCGACAAGCCCGATGCCGCCGTGCGCATCGCCGAACTGATCAAGGCGGAATTTCCCTTGCTGACGGTGCTGGCACGGGCTTTCGACCGCGGTACGGCGTTGCAGCTCATTCGTGCCGGCGTCGACTATCAGCTCCGCGAGACCTTCGAATCGGCGCTTGTCTTCGGCGGCTCGACACTGGAAGCCCTTGGCGTCGACCCGGAAGAGGTCGCCGAGGTCATCGAGGATGTCCGTCGCCGCGACGTTGCCCGTTTCGAACTTCAGCTGGCCGAAGGCATCCGCGCCGGGCGACGCTTTCTCAAAGGCAATATCGGCACCCCCATTCCGACGCCGCTCAGCACGCCACGACGCGCGGGCCAGGCGCTCAACGAAGAGACCGCCGGCGTGCTGCAGAAATCCGAACCGGCCGATTAAACCTTGGAATGACGCGAATGATGAACGAACTGGACGAGCGCGCTCTCTCCGTCACCAGATTCTGGCGCGACGCCGGGGAGGAGGCATGGTTCGAGAAGAACGACGCCTTTGATGCCGACTTCCGCACCCGGTTTTTCGATCTGCACTTCGCCGCCGCCGGCCGCGAATGCGACGGCTGGTCTGAACACGCCGAAGGGTCGCTGGCACTGATGATCCTCCTCGACCAGTTTCCGCGAAACTGCTTTCGCGGCACCGGCCACATGTACGCCACGGACCCGCTGGCGCGGCATTTCGCCGGGAAGGCGATCGCTGACGGCCATGACCTGGCGCTCGACGAAGAGCTCCGCGTTTTTCTCTATCTGCCCTATGAGCATTCGGAGGACCTCGCCGATCAGCTCAAATCGGTGGAGCTTACAGCCGCCAAGGCGCCATCCTACCTGAAATATGCGAGCGAGCATCGCGACATCATCCAGCGCTTCGGCCGTTTTCCGCACCGAAACAGGATGCTTGGCCGCGAGACGACACCGGACGAACAAATGTTCCTCGACGGAGGTGGGTTTTCCGGCTGATTTCGGGCTCCGATGGCGGCAGCGTCAGGCCTTCCACCAATCCCGGCCTGACGGCAGCCGTTCAATGCCCGATGTGTCGACTGCGGCCAGCCGCTCCGACACGCTCTTGCTGTCGACCACGAGCTCCGGCGCAATTTCTGCCAGCGGTGCCAGCACGAAGGCGCGCTCCAGCATGCGCGGATGCGGCACCTCCAGCCCGGTCTCGTGGATAACGCGGTCGCCGAACACCAGAATGTCGATATCGATCAGGCGCGGCCCCCAGCGCTCCTCGCGCACCCGCTTCAGTTTTCGCTCGGCATCAAGGCAGAGGTCCAGCAACTCTCGCGGTGCGAGCGCGGTCCAGATTTCGGCCGCCGCATTGAGGAAATCCGGCTGATCGAGCTTGCCCCAAGGCGGCGTGCGGTAGAGCGACGAAACGGCAACGACGCGCGTGCTCTCGTCGGCATCCAGAATGCCCAGTGCCGCAGCCATCGACCTCGCCGGATCACCGAGATTGCCGCCGAGACTGAGATAGACGGTATTATTCTGGCCAGACAACGGTCACCTCGACATGATCGAGCACACCCGGCACCGGGGCATTCGGCTTGCGCACGGTGATCTCGGCCTTTTTTATCTGCGGAAACCGCGCCGTCAGCGCCCTCGCCACTTCGAGCGCCAGCGCTTCGATCAGAAAGCGCCGCTCGCCTGTAATGATCTTCTCGATGACCGCAAAAGCGATGCCGTAATTGACGGTGTCCTCGATGGAATCCTCGACCAGCGCCCGCCCGGGATCCACCGTGAGTGCCGCATCGACATAAAAGCGCTGGCCGAGCGTCTCTTCTTCGTCCAGCACACCGTGCCGAGCGAAGAAAGCGCAGTTTTTCATGCGGATGACATACATGGCTCAGCTTTCCCCGATCTCACGCGCCAGCATAGCATCGGCAATGGCCAACGCATCCACGTTGATTGCGACATCGTGGACGCGAAAGAGATGCGCGCCTCTGAGCCTCAGGATGACGCTGGTGGCCGCGGTTCCGGCGCCCCTTGCGGCTGCATCGCGGCCGGTGACGGTGCCGATAAAGCGCTTTCGCGATGTGCCGGCCATCAGTGGAAAACCCAGCGCACGAAGCTCGGAAAACCGTGCCATCAGGTCAAGATTTTCAGCGGCCGTCTCCTTGGCGAAGCCGAAGCCCGGGTCGAGCACGATATGGTCGTCGGCAACACCGCTCCGTCGCGCAATTTCCAGCGACTTCCTGAGGAAGAAGAGCTGATCGGCAATCACGTCGGGTAGTTTCTGTCGATCCCGTCCCGTGTGCATGATGACAAGCCCGGCGCCGGTTTCGGCCGCGACGCGGGCAATGCCCGGTTCGCGCTGCAGGCCCCAGACATCATTGACGATATGTGCGCCGGCTTGAACGGCGAGCCGGGCCGTTTCCTCGCGATAGGTATCGACCGAGATCAGCGTTCCGCCAGACGTCGCGAGCGCCTCGATGACCGGCAATATGCGAGCCTGCTCTTCCTTTGCGGAGATCGCAGACGCCCCGGGACGTGTCGATTCTCCGCCGATGTCGATGACGGAGGCCCCCTCCCCGACCATGCGGCGCGCCTGGTCAACTGCTCTTTCAGGCGCATCGAACAGGCCGCCGTCGGAAAAACTGTCCGGCGTGATGTTGAGGATGCCGACGACCACGGCCTTGCCACCAATGTCGAGATGGCGTCCGTGGGCTAACTGCCATCGCCCTGTCATCATTGCCCATCAACCATGCCCGATCCCGCGGCGTGGCCGGGGATCAATTCCGTTGCGCCGGAGACGGCGGTAAAGCAAGGTGGGCAAAGAGGCAACACAATGAAACGATCCTTCCTTTGCGCCCTGATGCTCGCCCTGACCGCATTCCCGGCCAGCGCTGCAACTCTCGTCAAGACATATAGTTATTTCCCGATCGGCGGCAGGACGCTCGACGACATCGAGACCCAGCTGTCGAAACTCGGGCCTCGGGTGAAAAGCACCGGGTCGCGGCATCCAGGCGCTACCCAGATGGCGTTCACCACCCGCGTCAGCTATGCGCAAAAGCCGGGCTCGTGCTGGATTGCCGACGCTGTCGTCACCGTCAAGGTCAAGGTGATCCTTCCGCAGTGGCGCCGCCCGCGGAAAGCCGATGCAGGCGTCAGGCTGTTCTGGGATACGTTGTCCGCCGACATCAAGCGCCATGAGGAACGCCACGTCGAGATTGCCAAGAACCATGGCCGCGAACTCGAAGACGCCTTGAAGGCGAGCTACCCGGAAAAGACCTGCGAACTGGCCAAGGCCAAGGCCGCAAAAATAACGGCGGCCATGCTCGCCAAGCACGACCAGGAGCAGATGCGCTTCGATCGTGTGGAAAGCGTCAATTTCCAAAGCCGCATCCTGCGGCTCTTGAATTACCGCATCGAGCGCATTGAGAACGGCCGACTCGCTCCCGGCTGAACTTCGCGTCGTCGGAAAAGCCAATTTGGACCAAAGCCAATTTTGCCGAAACATGGTGCCAGCTTCGAAAAACTTTCGAGCCGCTGTCGAAATCGGCCTATAGCGAACGACATATATCGAGTTCGCAGGGCTCATCTCAAAGGCACGAGAACACGGCCAATCTGTACACTCGACGCACTCCAGCGCCTCGCGGACGTGCACCCAAGCGTAATGGGATGAATGGATATGGACCAGGCTATCGACAAGCAAGCGATGGTGGAAACCAGCACGCCGCTGACCGAAACCGAGAAAAACGCCATCATCGGCGGCGTGCTCTTGTCGATGCTGCTGGCAGCGCTCGACCAGACCATCGTCGCGCCGGCGATGCCGACGATGGCACGTCTGCTCGGGCATGCCGAGTATCTGCCGTGGATCGTGACCGGCTATCTTCTGACCGCGACCGCCGTGGCGCCGCTCTACGGCAAGATCTCCGACATTTATGGTCGCCGGCCGACCGTCTATGCTGCAATCCTGATCTTTCTCGCCGGCTCGCTGGTCAGCGCCACCGCCCCCAACATGCTGGTCCTGGTTGTCGGCCGGGCGATCCAGGGCGCAGGCGGCGGCGGGCTGTTCGCCCTGACGCAGACCGTGATCGGCGACCTCGTGCCGCCGCGTGAGCGGGCTCGCTACGCCGCCTGGATCTCGGGCACCTGGGCCGTCGCCAGCATCGCCGGGCCGCTGCTCGGCGGCACCTTCGCCGAACATCTGCATTGGTCGCTGATCTTCTGGATCAACATTCCGCTCGGCCTGCTGGCGATGGCGATCATCAACAACCCGCTCAAGAAGCTGCCGATCGCCGCAAAACATCACCGCATCGACGGCCTCGGCGCGCTGCTTCTGGTCGCGGCCACCTCGCTGCTGCTGCTTGCCTTGAACTGGGGCGGCAGCGAGTATCCCTGGCTGTCGCCTGAAATCCTTGGACTGCTCGCCGGCTCAGCGGTGTTCTGGAGCGCGTTCGCGCTGAGGCTGCTGCGTGCGGCCGAACCGCTGATCTCGCTCGAAGTGCTCGGCAATCCGATCGTTCTCGCCGGGACGCTGTCGATGTTCCTGCTGCAGGCCGCCAATGTCGGCTTGTCGGTCTATCTGCCGGTCTACCTGCAATCGGTCGTCGGCCTGTCGGTCAGCGAATCGGGCACCGCGTTGCTTGGGCTGATGCTCGGCACGGTGGCCGGTGCGACCTTCAGCGCGCGAATGATCCCGCGCTTTTTCCACTATAAACGCATTGCCATGATCGGAACGGTTTTCTCGATCCTGTGCCTCGGCGTGCTCAGCCTGGTCGCCGGGCATGCCTCACTGTTGCTCGTCGAGGTGTTGACGACCTGCGTAGGCCTGGGCACAGGCACGACCTTTCCGGTTGCCACTGTCTCGGTCCAGAACGCTGTCGATCGTATGCACCTTGGCGTGGCGACCGGCGTTCTCACCTTCCTCCGCTCGCTGGGCAGCGCGCTTGGCGTCGCCATGCTTGGTGCCGTCGCCCTTGGCTACGGCCTGCCGCTGGCCAGCGAAGGCACGCAGCCGGCCGGCCATGTTGCCTCGGCCATGCCGTTCGTGATGATCTTTCTTGCCGCGGCCGCAACCTTGCTGTTGTCGTTCATCACGCTCTGGCTGATGCCGGAAAAAACGCTTCGCGGCCATGCCGAGGCTGTGGCCCCAGCGTTGGCGGAGTAGACCGGCCCGACAAAAATACAGCGAGGGTCAGTCGACCACGCCGAGCTTCTTCTGCAAGCTGGTCGACGAGGTCGTATACTGGAACACAATGCGCTCGCCGGGGCTGACGATGCGCTTGGCTGCTTGCGCCATCAAAGCGACCTCATGGAAGCCTGACAGGATCAGCTTCAACTTGCCGGGATACCAGTTGATGTCGCCGACGGCGAAGATGCCGGGTACCGACGTCTGGAATTTTTCGGTGTCGACCGGGATCAGGTTCTCGTGGAGATTGAGGTCCCATTCGGCGATTGGGCCGAGCTTCATCGTCAGGCCGAAGAATGGCAGCATCCGCGTACACGGTACTTCGATATCGCCCTCCGGTCCCTTGATGATGGCGGAGGCGAGCTGGCCGTCGGCGCCGGTCAGGCCAGTCACTTGTCCGACCTGGAATTCCAGCTGCTTCATCTCCTGCATGGCATACATCTTGTTGACGCTGTCGGGCGCTGCACGGAATTCGGGCCGCCGGTGCACCAGTGTCACGCTCTTGGCCACTGGCTGCAGATTCAGCGTCCAGTCGAGCGCCGAATCGCCGCCGCCGACGATGACGAGGTCATGGCCGCGAAAGTCCTCCATCCGGCGCACCGAGTAGAACACGCTCTTGCCTTCATAGGGTTCGATGCCCGGGATCGGCGGCCGCTTCGGCTGGAAAGAGCCGCCGCCAGCGGCGATCACGACGATTTTGGCTTCGAACACCTCGTTTTCGTCGGTAGTGACGCGGAAGCTGCCGTCCTCCAGTCTTTCCAGGCCCGAAACCATGCGGTTATAGGTGAACTCGGGCTTGAACGGCGCGATCTGCTCAAGCAGCTTGTCGACCAGACCTTGCGCCGAGATCGAGGGCCAGCCCGGAATGTCGTAAATCGGCTTTTCCGGGTAGAGTTCGGCGCACTGCCCCCCGGGCCGGTCGAGTATGTCGATCAGATGGCACTTCATGTCGAAGAGGCCGAGCTCGAATACCGCAAACAGGCCGACAGGCCCTGCCCCGACAATGAGTACGTCTGTCTTGATGATAGCGGTCATGAAGCATGCGCCTTTATGGGAAAACGGCGCGACACTGCATGACCATTGGTCCGCTGCCAAGCGGCAGCGGCAAAAATCGGCTTCAGCCCTGGCGGGCCGGCACGCGCACGACCAGCCCGTCGAGGGCGTCGCGCACCTTGATCTGGCATGACAGCCGCGAATTCGGCTGGACGTCGTAGGCGAAGTCCAGCATGTCCTCTTCCATGGCTTCCGGCTCGCCGACCTCCGCCGTCCAGGCTTCGTCGACATAAACATGGCAGGTCGCGCAGGCGCAGGCGCCGCCGCATTCCGCTTCTATTCCCGGCACCGCATTGCGGATCGCATTTTCCATGACGGTCGAGCCGTTTTCGGCATCCACGTCAAAATGCGTGCCGTCATGGGCGATGAAGGTCAGCTTGGTCATTTGTCACCTGAAGGGAGTCTGAGCCGACATAATCACTCTGCCGGACAAGTCAACTGCGGCGCCAAAGCGCCGCTGTGTGGCGTTTCGGGAATAAGTGCTATCGGCTGATGGCGGCGACGAAGTCGCGCACTTCTTCGATCAGCGAGCCAAGCCGCTTCAGCGTGCCGGCGTCTTCGGGCCGGCATTCGATCGCACTGGCGCAATCGGCGATGGCGAAGGCGCCGACCCCGCGCGCCGAGCCTTTGAGCCCGTGTGCCAATAGCAGCCGCTGCCCGACATCCGCATCGACGATCTTGTCGCGCACCGACAGCGCCTGCTGCACGAACAGAGCCAGCACCTCCTGCTCGAGGCTCCGATCGCCCATCGTCTGGCGCGCAAGATGCGCCAGGTCGATCGGCCGCGCCCCGGCTGTCCCCGACACATCGCCGCCGGGCATCGAGAAGGCAATGCCGTTTTCGCCACGTATCACTTTGAGACTCCGTTCTTCGACCGCCGCAAAAACTAGGCGTATCCGGTGGACAACGGGTTAATGATTGGCCCGGAAAAATGTCGCGATAACGGCGCCGGAATCACGGCTGTGTTAACCTTATATTTAAAGTTTTACGTATCGGGCGGAATGCATGTTTTCTTTACCCGGCTGTGTCATTACGATACGACAGGGTCCATTTTCAGCCTCCTGCGCGGGACACGCTAGGCAGAATCAATAAGCAGAACCATAAGTCCCGCCGCAGCTTGTACAGGGTAGCGAAGGCATGGCGAAGAAACCAACGACGACAAGAACGCTCGACAGCGACGTAGCCAGAGAACTCGAAAAGGCACTCGATATCGACCTGAGCGGCGATGCCGGCGGCGACTTCGACATGGCGGCATCCATGGAAGATCTGGAAGCGCAAATATCGCAAGCCGCCGACGAGCTGGCGCGCGAAGGTCGCAGCCAGAACGAACCGCCTGCCCCGGACCAGACCCAGAGCGCGGCACAAGCCGCCAATCAACGCCAGAACGCAAATTCCGCGCCAAAGGCCAAGCCGGCTGAGTTGCGTCCTGTCGCAACGCGCAATGGCTCGCAGCCGGCAGCTTTCTCGCCGGCCAACGACGATCGTCAAAAAGACTATAAAACGCTCCTGCACACCCTCAATCGGCGCGCCTCGAACACGATCTATTGGGTCGTGGCTTTCGTTTCGCTGGCCTGGATCGCCGGCGCTGGCGGCCTTGCGAACCTGTTGTTCGGACCTGGCATCTGGAACATCCGCACCTTCGATCAGTTTTTCGCCCGTCCCGAGCTGATCGGCCTGGCGGTCGCGGCAATCGTGCCTGTCATCCTGTTCTGGGCATTCGCAGTGATGATTCGCCGCGCTCAGGAGATGCGCCTTGCCGCGCAGTCGATGACCGAGGTGGCCTTCCGTCTGGCCGAGCCGGAAAATCTTGCCCAGGATCGCGTCATGATGATCGGCCAAGCGGTTCGCCGCGAGGTGGCAGCCATGGGCGAAGGCATCGAACGCACGCTTGCGCGTGCCGTCGAGCTCGAAACGCTGGTTCACAGCGAGGTGAACCAGATCGAGCGCTCCTATTCAGAGAACGAGTCCCGCATCCGCTCGCTGGTCGATGGGCTGGGCAGCGAGCGCGAAGCAGTCGTCACCCATGCCGAGCGCGTGCGCGCTTCGATCACCGGCGCCCACGAGACACTGAAAGACGAGATCAACGCCGCCAGCGATATCATTCGCGACAGCATTCTCAATGCCTCGACCAAGCTGTCGATGACGATCAACGAATCCGGCGACACGCTGATCGACAGGATCAACGGAAGCTCGATGTCGATCTTCGATTCGGTGGAAGGCCGGCTCGAATCGATCACCGATCGGCTGTCGACGTCGGGCGAGGCCTTCGCCAGCCTGCTCGACACCCGCATCGCCAAGCTGACGGACACCACCGATGGCCTGACGCGGTCGCTGACCGACCTGCTCGACGACCGCACAAGCGGCATGGTGTCGCTGCTCGGCGGCGCCGCCCGCACACTCAATTCGGAATTCGAAGCCAGCCTCAACGGCATTGAGCGGACGCTTGCCGAACGTGGCCAGGCGCTGATCAGCGAGTTCCAGACCCGCGCCGAGGCGCTCGACACCGGCACGCAGAAGCTCAACGCCGCGCTGGAGGCTCGCGCACGCCAGATCAACGAGACGCTGGTCGAGCGCGCGCGCGAAATCGCCCACACCTTCCAGGATAGCAAGGAGACGCTGTCGGCAATGATCGATCAGGGCAAGACCCAGATCGGTGCCGACATGGCCGACATCATTTCATCGACCTCGACCATGCTTGAAGCCCGCGCCGGCGATTTCGCCGGGCGCATGGAAGCGGCACGCCATGTCGTATCGCGTTCGTTCGACACGGACATCCAGCGGCTTGCCGATGCTCGCGCCGGCATAGAGGAAGCCGTTGAAAACCATAGCCGCAAGCTTTCCGAAAGCCGCGACCGGATGGCGGCGGCAATGCAGGCCGATCTGGCGAAATTCGCCGAGGGTCGCGCCGAAATCGACGCAGCGGTGGCCAACCAGGTGCAGAAGCTTGCCGAAGGCCGCAGCCTTATCTCGCGCGCCCTTGAGGAGGATCTGCGCAAGGTCAACGAATCGCGCGCAGCGATCGACGCTTCACTGGGCAGCCATCTCGAAAGCCTTGAAGAGGGTCGCAACAGGCTGGCCCAGGCCCTGAACGAAGACTCCGGAAAACTCGTGCAAGCTCGTACGATAATTGATGAAATGGTTGCCGGGCACGTCGGCAAGCTCGCCGAAGGCCGCAGCATCCTTTCGCGCGCGCTCGAGGCCGACCTCGGCAAGTTGGCAGAGAATCGCGCCGCCATCGACGGCCTCGTCGCCGGTCAGGTCGAAAAGATCGCCGAGGGTCGCGCCATACTCGCCAGTGCGCTGGAAGCCGACATCGCCGGCATCAATGGCCTCATCGAGGCGCATTCGGCGAAATTGGCGCAAGACCGCAGCGGCCTTTCCCAGTCACTCGATAACGACCTCTCCGACATCAGGAGTCTGATCGCTGATCATTCTGGCAGGCTCGCCGATGACCGCAGCCTGCTTTCGAAGACGCTTGAGGACGATCTTGCCAAGCTGGCCGAAAGCCGGTCGAGCATCGATGGGCTGGTTGCCGGCCAGGTCGAGAAGCTGGCGGAAGGCCGCGACATCCTCAAGCGCGCGCTCGAATCGGACCTGAACGCGATCAAGGGCGTCATCGCCAGCCAGTCTGAAAAGCTGGCGGAAGACCGTGGCCAGTTGTCACGGGCGCTGGAGAGCGACCTGGAGGCTGTGCGGGGCGTTGTCTCCGATCACATGAACAAGCTTGCCGAAGACCGTTCGACCCTTTCGAAGGCGCTCGAAGACGATCTCGCCAAGTTGGCCGAAAGCCGCTCGAGCATCGATGTGATGGTTGCCGGCCAGGTCGAAAAGCTGGCAGAGGGCCGCGACATCCTCAAGCGTGCGCTCGAAGCCGATCTGAGCACTGTCAAGGGCGTCATCGCCAGCCAGTCCGAAAAGCTGGCGGAAGACCGTGGTCAGCTGTCGCGGGCACTGGAGACCGATCTCGAGACCGTGCGGGGCGTCGTCTCCGAACATATGAACAAGCTTACCGAAGAGCGTTCGGCCCTCTCGAAAGCGCTCGAGGACGATCTTGCCAGGCTGGCAGAGAGCCGTTCGAGCATCGACGGGTTGGTCGCCGGCCAGGTCGAGAAGCTGGCCGAGGGTCGCGACATCCTCAAGCGCGCCTTGGAAGACGATCTTGCCAAGCTGGCCGAAAGCCGCTCGAGCATCGACGGACTGGTTTCCGGCCAGGTCGAGAAACTGGCCGAAGGCCGCGATATCCTCAAGCGCGCCTTGGAGGCCGATCTCAACACGATCAGGGGCGCCATCGCCGATCAGTCGCAGCTATTGACCGATAATCGCGCGCAGTTTTCGCGTGCGTTGGAAGCCGATCTCGGCAACGTCAACAGCCTTGTCGCAACCCACGCAGAGAAGCTCGTCCAGGACCGCTCGACCCTGTCGAAGGCGCTCGAGGACGATCTCGCCAAGCTGGCCGAAAGCCGTTCGAGCATCGATGGGCTGGTTGCCGGCCAGGTGGAGAAACTGGCGGAAGGCCGCGACATCCTCAGGCGCGCGTTGGAAGCCGACCTGGAGAGGCTTGCAATGAGCCGCAGCGAGGTCGACGAGATCGTCGCCGGTCATGTCGGCAAGCTGAGCGAGGGCCGCGACATGCTGACCCGCGCATTGCAGGACGATCTCTCCAGGCTCGCCGAAACGCGCAAGGATGTCGACCGTTCGCTGTCCGGCCATATCGACCAGATCGCCGCCAGGAGCACCGACATCTCCGATGCAATCGCTGCCGACGTAGAAAAGATCGAGCAGGCGTTCAGCCGGCAGACAGGCATCATCGAGGAGCGCGCCAGCACCATGGAGCGGGCGCTGTCGACGGGTGTCGACAACGTTCGCAGTGTGCTCGAAAAAAGCGCGGTCTTCGTCGCCGGGGCGCTGCGCGAAAAGGTCCTGGAAGTCACCAGCGCGCTGCATGAGCAGGCGGGCGCGGCATTCAGCGATGCCGACCGCAAGATCGCCGAGCGTGCCGAGCAGACCTCGGCTGCCCTGCTCGCCAGGGCGGAGGACATCGCCCGCACCTTTGAAGAGGCGGACCGTCGTCTTGCCGCGCGCGCCGAGGATGCGTCGAGCGCCTTGATTGCCCGCGTCGACGACACGTCGAACACCTTGCTCGCGCGCGCGCAGGAAACGGCCGATCAGCTGGCAGCCAGAGCAAGCGAGATTGCCGGCACCTTCGACGCGGCGGACCACAGGCTGGTCTCTCGCGCCATCGAAACGGCCCAGTCGCTGGCGGCACGTGCCGGCGACATCCTGCGCAATTTCGAAACGGCCGACGAGCGGCTGGGCGTGCGCATCGGCGAATCCGCCGAAGCGCTCGCGGCACGCGCGTCGGATCTGGGTCGCATTTTCGATGCCGCCGACCAGCAACTTATTTCGCGCATTGCCGAAGGCTCCGAAGCACTTTCGGCCCGTGCGTCCGAGATCGGCCGCATCTTCGAGGAGGCGGATCATCGCCTGGTATCCCGTATCGCCGACAGCAGCACTGCCATCGGCGAACATGCCGACACCATTGTCGGCGCCTTCACCAGCACCGAGCAGCGGGTTGCCGAGCGCGCCAGACAGACTGGCCAGGAACTCGCCGTCCATGCCCGTGAAATCGAGCAGGTGCTCGCCGGTGCCGACGAACGCCTGGCATCGAGTGCGGCTGCCACAGCGGCCCGCGTCGAGGAGCAGGTCGCCGGCGTCGAGAACCGCCTCGCCTACTCCGCCGAGACAATGGGCCAAAAGCTCAACGAGCAGGTCGCGAACGCCGAGGCGCAGTTGGTCTCGCGTGCCAACACGATCGCCGAAACCTTCACCGCGGTCGGCCAGCATATCGGCCAGAGCACCAATGACGCTGCAAAGACCATCGGTGCCAATACTCGCGAGCTCAATACGATGCTTGCGGCACGTTCGGCTGAAATATCGAAAATCTTGGACGAGACGGCACGGCCTCTGGTCGAGCGCTTTGCCCAGGGCGGCTCCGAGCTGCAAAAGAGCATGGAAGAGGTCACAGAACGTGCGACCGAGAAGCTGCGCACTCAAAACGCCGCCCTCGTCGACGCCCTCGCCAGCCGCACGGCAGAAACCCTGTCGGCCGTCGAAGGCGCGCGCTCGACGCTTGCCGACAGCGTTGCCGACCTCATCGGCCGCATGACCACTTCCAGCTCGCAGCTCGGTCAATTGATCGAGCAGGCGGCAGGCAATCTCGGCCAGGTTGAAGAACGCCTGACCGGGAGCACGCAAAGCTTCGCAGCGACCACGGAAAAGACCGCGCAGACCTTCGCCAGTTCGGCGCGCCTGGTCGATTCGAACACGACGCGGCTCACCGAGCTGTCGTCCTCGACCTTGCGAGAGGTTGCTTCCATCGCCACCAAGTTCGACGAGCACAGCCGGTTGCTTTCCAGTGCCTCGGACCTGTTGAGCTCGGCCCAGAGCAATCTCGAGCACACGCTCGAAAGGCAATCGTCGCTGGAGGACCTCGCCGTCGGCCTTGTCAAGAAATCGGAAGATCTCGAAAGGGTCATGCGCTCGTTCGAGAATCTGGTCGGCCAAACGCTGCAGAACGCCGAAGGCAAGACGCTGGAATCCGCCGACAAGATCCGTATCGCGATTTCCGAAGTGGTCGATTCGGCCACCAAGCGCTTTGCCGATGCGACCGAGGAGATGCGGCGTACCGCCGGCTCGATCAAGAGCGAGCTCGACCTCACCCGCGCCGAGCTCAAGAAAGGCGTCATCGAGATGCCGGAAGAGGCAAAGGAATCGACCACGGCTATCCGCCGTGCCGTTTCAGAGCAGATCAACGCGCTGAAGGAACTTTCTGAAATCGTTGCGAAATCTGGCCGTAGCGCCGACAGTTCGGAACAGCGCAACCTGCGTCCGGCGCCGCAAGCGCCTGCCGCACGCGCCGCTGAGCCGCCACGTCGCCCGGCTCCGGCTCCAGAACAACGCCGTCCCCCGCAGGCGCCTTCGGGCGAGACGGCGCTGCGCGGCACGCTCGACCTCGAACGCTCCGCAGACCAAGCGCCGCGCCAGCGCGACCCCAACGGCCGCACGCCGCAAGGCGGCTGGGTGCGCGACCTCCTGACCGGTGCATCGCGCGAAGACGATGCCAAGCCGGCGGCACCCGCCGAAGCGCCGCGCCCGGCTCCCGCTGCGCGTTCGCCGCTTCATGTCGTGGAATCGCTGAACTCGCTCTCGGTCGATATCGCCCGCGCCATCGATCACGATGCCTCGATCGAGCTGTGGAACCGCTACCGGCGCGGCGAACGCGACGTCTTCACGCGCCGACTTTACACGCTGAAGGGCCAGCAGACGTTCGACGAGATCCGCCGCAAATATCAGTCGGAGGCGGAGTTCCGAGCTGCTGTCGATCGTTACTGCGACGATTTCGAAAAGCTGCTCAAGGACGTGTCGCGCAACGACCGCGACAACATCATGGCACAGACCTACCTGACCTCGGATACCGGCAAGGTCTACACGATGCTGGCACACGCCAGCGGCCGCCTTCACTAGAGCGGGCGATAGAGAATAAATGAAAAGGCGGGATTTCCCGCCTTTTTCATGCCGTACTGAATTCCATTGGCGCTGTAGAGTGCCGTGCCAGCAGTTCCGGCCGCGTCATATCACAGTGTCGGTCCAGCGGACGATTTGCCCGGCCGCATCGCCGAACGCGGCATCGAGCGCGCCGACATAGGCCTGGTTGCCATTGCCCGAAACGGGCGCGATGGCGCTAAACGTCTTCGAAGCGCGCACTTCACCGTTGCGGTCGTTCAACAGGCGCACGAACAGCTCGACCTCGGCATGTTCGCCGCCATCGACACGCACCTCGAACGAGCGGATCTCGACGATCACCTGATAGTCGATCGCCAGCCCCTCGCCCGGCTTGCCGACGCCGGTGAAGCTGCCCGAGCGCTGGAACGTCTCTGCCAGCCGCGCCTGTACGATCATCGGCAGCCGGTCGGCCCATTGCGCGCCCTTGAGATACTGGATCGATCGCGGCGATGGCTTGATGACGATGTTCTGGCTATCCAGCGCCTTGAGCGCCGAAGGCTGGGCGATGAGTATCTGCCGACGGCTGTGGGCACGCGCTTCCAGCGACGGCGCCGAAAGCTCGAACGTATCCAGCGGCGCCGGTCTGCCGCCCGGCAAGGCCGCGCAGCTTGCAAGCGAAAGCGCCAGCAACATCGCCCCGACCTTAGACCCACCCGATGTGATGCTGCCTGAACTGATCGACTTCAAACGCGATCCCCCCCGGATCGTGGAAACAATGCGCATCTGCCAGCTATGTTCTTGCGGTGGTCGGGGATCGAAGTCAACGGCGCACCCTGCCGTCGAACTGCCGGACCTCGCCCTCGCCGCCGGACAAGATCCTTTGTGGGTTGCGGCTGAGATCGGTTACCGCCTCTTCGATGCGATTGATCGAACGGCGGCTGTCCTGGACCAGCGCTTCGACGTTTTGCAGCCCTTGTCCCGAGAACCGCGCCAGATTGTCGGTAATGGTACCGAGACGGGCGTTCAGCGTGTCGGCGACCTGCTTGAACGATTTCAGCGTCGCTCTGGCGTCGGCCATGACGCCGTCGGCCTGGCCGGAGCCGAGCAGTTTGTCGACCTTGGCAAGGATACCGTCGACTCGCACCGAGGCATCGTTGAGGCGTCCTGCGAGCTGGTGCGCGTCTTTGATGGTTTCATCGATGTCATCGGCTCGGTTGGCGAACTTGTTGGTCACCTTGGCGATGTCGGCGGCAGCCTCGTTGGCGTTTTCGCTGGCCTTCTGGATATTGGCCAGCGCGGTGCGCACCTCAGCCGGATCGATGCCGTCGAGAACGCCGTCGACCTTGGCCAGCGTGCCTTGCGTCTTCTGGGCGAAGTCGTTGATCGAGCCGACCGCCGTGTCGACGTTCTTGATAACCGTGTCGAACTGCTTGCTGGTTTCCTTGAGATTGGCGGTGACCGTGTCGACGTTGGCGACGATGCTCTTGATCTGGTCCTTATCGACGGCATTGAGTAGCCCTTCCGCCGCCTTCAGCGTGCCGTCGAGCTTGCCCGAAACACCCTTCAGTTCATCCGCCAGCGAGCTGACGCTGGCCAGGAACTTGTCGACGCCGTCCGCATTCCTGGCCAGTGCATCGGAGAAGGTCTGGACATTGTTGACGGTCTGCGTCAGCGGCCCGCGCACATCCTTGGTGAAGCCTTCGAGCTCCGAAAGGACCTTGTCGGCCCGGGTGAAGATGTTCTGCGCCGTCTGCAACAGGTTGGTGACCGCCGACGGGTTGGCAACGATCTCGGCGACGCGGCCTTCCTTTTCCGCCTCGTCGAGGAGTTTTGGCTCCTTGGGGTCGGCGCCCTTGAGCTCGATGTTGGCCTGGCCGGTGAGGCCGGCAAGCCCGATATCGGCCTGCGTCGACTTGGTGATAGGCGTATTCCGGTCTATTTCGGTGTCGGCGATAGCAGCAGTCGGATTGTCGACGTCGATATAGACACGGCGCACGTCGCCGACTTTGACGCCATTGAACAGCACGAAACTGCCACGGCCGAGCCCCGAAGCGGAGCCTGGAATGCGCACGCGCAGCACCGCCGTCTCGCCCCTTTCGCCGATAGCCGCCGTCCAATAGACGAAAGCGAAAGCCGCGAGGATCGCGGCCAGCGTGAAAATGCCGACAATGACGTAGTTGGCCCTGGTTTCCATTGCTCACTTATGGCTATGCGCGCGCCGCAAGATCAAGTTGCCGGGCGCGTTTTCCGCGGAAATAGGATTTTACCCAGGGTTCCTCGCTCCTGAGCATGTCGTCGATCGTGCCCTCGACCAGCACTTTCTTGTTGCCAAGCACCGCCACGCGGTCGCACGCGGTAAACAGCGTGTCGAGATCATGCGTGACCATATACACGGTCAAATCCATCGTATCGCGCAGCTTGACGACCAATTCGTCGAATTCAGCCGCACTAATTGGATCGAGGCCGGACGTCGGCTCGTCGAGGAAAACGATGTCCGGATCGAGCGCCAGGGCGCGCGCCAAGGCGGCACGCTTGATCATGCCGCCGGAGAGCTCGGAGGGGAATTTCTGCGCCGCCTCCGGCGGCAGTCCGACCAACTCCACCTTAAGCATGGCAAGTTCGTCCATCAGCTTCTTCGGCAAATCGAGATATTCACGCATCGGCACCTGGACGTTTTCGAGGACCGTCAGCGCCGAAAAAAGAGCGCCATGCTGGAACAGCACGCCAAGCCGCATGTCGATGCGAAGGCGCTCCCTTTCGGTTGCCTTCTCGACGTCGACGCCGAACAGTTTGATTGTTCCCGATTGCTTGCGCGTCAAGCCAAGGATGGTGCGCAAGAGAACAGATTTGCCCGCACCGGAGGCACCAACAAAGCCGAGAATCTCCCCGCGCCAGATATCGAGCGACAATTTGTCGAGAACGACCTGGTCGGCGAACGATACGGTGATGTCGTGTGCTGACAGCACGATCTCGTCTTCTTTGGCCTTCGTCGCCACCTTGGTCGTGTTTGTGCCCGGCAGCTCCATCTCAGAACTCGATCGCTGCATAGAACATGGCGAAAAGCCCGTCGAGGATAATGACCACGAAGATCGACTTCACCACTGAGGCGGTGACATGCTGGCCGAGCGATTCGGCGCTGCCGCCAACCTTCATGCCCTCGACCGAGGCGATTATGCCGATGATCATGGCCATGAACGGCGCCTTGATCAGGCCCGCAAAGATGGTGCTGAGGTCGATTGCGACACGCAGCCGATCGATGAACGCTGCCGGTGCAATATCAGAGTAGAGCCATGCAGCCAAAATGCCGCCGCCCAGTGCTGCAAAGTTGGCGATGATCGTCAGGCAAGGCAGCGCGACGACCAGCGCGACCAACCGCGGAAACACCAGCACGCCGATTGGATTAAGACCGATCACCTTCAGCGCATCGACCTCCTCGCGCATCTTCATCGAGCCGATCTCGGCGGTAATCGCGCTACCGGAGCGGCCGGCGATCATGATCGCCGTCATCAAAACGCCGAGCTCGCGCAGGATCAGCACGCCGACCAGGTCGACGACGAAGATGTCGGCGCCGAAATAACTGAGCTGATAGGCGCCTTGCTGGGCAACGATCGCACCGACGATGGCCGACATCAGCACCACCACCGGTATGGCGCCGACGCCCATGCGATCGATCTGGTTGAAGATCGCCGCCATATTGACGGCATGGCCACGGCCAAGCTTCATCTGAGAGCCGCGTATCGTGGCGCCGAGGATGTTCATTGCGGCCAGGAAATCGTCGCGCATCTCATAGACGCGACGGCCTACCGCCTCGAGCCCCCGAATGATGAAGTTGGGCGGCTTTGCCGGACCGGATCCGGGCTCGCGTCGAACCGCATCGCCGACGGCGCCAAGCAGGATCGAGGCAATCTCGCTTTGCCCCTGCATCTTGATCTCGACGCCCTTCTTTTCGAAGCTGCTCACCAGGCGATCGATCAGCCACGCCCCGGCAGTGTCCATCTTCTCGATCTGCGACAGATCGAGCGCCAGCGTCTGGAAGCCGCTGCGCTTCTCGATCTTGCGCATCTCGGCATCGACCAGCGCCACGGTGCGTGTCGTCCAGCTTCCCGAGAAAGCGCAGCCGAGAACGCCGCCCTCCTCGCCGATCGCGATGCGCGGCTGGTGGTCGGGCTCCTTGGCAGGGCCGCTTGCGTCGCGTTTGCGGATGGTCAACATGGCGTCCTGTTTAGCCTGACGGGGCCGAGCTGTCGATTTGCCGACATCCTCCTTGTGCACAGCCGGAGCAGAAAAATATGGCGCGTGTCATTTCGGTCGAGGCCGAGCGCTTTCCGATAGCCGGGACCTTTACCATTTCGCGCGGCTCGAAGACCGAAGCGGAGGTGATTTCCTGCGCCATCACCGAAAACGGCCGTACAGGGCGCGGCGAATGCGTTCCTTACAAGCGCTATGGCGAGACCGTTGAGGGTGTGCGTGGCGCGATAGAGGCGATGCGCAGTGAGATCGCGCACGGCATCAGCCGCATCGCCCTGCTCGGTGCCATGCCTGCCGGCGCGGCACGCAACGCCATCGACTGCGCGCTCTGGGACCTGGAAGCGAAGATCAGCGGAACACCGGTGGCGCATACGATACGAAGCGTTCCGTTACGACCGCTTGAGACGGCGTACACATTGTCGCTCGCCGAGCCGGAAGCGATGGCGGCGCAGGCCCGCGCCAACGCCCAGCGCCCGCTGCTCAAGGTCAAGATCGGCGGCGACAACGACATCGCCCGCATCCGCGCAGTGACGGCGGCGGCACCCGACAGCCGAATCATTCTTGATGCCAACGAAGGCTGGACGAACGATAACATCGTAGAAAACCTCGCCTTTGCCGCTGCGCAAGGTATCGCCTTGATCGAACAGCCGCTGCCGGCGGGACATGACGGTATTCTTCGCCACATCGCGCATCCGGTGCCGATCTGCGCCGACGAAAGCGTGCACGAGGCGAAGGATATTGGAGCGCTTGTCGGCCTCTACGACGCCATCAACATCAAGCTCGACAAATCCGGCGGCCTGACCGCAGCGCTCGTGCTTCGCGACCGCGCCCGCGAACTGGGTCTTGGCGTTATGGTCGGCTGCATGGTCGGCACATCGCTTGCGATGGCGCCGGCCGTTCTGTTGGCGCAGGATGCCGATTTCGTCGATCTCGACGGTCCGTTGCTGCTAGCCCGCGACCGCGTTCCCGGTCTCGTCTATCGAGGGTCGCTGGTGTCACCGCCCGAGCCGGCGCTGTGGGGCTGAACGCGCCGCAAGCCCGATCAGCGCCAGGCCCGTCAGGGCGATCGGGATCATAGCAAAGAAGCCGCTCGCGCCGAAGCGGTCGTAAAGAGGACCGGAAATCAGCGTCGCCACCGCCATGAAGAAGCCGTTGGAAAAGTAGGCGATGCCTTGCGCCGCCCCGGTGCGTTCTTCCACGACGGTCTCACCGATCATCTTTTGCAGGCCAATTAGCACCAGCGCCACCGAAACCGCGTGCAGCGTCTGGATCGCGAAAAACCCGCCAACGCCAAGCCCAAGCGGCCAGATCAAAGGGAAGGCGATCCAGCGCACGATAGCGCCTGTCCCGGCAATCAGCATGATCGACACGACCGAGAAGGAGGCGAAAGCCCGGGTGAAGACGACGAACATGCATATCTCGGCGACGACGCCCCACCCCCACAGCAGCCCAACAACCGAATCGCTGATGCCGATCGACTTCCAGTAGATCGACACGAAGCCGTAGAGAAACGCGTGGCTGGCGGTGATGACGCCGACCCCGGTCGAAAAATAAAGAAAATACGGGTTGAGGAGTTTTGACGCCGATTGCTGAATGTCGGCAGCCGAAAGCGGCGAGGCGCGGCGCGGGCGGCCGAGGCGCGGCGCAATCAGCCCGGCGGCTAGCGCAGCGCATAACGACACGAAGATGATCACCGGGACAGCCTGAGCACCGCTCGCCGACAAGATGAAACCGCCGGCGAGATTAGCACAGAGATAGGAGATCGAGCCCCATTTGCGCATACCGGCGTAGTTCGAGCCGAAGCGGCGAACGCCTGAAAGGGCGAGCGAATCGGCAATCGGCGAATGCGGCGTCCAAACGACCGTCAGCGCCAGGGATACGGCAAGTACCATTGCGTAGGTCGGCGGCAGGAGGTAGCCGGCGGACAGGATCAGCGATGCGGCGACCAGCGCAACATAGACATTGGCGCGGTCGCTCGCTTTGTCTGCCAGCGCGGTAAGAAAAGGCGTCGTTGCCACACGCAGGAACATCGGCGCGGCGAGGATCACGGCTATCTGCTCGGCGTGGAACCCCTTGGCCTGCAGCCACAGGGGAAAATACGGCACATGCGTTCCGAGCGGCACGAAGAGCGTGAAGAAGATCAAGCTCATGCGCAGTTCGAAATGGCGTGGCTTGACGAGCTGTTCGGGCGAAAGCGGCGGCAGCGAGGACATTGACAGGCGATCCGTCGGCACGGCATTCAGCCGGGTCGGCCCACCACATCTGCCGCTGCATAACACGGCGAAAAAGTCGATGAAACCGCTGGACTAACCGATTGAAGCGAGGGCGGCCGGGTTTTGGTCAAGCCGCCTGGACTGCCCTGCCCTTGATGTCGATCGGCACGAGCACCTCGCCGCCGACCGGAGTCTCCGGCAGGACATGCGCCCAGTGCAGGATTTCCATCCGGCCGTCAAAATGCTCGACCACCGCCGTGCAGCTCTCCACCCAGTCGCCGGTGTTGATGTACTGCACGTCCTCGTAGCTTTCGATCGCGGCGTGGTGGATGTGCCCGCAGATGACGCCGTCGACGTGCGAGCGGCGCGCCTCCTCGGTCAGCACGGTCTGGAACGAGCCGATGAAATTCACCGCCTTCTTGACCTTGACCTTGGCCCAGGACGAGAACGACCAGTAAGGCAGGCCGAGCACCTGGCGCAGGCGCGTGATGACGCGGTTGACCAGCATCGCCGCGTCATAGGCGTAATCGCCGAGATAGGCGAGCCAGCGCGCATTGTGGACGACGGTGTCGAACTGGTCGCCATGAATGACAAGAAGGCGTTTGCCATCGGCGGTCTCGTGGATGGCGCGGTCGGCGACGACAATGCCGCCGAAATGCACGCCCTGGAACTGGCGCGCGAACTCGTCGTGATTGCCGGCGATGTAGGTGATGCTGGCGCCCTTGCGCGCCTTGCGCAGCAATTTCTGGACGACGTCATTGTGGCTCTGCGGCCAATGCCAGCTTCGTCTCAAGCGCCAGCCGTCGACGATGTCGCCGACGAGATAGATGATATCGGCATCGTGATGGCGCAGGAAATCGATCAGGAACTCGGCCTTCGCCGCTTTCGATCCGAGATGGACGTCGGAGATGAACATGCTGCGGAAAGTGCGGGGCTCTGCGCCGGACATCATTTGTCACCGTTGCTTTCGCGTGAGGCTATGCCCCGATTCATGCAACAACCGTATGACGGTTGCGATTGGTCCAGCCATCCGGATAGGTTGCCGCGGCAATCAGAGGAGAAAATCACCATGGATCTCGGCATTCGCGGCAAGAAGGCCATCGTCTGCGCTTCGAGCAAAGGCTTGGGACGCGGCTGCGCCATGGCACTGGCGGAGGCAGGCTGCGATCTGGTAGTCAATGGCCGCAGCGCCGACGTGCTGGCCAAAACCGCCGCTGAACTGCGGGAGAAATTCGGCGTCAAGGTGACCGAGATCGTCGGCGACATATCCAAGCCCGATGTCCAGAAGGCGCTGCTTGCCGCCTGCCCCGATCCCGACATCCTCGTCAACAACAATGGCGGTCCGCCGTTTCGCGATTTCCGCGCGCTCGACCGCGAAAAGATCCTCGAGGGCGTCACCCAGAACATGGTAACCCCTGTCGAACTGGTTCAGGCCGTGATCGACGGCATGGCGGCGCGCGGCTTCGGCCGCATCGTCAACATCACCTCGCTGTCCGTCTATGTGCCTATCCCCGGCCTCGACCTGTCGTCCGGCGCCCGCGCCGGCCTCACCTCGTTCCTCGCCGGCGTCGCGCGGACGGTGATCGACCGCAATGTGACGATCAACAACATGCTGCCGGGAAAACTCGACACCGACCGGCTGCGCGGCCCGCATGAACCCGGCAGTGTCGAGGATCCGGCGGCAGCTGCCGCGCGCAAGGCGCAAGCAGCAGCCAATGTTCCGGCCAAACGGCTCGGCACGCCGGAGGAATTCGGCCAGATCTGCGCCTTCCTGTGCTCGGTCCATGCCGGCTACCTGACCGGGCAGAACGTACCGGTCGACGGCGGCCTCTACGTCAGCGCGTTCTAGTGGTAGAATCCAAACGCTTGGTTACCCTCTGGACGGCGGAAGAACGACCCTTTGCGGTTGTTGGGTGCGAGCGCCGCATGATGCGATCTGACCTTCCTGACATTCGCAGAAGGGAGAATTCCTTTGCCAATGCATGCAAGCTAGCGAGCGAATCCGATACTCGCGATCCCAATTCCGCCCACCAGGATCAGGCTCAGGGCCCACACAGTGTCGAGATTGAACCAGCTTTGTGAGATGAACTTGGGTCCGAGCCATCGATAGACGGCAATGGCGATAACACCGCCGCTTACAATCATCGCGGCCGTATGGACCACGGAGACGGTGGTGGCGGTGATCAGATTACCGGCCATGAGCGTGGTAGCCGCCTGGTGTCCAACATCGAGATCGCCTGCCTGGCACAAGCCGAGATAAATCGGCACCAGCATCAGCCCGGCGCCATGCGCGGTGGCGGCCGCGAAAGACCACAAGGCCAATTGCGCCGGCGGGATACGGGCAAGAACACGCGGGTGGCGCCGGTTGATCAGGAGATAGATCCCGGCTGCGATCACAATCAACCCCGCCGCGATGCGAATCTGTCGTTCCCAGACGATGAGCGTCAGCATCGCGCCGAAGGGCAGCAGGATACCGATCATCGCCACAAAGTGGCCTATTGCCAAAAGGCCGAGCGCCCGAAACAATTCGCCGGCACGTCTGTCCAAAAGGCCGGCCGAAACGGCCAACGGCCAGCCCATGCCAGGATTGATGCCGTGATAAATGCCGCTGGCGACGACGGCCAGCCAGAGACCGGCCGTCGTCCACTCGCTCATCGCTTCATTGACCCGGGCAGTCGGTTACACCGACGGATAGCAGAACGAATCCGTCGAGCAATCGCCACCTTCCAGACGAATCTGGTGCGAGCGATACCCCTCGGGGAACTCGACATAAAAGTCCTTGTCCAGGGTGATTCCACCGTTCTCGCCGACATTGGCCTTGACCATGGCTGCCGGAATACCATCGCGATAGAACTGATCGTCCCAAGTCGAATACAGGGAGTTGGTCCAGTAAACGCGTTTGCCGTCGCGGCTGATCTCGACCATTTGCGGTCCGCCCCTGTAGTCGCCGCCGCCGGGATGCTTGGCCTTGCGCGTGATGCCGCCAATATGGATGGACCCTGCAAGCTTAGGCTTCATCGGATCGGTCACATCGTATTGGCGCATCTCGCCGGTGCCCCAGCAGGATACGTAGAGGAATCGGTCATCGAGCGACAGGTCGATGTCGGTTACTAGCGGCGGCACCGCCTCGAAGCCCTGAAGCAACGGCGGCAGGTCATCCTTGGCGGCTGCCTCGGGCGGGATGGTCGCCGTCTTTTCGCAATGGAATTTGCCGCCCTCGCGCCACCAGGTCCAGATCGATCCCTCGAGGTTTGTCGTGTCGACGACCACTCCAAGGAAACCGTATTCCTTGACCGGGTCATGGGCGGGGCGGACTTCCAGCGCCATCTGGTGGTTGGCGCCCAGATCGATGGTCTGCACGTTCCTGCGTTCGCGCAAATTCCAGAAATGCACCCGGTGTCCGTATTTGTTCGACAGGAGGTCTTCAGGCACGATGCCCTGCTCGAACTGGGGCGGAAGGGCCCACTCGCTCGAGACCATGTAGTCGCGTGGCAGGTTCCACCAGAAATCATACTGCTTGTCCTGCGGCCCGCGATCGATCTCGTAGCGCCCGATGACGTCGAACGTCTGGCAATCCATGACAAAGATGCCGGGAGGTCCGTCGGTGCCGTCAGGGCCACCGCCCCCAAGCGTCGAGACATAAATACCTTCCGGACCGCAGTGAATCGTATGAGGCCTGGAATAGCCCGTCTTGGCAAACACTTCTTCTGGCTCGATGACCTTGTGGATCTTGGCCTTGGTCGGTCCGCCCTTGGTGTCGATGACGTAAATGCGCGAAGATCGAATACCGGGAATGATCAGAAAGCGGCGCTCGAGAAACGGGTGACCATTCAGCGGCGAAAGGGCCGAAGAGCACGCGTTCCAGCCGAAATGGTGAAACTCGTCGCCCTTGTTCGGCATTATCACGCTATGGACGACCTTGCCGTAGTCCTTCGACTTCGGGTTTACGTCAACTATGGCTAGTCCATCTGGCTGAGAGAAGTCGGGACTCAACATCAAAGTGTAGGCAAAATTTTCGACTGGCGCCTGCATTGCGAGCTTGGCAGTCGCGTGGAAAGTCGGGTCTGGCCGTACAGTCATTGTCGTCCTCCCTTGGCAGGTTAAGCAGTCCGACCGACAATCAGGGGCACGATCTGTGATGCGTTTGGATGTCCGCCGAAAACGTCGGGGCGCTTTGTTGTTCGCACGCTATTTCGTGCGACTTTTCGAAGAATCTCACGGATTTTGGAGAACTGCAATGTCGACTTGTTTCGCCGCAAGGCCTCTGTGAGCGACGAGCGCCACCAGACATTCGAACTGGGCGGCGTACCTCGCCGCAGCACCCCGCCTATCGCCCCAACATCTCAATGGCAGACCGCACAGGAGGGCGGGGGTGCAAGCCGCAAGCTCGCGCTTGCGACATATCACCTCTCGAAAAGCCTCGGCTGCATGCTAAGAGACTCAAAACACCAAACGGACTGAACTGAGGAGGCGGCCGTCATGACAGGCGAAAGCAAGAAGGCGGCCCGATCCGACCTCGACGAAGCGGCGCTCTATTTCCATAAGCACCCCCGTCCCGGAAAGCTTGAAATCCAGGCGACGAAGCCGCTGGGCAATCAGCGCGACCTGGCGCTTGCCTATTCGCCGGGCGTCGCCGCCCCCTGCCTTGAAATCCGCGACGACCCGGCAACCGCCGCCGACTATACAGCCCGCGCCAATCTGGTCGGAGTTGTCACCAACGGTTCGGCGGTGCTGGGCCTCGGGAATATCGGTCCGCTCGCCTCCAAGCCGGTGATGGAAGGCAAGGCGGTGCTGTTCAAGAAGTTCGCCGGCATCGATGTCTTCGACATCGAGATCGACGCACCGGGCATCGAGCGCATGGTCGAAACGATCTCGGCGCTGGAACCAACCTTCGGCGGCATCAACCTGGAAGACATCAAGGCGCCCGAATGCTTCGAAGTCGAGGAGCAGTTGAAAGCCCGCATGGGCATACCAGTCTTCCATGACGACCAGCACGGCACCGCCATCATCGTCGCCGCCGCCGTGCTCAACGGGCTGGAATTCGCCGGCAAGTCCATCTCGGACATCAAGATCGTCACGTCGGGCGCTGGTGCTGCGGCGCTTGCCTGCCTCAACCTGCTGGTCTCGCTCGGCGCGCGGGTCGAAAACATCTGGGTCACGGACCGGTTCGGCGTCGCCCATAAGGGCCGCGTCGAGGAGATGGACCGCTGGAAAGACCCTTATGTGAAGGACACCGAGGCGCGTACGCTGGCCGACGTTCTGCCCGGCGCCGACGTGTTTCTCGGCCTGTCTGCTGCCGGCGTGCTGAAGCCGGAATTGCTCCACCACATGGCGCCAAAGCCGCTGATCCTGGCGCTGGCCAATCCCAATCCCGAAATCATGCCGGAAGCAGCACGGGCGGCG
This sequence comes from Mesorhizobium sp. M1142, assembly GCF_040318565.1. NCBI lineage: Bacteria > Pseudomonadati > Pseudomonadota > Alphaproteobacteria > Hyphomicrobiales > Phyllobacteriaceae > Mesorhizobium > Mesorhizobium sp. M1142. The sequence continues at coordinate 82,040 of NZ_JAMYMK010000014.1, forward strand.
CGGCCCGACGCGATGATCTGCACCGGCCGCTCCGATTTCCCCAATCAAGTCAATAACGTACTCTGTTTTCCTTACATCTTCCGTGGCGCGTTGGATTGCGGCGCAAGCGCCATCAACGAAGAGATGAAGATGGCTGCTGTGCGAGCGATTGCAGCGCTCGCCCGCGAAGAGCCGTCCGACGTTGCCGCGCGTGCCTATTCCGGCGAGACGCCGATCTTTGGTCCGGAGTTCCTGATCCCCTCGCCTTTCGATCCGCGGCTGATCCTGCGCATTGCCCCTGCTGTCGCCAAGGCAGCTTGCGAGACCGGCGTCGCGACCCGGCCGATCACCGATTTCGCCGCTTATATCGACAAGCTGAACCGCTTCGTCTTCCGCTCCGGCCTGGTCATGAAGCCGGTGTTCTCGATGGCCAAGACGTCGAGCGCCAAACGCGTCATCTATGCCGACGGCGAGGACGAGCGCGTGCTTCGCGCCGCCCAGGTCGTGCTCGAGGAAGGCATTGCCGAACCGATCCTGATCGGCCGCCCGCATGTCATCGAGGTGCGGCTGAAGCGCTACGGGCTGCGCATCAAGCCGGGCGTCGATTTCGGCTTGATCAACCCGGAAGACGATCCGCGTTACCGCCACTATGTCGACCTTTTGATCGAGCTTGCCGGCCGGCGTGGGGTGACGACGGAAGCCGCGCGCACCATGGTGCGCACCGACAATACGGTGATCGCGGCCCTTGCCCTGAAGCGCGGCGACGCCGACGCCATGGTCTGCGGGCTCGAAGGCCGTTTCGAGCGCCATTTGCGCAACGTAACGCTGATCATCGGGCCGCGCCCCGGCATTAGGGATCGCGACCTGTCGACGCTGTCCATGCTGATCTCGCAGCGCGGCATCATTTTCCTCACCGACACCCATGTCTCCGTCGATCCGACCGCCGAAGAAATTGCGGAAATGACCGTTTTGGCGGCCGAGGAAATTCAGCGTTTCGGCATTGAGCCCAAGGCAGCGCTGCTGTCGCATTCTGATTTCGGCTCCCGCGATTCGCCAAGCGCCATGAAGATGCGGCAGGCGGCGGCGATCCTGGCGCGCATCGCGCCCGACCTGCAATGCGACGGCGAGATGCATGCCGACTCGGCACTATCGGAGCAGCTGCGCCAACGCGTCTATCCGCATTCGCGGCTGAAGGGCGAAGCCAATCTGCTGGTGTTTCCCAATCTCGATTCGGCGAACATCACGCTGACCGCGCTGCGCACGATGATGGACGCGCTGCATGTCGGCCCGATCCTGCTCGGCACCGACAGCCCGGCGCACATATTGACACCGTCGGTCACCTCGCGCGGCGTCGTCAACATGACGGCACTGGCAGTGGTCGAAGCCGCGCATAAGGCGCAAGCCATCATCGATCTGGGCTAGCGATGGGCCTTCTCAGACTGGCTTGAACCGGAAATGCCCTGTCTGCCTGAAGGCAAACAAAGTGTCCTCTTCTCTAGCGCCGTCGCCGATGTTGTGAATAACCAGCCTTCTTGTCGGCACCACAGTGGGGTGATTGGACGACACGATGGCAATATGCGACAGATTGCCGGGCAGCATCTGAGCGACGAGATCCCCAGGCCGATAATCGGCGGGGTCTTGGGTGACGGGCAAGGCAGCACCGCGCCGCTCGAAATAGACCGCAAGATTGGGCACACGGCGGTGGTCGATGTTGCGGTCAGGCGCCTTCAAGCCCCAAGCCTTCGGATAGGCGGCAAAATTGGCCCGCATATCCTCATGCACCAATTCTTGCAGGTCGAGATCGAAGGCGCGGCGATAGGCACGGATCACGACATCCGTGCACACACCCCGCTCTGGCTCAACGTCCCCGCCAGGATAGGCCAGGCGTGTATAGGTCGGATCGTAGAGCGTGGTGACGCCGATCTGCTCACGAGCGGCTTCGACCAATCTGGTGCCCCAATCCGGCGTGACAAGCTTTTCCTGCGACATGGCGACCGGCATCGCCAGGCATAAAAGACCAAATTGCACCGCGGCTCGACGGGTAATCGAGGTCATCCCAAGCCTCCGGGCATTACTGAATCCAGGCATTCTTCTCGGCGAATACGCCTTTTTCGTGCAACGCCAGGATGTCGCGGTACTGGCTCTGTCCGAAAAGGCCGTGGGGGTGGTCGGCATGACAGCCCTCGTCGTGATCGCGCACAGGCGCAAGCCATCGCCGATTTGAGCCGAAGCCGGAATCGGCGGTATGCTAAACGAACGGTTAACCGCGAGCGCGGTAGTTCTGAATGACAGGCAGGTGGAGGTCCGGAGGGATGACGGGCGCACATTGCAAGCTGACGCGGGCAGCCGCGCTGCTCGGCGTCCTGCTACTGTGCGGCATTGCCGTCACTCAGTCGCAGGCCGCTTCGCGCCTCTGCCGCCAGCTTGAAGCCGATCTTGGCGCCGCTTCTCGTGGTGGCGGCGGCAAGCCGGGCCTGCTCAGGAAATACGACGACGCGATCGTCCGGCAGCGCCAGCAGATTTCAAAAGCCGTCAGCCAGTCCAGCAGCGCCGGCTGCGGCTTCTCGCTGTCTCGCCGCAACGCCAACGCATGCGCGGCACTCGACGCCACCATCGATCGCATGGCTGCCAATCTCGACGCCTTGCAGGCCAAGCGCAGTGAGCTTGCCGACGGTGGTTCGCGACGCGATCGCGCGCGCATATTGGCCTCGCTTGACGCCAATGGCTGCCGCGATGATGCGGCGTCGACGCCCACACCTGACCGCGAAGCCAGCCGTGAAAACGGCAACCGAAGCCTGCTCGACCAGCTTCTGGGCAGTGAACCTGGTGCGCCCGACCAGCCCGAAGAGCTCGACCAGGCTGAAGAGCTAAGTCAGCCGCGCAACATCCGCAGCATCCTCAACAACGCCGACGAGTTGGGCCAGCCGCGACGCGAATTCCGCACCATGTGCGTGCGGACCTGCGACGGCTATTTCTTCCCGATGTCGAATGCTGCCTCGCTGGGCGATTTCGAGCGCGACCAGAAGAACTGCGAATCGAGCTGCCCCGGCACCGAGATGCAGGTTTTCTACACGCGCGGCATGAACGACGATTCGGCGTCGATGACGTCTTCAGTGACCGGCAGGCCTTATATCGAACTGTCGACGGCCTACCTTTACAAGCAATCCGACACGCCCCGGCCGCCGACCTGTGGCTGCAATGCCGTGCAGAATTTCCAGATCATCGCCGGCAACCCGCCAACCCCGGCACAATCCAAGGCGAGCGTGGAGACCACCCCGTTCATTCCGCTGCCGGTTGCCAAGCCTGATCCGGGCGCCGACCCGGAGACCTTGGCCAATTCGCAAGGCGGCCTCAACCGTGAGGCGATCAGACGGCTTGCCGCCAAACCTGTGCCCTCGCCGACGTCGCTGCCGCCGCCGGAGCAGCGCAAGGTCAGGGTCGTCGGGCCAACGTTCCTTCCCGACCCAGCAGCGGCAACAGATCTGCAAGCTCCGGACCGGAAGACTGTCCCGTAAGCGCCAGCCTGAGCGGCATGAACAGGGCCTTGCCCTTGCGGCCGCTCGCCGCTCGGATCTTGCCCGTCCAGTCCTTCCAGACAGTGCCGTTCCAAGGCTCTTCCGGCAGCAGCTCGAATGCCTGGCGAAGAAAGTCGCGGTCCTCGTCGGAAAACTCCGCCGGCTCCTCTGGACCGTCTCGAAGCGTACGCCACCAGATCGCCGCATCGGCCAGCCTGTCGAGATTGCCGCGCACCGCCAGCCAGAAAGGCTCGGCCTGTTCGCCGGAGATGCCGAGCACGATCAGCCGGTCGCGCGCCTCTGAAAACGGCATGTGGTGCAGCAGCGTGCGGTTAAGCACGAAGAGCTCGTCCGGGTCGAATTTGGCGGCGGATTTCGATGTTGCAGCCGGATCGAAGCGCTCGGCTAGCTCGGCCATCGCTGGCACCGCTACGACGTTTTCCGAGGTACCGACGAGCACCGCCAGCGAAGCCACCGCCATCGGCTCGATGCCGCTCTCACGCAGGCTCTGGATGGACAGCGCGCCGGTGCGCTTCGAAAGTCCCTCGCCTGATGCCGTTGTCAGGAGATTGTGGTGGCCGAACGCCGGCGGCTCCGCGCCAAGTGCTTGGAACAGGGCTATCTGGACGCCGGTATTGGTGACGTGGTCGTCGCCGCGAATGACATGGCTGACGCCCATGTCGATGTCGTCGACGACCGAAGGTAATGTATAGAGGTAGGTGCCGTCCTCACGCCGCAGAACCGGGTCTGAAAGCGAGGCGAGGTCGACGGTTTCTTCGCCGCGCACCAGGTCGTTCCAGTGGATTTCGGTGCGCTCCGGCTGCAGCGGATCACCGGTGAAGTTGGGCAGCAGAAAGCGCCAGTGCGGCCGCCGCCCATCGGCCTCATATTCCGCCACCTGCTCAGCTGTCAGCGTCAACGCCTCGCGGCCATAGACTGGCGGCAGGCCACGCGTGCGGCGCACCTTGCGCCTCAGGTCGAGCTCTTCGGGCGTCTCATAGCAAGCATAGACGAGGCGCGCCTCCTTCAGCCTCTCCAGTGCGGAATCGTAGATTTCCACGCGCCGCGACTGGTACTCCGTGGCGTCGGGGAAGATGCCCAGCCAATGCAGGTCATACAGGATAGCGTCGGAAAACTCCTGCGTCGAACGGGCAACGTCGGTGTCGTCGAAGCGCTGGATGAAGCGGCCTTTGTTCTTGATGGCGAACAGCCAATTGAACAAAGCGGTGCGCGCATTGCCGATATGGATGCGGCCGGTCGGTGACGGGGCGAAACGGACGGTAACTGTCATGAGGGGGGCGTACCGGATGGTTTTGCTGTTGACAAGACGCGCCCCCGCGCTCGGCGGCAGACATAGAACATGACAAAGGCTAAGAAAAGACTGCAGCGCCGCACGTCTATCAAGACGTGCGGCGCCGCAACCGTCAGATCACCAGGCCTTTGGTCAGTTCAAGCGCCTGGCGTTCGAACAGCCGGCGGTAGATGCCGCCTTGCAGCCGGATCAGCTGGTCATGCGAGCCCTCTTCGACGATGCGGCCGCGATCGAACACCAAAAGCCTGTCCAGCGCCCGCACCGTCGACAGCCGGTGGGCAATCACCAGCGTCGTGCGGCCGACCATCAAGCGCTCCATCGCCTGCTGGATCAGCACCTCCGATTCCGAATCGAGGCTCGACGTTGCCTCATCCAGGATGAGAATGCGCGCATCGGCAAGGAAGGCGCGTGCGATTGCAACACGCTGACGCTCGCCGCCCGACAGCTTTACGCCGCGCTCGCCGACCAGCGTGCCATAGCCTTTCGGCAAATTGGCGATGAAGTCATGCGCGCTGGCCAACCGCGCCGCGTGCTCGATCTCGGCCTGCGTGGCGGCCGGCCGGGCATAGGCGATGTTTTCGGCCAGCGACCGGTGAAACAGGATCGGCTCCTGCTGGACGATTGCGATCTGTGCGCGCAGCGACGCCTGCGCCACCTTGGCAATATCCTGGCCGTCGATCAGGATATTGCCCGCAGTCACGTCGTAGAGGCGCTGGATCAGCTTGACGAATGTCGTCTTGCCGGAGCCCGAATGGCCAACCAACCCAACCCGTTCGCCCGGCGCGATATCCACTGAAAAGTCGCGATAGAGCGGCAGGCGGTGGCTGCCATAATGGAACGTTACCTTGTCGAAGGTGATACGGCCATCGGTGATCCGGATCGGTTTGGCTCCGGGCCGATCCTCGATGCCGAGTGGTTCGGACTGGAAGTCGACCAGTTCCTCCATGTCGTTGATCGAGCGCTGCAGATTGCGGATATGCGTGCCGATGTCGCGCAGATAGCCTTGCAGCACGAAGAATGAGGTCAGCACGAAGGCGACATCGCCGGCGCTCGCCTGCCCCCACGACCACAAAAGCAGGGAGAAGCCGATGACCGCTGCCCTCAAAAGCAGCAGCATCGTCCCTTGCGTGGTGCCGTTGACGGTGCCGCGCATCCAGGTGCGGCGCGTGCGACCGCGCCATTTGGCGACGACCTCGGCAAGCCGCGTCTCCTCGCGTTCCTCGGCGCCAAAACCCTTGACCACGGCGTTGCAGCTCACCGCATCGGCCAGCGAGCCGCCAAGCCGTGTATCCCACGCATTTGCAAGCCTTGCCGCGGGCGCGACATAGCCAAGCGACAGCATCGTCGTCACCGCGATGAACAGAACCGAACCGATGGCGACGACAGCACCCATCAGCGGCCAGAACCAGCCAAGCAGCAGCGTCGAGCCGACGAGCATGACGACCGACGGCAGCAGCGCGATCAGGATCGTGTCGTTGAGCAGGTCGAGCGCCCACATGCCGCGCGTTATCTTGCGCACCGTCGATCCGGCGAAGCTGTTGGCGTGCCAGTCGGTGGAGAAGCGCTGTACGCGGTGGAAGGCGTCAGCGGCGATATCCGCCATCATCTTCAACGTCAGCTCGACAATGGCCATGAAGGCGAGATTGCGTAGCACGACACCGGTGAGCGCCAGGGCAACCAGCATCGAAAAGGCCGCCATCGCCGCGTTCCACGCAACATCGTCGGCCGCAGCACTGCTAGCGACGGCATCCACCAGCCGGCCGGAATAGAGCGGCGTCAGCACGTCGGCCAAGGTCGACAGCAGGAACGTGCCCATAATGCCGGCAAGCCGCCACGGCTGACGCCGCCAATGGCTGAGCGTGAAGCCAAGAACGCTGCGAAAGGCGCCCGCGCGCAAATCTATTCGAAAACGAGCCATGATGTCATTCGGGCGCAAACGAGCCCGATCCCGGAAAAGGTCGAAAATTGAAAAAACCGCGTCGGGCGAATTAACACCCAAGGAATTGGCGGCTCGCCCGAATACGGGCGGCGACCGGCATCGACGAACGCCTGTTCTCAGCTCGGCTTCGCCGCAAAGGTAAGAACCTTCTGGCTTGCCGATTGAGACCTAGGCTTCGCGGCCTCGCATAACGATGTCAAATCCTGGCATTTCGGTCCTCCCCAAGGGGATCGCGGAAAGGCGTTTATAGAGACGCCTCAACGCCGCGCCAAGTCAGTAGATAGTCCAAAGCGCATCTGGTCCAAGCAGTGAGACGATTTTGCAACAATCGCGGGTTGTGCGCTGCCCCTGTTTCAGGTTGCCGTGATACGGTCGAGGCGCATATAGCGGCCGTCGGTGGAAGGTCTGAAGCCGAGCTTCTCGTAAACCGCATGGGCGTCGTTGGTCGACAGGCTCCAATGCGTGACAGTCTTGCAATCCGGATGATCGATAAGCGCCTGGACAAGCCGGGTTCCGATGCCTTGCCCGCGATACCCGGGCCAGACAATGATGTCGGCGAGATAGGCAAATACCGTACCGTCGGTGATCGCCCGACCAAAGCCGACCTGATTGCCGCCGACATAGGCGCCGACGCACAGTGAATTGGCAAAGGCGCGGCGGTGCAGTTCATCGCTGCGGCCGCTGCCCCAATAGCTCTGCTTCAAAATGTCGGACGTCGCCCGGAAGTCGATCTGCGACAGGTCAAAGCTGATCTCAAAGTTGGCCATGGCTAAACCGTTATGCAAGCCAATCGCCTACCCGCCATCCCTGAACCGGTTGGTAATGGGATAGCGGCGGTCGCGGCCAAAATTTTTCCTGGTGATCTTCACGCCGGGCGCCGCCTGCCGGCGCTTGTATTCGGCGACGTAAAGCAGGTGCTCGACGCGCGTCACGGTCGCCCGGTCATGGCCGCGCGCAACGATCTCGTCGACGCCCATCTCGTTCTCGACCAGGCACTCCAATATGTCATCGAGCACCGGATAGGGCGGCAGCGAATCCTGGTCGGTCTGGTTCTCTCGCAGTTCCGCCGAGGGCGCCTTGTCGATGATATTATTCGGGATCACCTCGCCGGACGGACCGAGCGCACCCGGCGGCACATGCGCGTTGCGCCAGCGCGCCAGCGCATAGACCTGTATCTTGTAGAGATCCTTGATCGGATTGAAGCCGCCATTCATGTCGCCATAAAGCGTGGCATAGCCTACCGACATCTCGCTCTTGTTGCCGGTAGTGACCACCATCGAGCCGAACTTGTTGGAAATCGCCATCAGGATGGTGCCGCGGGCACGGCTCTGCAGGTTTTCCTCGGTGATGCCTTCCTTGGTGCCCTCGAAAAGCTGCGTCAGTGTGTGCAGGAAGCCCTCGACCGGCTCGAAGATCGGCACGATATCGTAGCGGCAGCCGAGCGCGCGGGCGCAGTCCTCGGCGTCCTTGAGCGAGTCCTTCGAAGTGTAGCGGTAAGGCATCATCACGGCGCGCAGCCGCTCCTCGCCCAGCGCATCGACGGCAAGTGCCGCGCAGATCGCCGAATCGATGCCGCCGGAAAGGCCAAGCACGACATTCTTGAAGCCGTTCTTGTTGACGTAGTCGCGCAAGCCCAACATGCAGGCGCGATAGTCGGCCTCCTCCTTTTCAGGGATTTTCGACATCGGTCCGTCAGAGCAGACCCAGATGTCATTCTTTCGCTTCCAGGTGGTGACGTTGACCGTCTCCTCGAACTGGCTCATCTGGAAGGCCAGCGTCTTGTCAGAACCGATGGCAAACGATGCGCCGTCGAAGACCAGTTCGTCCTGGCCGCCAAGCTGGTTGGCATAGATGATCGGCAGTCCGCATTCGATGACCTGGCGGATGACGATCTGGTGGCGGACATCGACCTTGCCGCGATAGTAGGGCGAGCCGTTCGGCACCAGCAGGATTTCGGCGCCGCTTTCGGCCAGCGTCTCGCAGACGGCAACTTCGCCCCAGATGTCTTCGCAGATAGGCACTCCCACGCGCACGCCGCGGAAATTGACCGGCCCCTGGATCTCGGGGCCGGCCTGGAAGACGCGCTTCTCGTCGAACTCACCATAATTCGGCAGATCGAGCTTGTAGCGTTCGGCGAGGATTTTGCCGCCATCAGCAAAGATGATCGAATTGTGCGTGCCGGTCTTGCGCTTCAACGGCGTGCCGATGATGAAGCCCGGGCCGCCGTCGGCGGTATCGCCGGCGAAATCCTCCGCCGCCCGCTCGCACGCCGTCAGGAATGCCGGCTTCAGCACCAGATCCTCAGGCGGATAGCCGGCAAGGAAAAGCTCGGTGAACAGCACGAGGTCGGCGCCTTGGCGGGCGGCATCCGCCCTCGCCTCGCGCGCCTTGGCGAGATTGCCGGCGACGTCGCCGACCGTCGGATTGAGCTGGGCGACGGCGATGCGCAATATGTCTGGAGCGGTCCTGTCTGTCGTCATGCCCGTGGGTTTAGCGCGGCAAAATTCGTCGGGCAATGGCGTTCGTTTGGACCAAACAATCGATCCTATTCGCCCATATATTCGCGCAAGGCTTCCGGCGGATGGTTCTCGCCGATCGACATTGCCAGAATACGGGAAATGTGTCGGCGCGGCAGCCCGGTTTCCGCCGCCCAGGCGTTGATCTGCGCTTGGATCCTGCCCAAATCCCTCTTCGACGTCGGGCTCTCCGCGATGTCGAGTCCGGCATCGCGCAGTGCGGCCGCCATATCGGCCGAGACAACAAAAGCGTCCCACTCAAGCCAGCGCAGAAAATACTGGCCGGTATTGCCGCCGAGCCGGCTGCCGTGCTTGCCCAGATAGGTCATCAACCCGACCTGGTCATCCGCCGGCCAATCGGCCAGGAACTTGCCGAAGCCGCCGTGCTCCTTCGACACACGCTCGACGAAGGCCGCGTTGTCGCGTACGGATTTGATCTTCTGCGGATTGCGCACGATGCGCTTGTCGGCCGTGAGATCGTGCCAGAAATCGTCAGGCTGGAATAGCAGCCGCTTCGGTTCGAAGCCAAGAAATGCTTCCTCGAAACCCGGCCATTTCTGCTCGATGACGCGCCAGACGAAGCCGGCGGCAAAGACCCGCTCAGCCATGGTCGACAGGATCCGGTCATCCGCAATCTTTGCCACCGCGGCATTGTCAGGCATTGGACCCAGCAGCGAGGTAAGGGCTGCCTCACCGCCTTTGCGTTTTGCTGCACGGGCGCGAATTTTCTGAAAATCCACCATTGTTTCCTGATCCCATCGCGTCAATCTACCACTTCCCGTATGAACCGGCAGCTTCTACCTCATCGCTGACGACGGAGGCGACGATGAACAAAACGATCGAGGACCTGGCAAGCCGCTGGCTGAAGCGAAAGCCGGACGGCCTCAGCGCGCTCGAAAGCCGGGTACTGCAATCTACGCTCGAGCGCACCACGATCTCCAAGGACACCAACAAGGCCGTCGCCTTTCACCAGACGTTTGGAGATCCCCTGGCCGACACCATCGCCCGGATCGGCGGCTCGTGGTCCTTCATCCTGGCATTCATTGGCTTCCTGATCCTGTGGACGGCAGGCAATGTCTGGCTCTTGTCGAGCGCCGCCTTCGATCCCTATCCATTCATCTTCCTCAATCTCGTGCTTTCCATGGTTGCCGCCCTGCAGGCGCCAGTGATCATGATGGCGCAGAACCGCCAGACCGAGCGCGATCGAATCGACGCCGCCCACGACTATGAGGTTAACCTCAAGGCCGAGATCGAGATCATGGCGTTACACGAAAAGCTCGACGAACTGCGCCACAGCCAGATCATCGGCATGCGAGACGAGATCGCCCGGCTGGCCGAGCAGGTGAAGCGCATCGACGGCATTCTGTCGAAGCAGCGAACGTCTTCATGACGGAAGCCATCCATCGTCTCATTGAGCAATATGGGTTGGTCGCGGTTTTCCTGGGCTGCGTGGCCGAGGGCGAAAGCGCCGCCATCCTTGGCGGTTTCTTCGCGTATCAGCATGTTTTCGTCCTGTGGCAGGCTTTCCTCGCGGCAGCGCTCGGCGCTTTCGGTGGCGACACGTTCTTCTTCATCTTGGGGCGGAGCTTCGCTGACCATAAATTCGTGATCAGGCTCCGTGCCCGGCCGGGCTTCAGCCACGCCTATCGTCTCGTCACCTCTCATCCCAACATCTTCGTGCTGTCGAACCGCTACATCTATGGCCTGCGCCTGGTCGGTGGTATCGCGGCGGGGCTGTCCGGCATTGCCGCGTCGCGTTTCGCCATCCTCAACGCCATCTCATCGGTGGTCTGGGCGGCGCTGTTCTGCACGGTCGGTTATGTGTTCGGGCTGGGTGCCGAGCGCATCGTCGGCCAGGCACTGGCCCGTCACGAGCGGCTGCTGATCGCTCTGGCAATCGGCCTGGTTGTGGCTATCCTCGGCTGGGTGGCGTCGCACTTCTTCGCCAAGAAGGAGCTTCGCAAGGGAAGCTGATCGTCAATCTATGCCGAGCGCACGGTCACCCTTTTCCAGGATCAGCGGGATGATCAGGTCTTCCTCGTCGGCAAGATGCCTGGTCAGCATGGCGATCAGCCGGCTGTTCTCGTCGGCATAGGCATCGGCGGCGAAGCGCTGCTTGACCTCGCTCTCCTGAAGCGTGCGGATGAAGGCATTTGCCGCCTCGGCATTGCGCTCCAGTCCCTCATGGATTGTGTGGTGATCGGCATCGAGAATCTCGAAGCCGCGCTTCAGACGGGTCTCGGCCCTGGCGAAGACCGGGAAATAATGATGGTCCTCGACATTGTGATGGCCGTCGAGATTGCCGAGGAAATGGTTGAGGCGCGGCGCGAACCAGCGCGCGAATTCCGGCGCGTTCAGCCTACCTTCTCGATAATCGCCGATACCACTGGTGAGCATGTCGCCAAGCTCGCGGAACATATCGTGCCGCTGCAGCCACATATTGGCCACGCCGTGAATGTTGGCATGCGCCTGCCAGATCTTGCGCGGATATTTTTCGGCCAGCCAGCGCAGATCGTCCGGCAGGCCCTCACGTTCAAGCAGCAGAAATCCGGCGGTATTGGTCATGTCGGTTCCCTCAGACCATGATCCCGAAAAGTGGTACCGGTTTTTCGGAAAAGATCATGGTCAAAACGAGAAATGCAGTGACGGCATGTAGTGTCTGAAACGTCAGATCGGCACCCCGAGGATCCGCTCGACGATGGCGACGCCCCAGACGCCTGCAGCGATTACCACCGAAATAAGCACCGCCAGCGAACCGCAATCCTTGGCCAGTTGGATATCGACGTTGAATTCACGGCTGAACGCGTCGCAGGCCGCCTCGATGCCGGTGTTCAGCACCTCGATCATGATCATGAGCAGCACCGCGCCGATCAGCAGCGCATAGCCGCGCCACGATTCCGAAAGGAACCAGCCGAGCGGCAAGGCAAGCACAAGCAGCGTCAGCTCCAGCTGGAAGGCCTCCTCGCTGGCGGCCAGTTTGCGAAACGCCCGCACCGAGTTGTAAAAAGCGTCGATCAGCCGCTGCATGCCAAAACCCTTCGGAATCACCGGCAGGGGATTAGCGCAATGGCTGGACCAAGGGAATAAGGCGACCTCTTCAAAAATCAGTCGCCTGCCACCTTGATCGACGGCGTTGACTTCTCGAACTGCGGCAGCCCGTCGTCGACCGCGTAATAGTCGCCCTTGTCGCCGACGAAGATGTGACATTCCCCTTGAAGTCCGGTTGGCGCGTCGAACAGCCCGGCCAGGACTGAAACATAGCCATCATCCGTCGGCTTCCAGAACAGCAGCGAGCCGCATGTCTTGCAGAAACCCCGTCTGGCAAACGAAGATGCCTCGTACCAGGTGATGCTGTCCGCGCCCGTGATCGTGATGTCGCGGTCGGCAACATTGGTCGCCGCATAAAAATGCCCGCTCTGCTTCCGGCACTGCGAGCAATGGCAGTAGATAACACCGCGCAGCGGTCCTCGTGTCTGGAACCGCACTGCCCCGCACAAGCATGATCCGGTGTGACTGTCAGCCATATCGGCCTCCCGATGCAATTGCCGTCGCTTCGCAGGATTCCAGTTTTGCGTGCGTTAGGCACGAGCAAATGCGACACCCGCCGGACGCGTTTCGCTGACCACCTCGATGATCGAATACGTTCTAATCAGCCGTTGACGGCCTGCTTGTGCTGGACCGGATGGCTCTTCTTGAGCAGATCGGACACCAGGAACGCCAATTCGATCGCCTGGTCGGCGTTGAGCCGCGGATCGCAATGGGTGTGGTAGCGATCCTGCAATTCTTCGGCGGTGATGGCGCGGGCACCACCGGTGCATTCGGTGACGTTCTTGCCTGTCATCTCGATGTGTATGCCGCCGGGATGCGTGCCTTCGGCGCGGTGCACCTCGAAGAACGTCTGCACCTCCTTCAGGATGCGGTCAAACGGCCGTGTCTTGTAGCCGGCGGCCTCGATCGTATTGCCATGCATCGGATCGGAAGACCACACCACACTGCGGCCTTCCTTCTGTACCGCTCGCACCAGCCTCGGCAGATGGTCGGCAACCTTATCGGAGCCGAAACGAGCGATCAGCGTCAGCCGGCCGGGCTCGTTCTCCGGATTGAGCAGATCGATGAGTTGCAACAGGCCGTCCGGCGTCAGCGACGGCCCGCATTTCAGCCCCAGCGGGTTCTTGATGCCGCGGCAATATTCGACATGCGCATGGTCGGGTTGGCGCGTGCGATCGCCGATCCAGATCATGTGGCCAGAGGTGGCGTACCAGTCGCCCGAGGTCGAATCGACGCGGGTCAGCGCCTCTTCATAACCGAGCAGCAGCGCCTCATGGCTGGTATAGAAATCGGTCTCGCGCAGCGCATAATTGGTCTCCGAGGTGATGCCGACGGCCTTCATGAAGTCCATCGTCTCGGTGATGCGGTTGGCGAGCGACTCGTATTTCTCGCCCTGCGGGCTGTCGGAGACGAACCCGAGCATCCATTGATGCACGTTCTCCAGGCTGGCGTAGCCGCCCTGGGCGAAGGCGCGCAAAAGGTTGAGCGTCGCCGCCGACTGGCGGTACGCCATCTCCTGTCTTGCAGGATCGGGAATGCGCGACTTGGCATCGAACTCGATGCCGTTGATGATGTCGCCGCGATAGCTGGGCAGCGTCACACCGCCCTTGGTCTCATTGTCGGACGAGCGCGGCTTGGCGAACTGGCCGGCGACACGGCCGACCTTCACCACCGGTTGAGCGCCAGCGAAGGTCAGCACCACCGACATCTGCAGGAAGACGCGGAAGAAGTCGCGGATATTGTCCGCGCCATGTTCGGCGAAGCTCTCGGCGCAATCGCCACCTTGCAGAAGGAATGCGTCACCGGCAGCGACGGCTGCAAGCTGCTTCTTCAGCTTGCGTGCCTCACCTGCAAAAACCAGCGGCGGAAAGGTGGCGAGCTGGGCTTCCGTGTTCCTCAGCGCGGCAAGGTCCGGATAGGCAGGAACCTGCTGGATCGGCTTAGCTCTCCACGAATTCGGCGACCATTTCGTCATCGAAGCACCTAACGCTCTTTTCACGCGGACGCCATCGCCCGCCAATCCGCCCCATATGGGGTCGCGGCTGCATACACGAAGCCGATTTCCTATTCTAGACCGGAATCTCAGCGCTGGCGAATGGCACGGCAGGGCGAAAGTACCAGCGCCGTCATGGTCCAGAGCACCAGCGATACCCTGCTACGCCGCCGCCTTCTCCACCAGCCGTGCCAGCTGCGTCATGACAACCGCTGAGCCTGCCAGCCGCTTTTCGGGCGTCGGCCAGTCGCGGCTGAAGACGACGCTCTGGTCCGGCCGGATCTTGGCCAGCGAACCCTGTTCGCCGATGAGCTTGACCAGCCCGACCGGATTGGGGAATTCGCGCTTGCGGAAATGGATGACGACGCCTTTCGGTCCGGCATCGAGTTTTTCGACATTGGCCTTGCGGCAAAGTGCCTTGATGAAGACGATCTTCAATAAATGCTTCACCTCTTCCGGCAGCGGCCCGAAACGGTCGATAAGCTCGGCGCCAAAAGCGTCGATCTTTTCAGTGTTTTCGAGATCGCCAAGGCGGCGATAGAGCGCCAACCTGAGCTGCAGATCCGGGACATAGCTTTCCGGGATCATCACCGCTGTGCCGACGGCGATCTGCGGCGACCAGCCGCCGTCCTGCACCTCGCCGGAATCCTTCACTTCGGCCACTGCCTCCTCCAGCATCTGCTGGTAGAGCTCGAAGCCGACCTCCTTGATGTGGCCCGACTGCTCTTCGCCAAGCAGATTGCCGGCGCCGCGAATGTCGAGGTCGTGGCTGGCCAGCTGGAAACCGGCGCCTAGCGTATCGAGCGACTGCAGCACTTTCAGCCGGCGCTCGGCTGTATCGGTGAGCTTGCGGTTGGCGGGCAGCGTGAACAGCGCGTAGGCGCGCACCTTAGAGCGGCCGACGCGCCCGCGCAGCTGATAGAGCTGAGACAGGCCGAACATATCGGCGCGGTGTACGATCAGCGTATTGGCAGTCGGAATATCGAGGCCGGATTCGACGATTGTGGTCGACAAAAGCACATCGTACTGGCCGTCATAGAAGGCGTTCATGATGTCGTCGAGTTCGCCGGGCGGCATCTGACCATGGGCCACGGCCACTTTCAGCTCAGGCACGGATTCGCGCAGGAAATCATGGATTTCCGCGAGATCGCTGATGCGCGGTACGACATAGAAAGAATGGCCGCCACGGTAGCGCTCGCGCAGCAGCGTCTCGCGGATGACCAGCGGATCGAAAGGGGAGATGAAGGTGCGCACGGCCATGCGATCGACCGGCGGCGTGGCGATCAGCGACAACTCACGCACCCCGGTCAAGGCAAGCTGCAGCGTTCGCGGGATCGGCGTCGCCGATAGCGTCAGAACGTGGACGTCGGTCTTGAGATCCTTCAGCCGCTCCTTGTGCTTGACGCCGAAATGCTGCTCCTCGTCGATGATCAGCAGGCCGAGATTCTTGAACGAGATCGAGGAGCCGAGCAGTGCGTGCGTGCCGATGACAATGTCGACTTGGCCTTCGGCGACGCCCTTCTTGGTCTCGGCCAGTTCCTTGGCGCCGACCAGCCGCGAGGCCTGGGCGACGCGGATCGGCAGGCCGGAGAAGCGCTGCGAGAAGGTCTTGAAATGCTGGCGCGACAACAATGTCGTCGGCACCACCACCGCGACCTGAAAGCCTTCCATCGCCGCGATGAAGGCAGCACGAAGCGCGACTTCGGTCTTGCCGAAGCCGACATCGCCGCAGATCAGCCGGTCCATCGGCTTTCCAGCGCCCAGATCATCCCTGACCGAATCGATCGCCGTTTGCTGGTCGTCGGTTTCCTCATAGGGGAAACGCGCTGCAAACTCGCCATAGAGGCCTTCCGCCGGCAGCAGCGCCGGTGCGGCCCGCATTTGTCGCTCGGCGGCGATGCGGATCAACTGCCCGGCCATGTCGAGCAGGCGTTTCTTCAGCCGTGCCTTGCGCGACTGCCAGGCGCCGCCGCCAAGCTTGTCGAGTGTCGCCTCGGCCGAATCCGAGCCATAGCGCGACAGCAACTCGATGTTTTCCACCGGCAAGAACAGCCGATCGTCGCCGGCATAGTGGATTTCGAGGCAATCGTGCGGCGCACCGAGCGCCTCGATGGTGCGCAGCCCGATGAAGCGGCCAATGCCATGGTCGGCATGGACGACGATATCGCCTGAGGACAATGCCGAAGCCTCGGCGATGAAGTCGGACGCGCGCTTCTTGCGCTTCGAACGCCGGATCAGTCGGTCGCCGAGAATGTCCTGCTCGGCGATGACGACCAGTTTCTCCGTCTCGAAGCCGGATTCGAGCGGCAGCACGGCCAGTCCCGCTTGCCCAGGCTCAAGCTTTTCGGCTTCGGCAAGCGTCGCCACCGGTTTCAGATTGCCAAGATGATGCTCGGCCAGGATTTGGCCGAGCCGGTCGAGCGAACCTTCAGTCCAGCCGGCGACGAGGACACGGCGGCCTACAGCGCGCTCGTCGGAAATGTGTTTTACGACGACGTCGAAGACGTTGGCGTTAGGGTCGGCGCGCTCCTCGACGAAGCTGCGACCATGGCGCGAGCCAGCATGGAAAACCTTTTTCGCACCGGCATCGGGCGCATCGAAGGACGTGAAGTCTATCGCTTCGCGTGGGCCAAGCGAGGCAATCAGGTTTTCGGGCGACAGATAAAGCAAATCCGGCGACACCGGCTTGTAGGGCACGGCATCCTTCAAGGCGCCGTCGGCCTGTTTTTTGCGCGCCTCATAATGATCGAGGATCAGCGCATGGCGCTCGGCCAGTGCCTCATGCGCCAGATGATCAAACACCACCGGCGCATCCGGCAAATAATCGAACACGGTTTCCAACCGCTCATAGAAGAACGGCAGCCAGTGCTCCATGCCGGCAAACCGCCTGCCCTCGCTGACCGCCGCATAGAGTCCATCTTCGCGCGAGGGCGCGCCAAAGGCTTCGATGTAGGCGCGGCGGAAGCGGCTGATCGTCTCTGGCGTCAGCGCCACCTCGCTCATCGCCTGTAGCGCCATCGACTTGCGCTGGCCGGTGGTGCGCTGTGTTGCGGTATCGAAGACGCGGATCGATTCCAGCGTATCGCCGAAGAAATCGAGGCGCAGCGCCTCAGTCCAGCCGGGCGCGAGGAGATCGAGAATGCCGCCGCGCACCGCGAATTCGCCGATACCGCGCACCGTCGGCACTCGCTCGAAGCCGGAATTCTCCAGCCGCGACACCAGCACGTTCATGTCTATCTGGTTGCCCGGTTTGGCGTGGAAGATCTGCGCCTCGACGAGTTCAGCCGGCGGAATGCGTTGCAACAGCGCATTCGCGGTGGTGAGGACGACGGCGCGGTGGGGCTTCTTCGCCAGCGCAATCATTGCAGCCAGTGCATCGAGCCGCCTTGCGGCGGCATCGGCGCCGGGCGAGACACGGTCATAAGGCAGGCAATCCCAGGCCGGCAGTTCCAGCACCGGGAGGCCCGGCGCGGCAAAGGCAAGCGCCTCGACGATCGCCGGCAGGCGCTGGCCGTCGCGGGCCACGAACAGCACCGGCTTGTCGGGGGCGATCTCGTGCGCAGCCTGCACCAGGGCAAAGGCTTCGTAGCCGTCGGCGACGCCATCGACAATGAACTGGCCGGCGCGGCCTTTCGGCAGACCGATCGTAGGGATAAGGCTCATGGCTACACGTTGTTCAGAAGGTCATCTCCCGGCGCGAAGCCAGGATTTTTTGCAGGACGGCACAGTCGACATCCGCCGGAACCGGGCGTTCGCCAGTGACGAGAGGCAGGAATTCGGTGTCGGGAATATCGAGGAGCCTCTCATATTGGTCGATTTCGTCGCCGGTCAAGGCGCCGATCTCGGCGTCGGCGAAGCTGCCGAGTATAAGGTCCATCTCGCGCATGCCGCGGTGCCACGAACGAAACAAAAGCTTGCGGCGGCGGGCATCGAGGCCCTCGCTTGATCGTTTCGTTCCGGTCATCTTGCAACATCCTTGCCTAGGCGGCGCATATAGCGTGGATAGAAGGCGGTGTCAGCCTTGCGCTACAGTCGCCGCAACATAAGCTGACATCATGCGTCCTTCCCTCCTCGATCCGCTGTTTGTCCCGATCACCTCGCTTGCCGGCGTCGGGCCGAAAGTTGGCGCCCTGATCGAAAAAGTCGTAGCAGCCGACCTCGGCGACCGGGCCGCGCGCGCCGGCGACCTCTTGTTCGTGCTGCCGCATACTGTCATCGACCGCCGCAACCGCCCGGGCATCGCCGGTTCGGCCGAGGGCGCCATTGTCACACTCGACGTACGCATCGACCGCCACCAGCCGCCGCCACGCGGCAACAGGTCGGTCCCGTACCGGGTCTACGCCCATGACGACACCGGCGAGATCGCGCTGACCTTCTTCCATGCCCATGCTGCCTATCTCGAAAAAGCAATGCCCGTAGGCGAGCATGTCGTCGTCTCAGGCCGCATGGAATGGTTCAACGGCCGCCCGACCATGGTTCACCCCGACCATATCGCACTTGCCGGCGACGCGGAAAACCTGCCGCTGGTCGAGCCGGTCTATCCGCTGACCGCCGGGCTCTCGGGCAAGGTGCTGCGCCGGGCCATCGGCCAGGCGCTGGCCCGCCTGCCGGTGCTGCCCGAATGGCAGGACGGCGAGTTCCGGCGCCGCCATGCCTTTCCTGCTTTCACCGATGCGCTCAACCGCATCCACAATCCTGCCGACCCGATCGACGTCTCGGTCGACGGCGCAGCATGGCGGCGCCTTGCCTATGACGAGTTCTTGGCCGGCCAGGTATCGCTGGCGCTGGTGCGGGCCAAGGTCCGCCGATTATCGGGCCGGCCACTCGTCGGCGACGGCCGCATAGTCGAGCAACTTCGCGTGGCACTACCCTATTCGCTGACCATGTCGCAGGAAATGGCGCTTGCCGAAATCAACGCCGATCTCGGCGACCCCGAACGCATGCTGCGCCTTTTGCAGGGCGATGTCGGCTCCGGCAAGACGGTGATCGCGCTGCTTGCCATGGCGCGTGCCGTCGAGGCCGGCGGCCAGGCGGCATTGATGGCACCGACCGAAATCCTGGCGCGCCAGCATCTTGCAACGATTGCGCCGTTGGCGGAACGGGCCGGGCTGCGTGTCGCCGTCCTCACCGGTCGCGAAAAGGGCCGCGAGCGTGCCGACACGCTGACCGGGCTGGCCAATGGTGACATCGACATCGTCGTCGGCACTCATGCGCTGTTCCAGGAAACGGTTACGTTCCATGACCTCGTGTTCGCCGTCGTCGACGAGCAGCACCGTTTCGGCGTCCACCAGCGCCTTGCGATCACCGCCAAGGGCGACGCGCCCGACATGCTGGTGATGACGGCAACGCCGATACCGCGAACGCTGGTGCTGACTGCATTCGGCGACATGGATGTGTCGAAGCTGACGGAAAAGCCGGCCGGCCGCCAGCCAATCCGCACCGTCACCTTGCCGCTTGAACGGCTCGACGAACTGATCGGACGCATGCTCGACGCCGTCGCCGATGACCAGAAAATCTACTGGATCTGTCCGCTGGTCGAGGAATCCGAGGAAATCAAACTGATGTCGGCCGAGGACCGTTTTGCCTCGCTGAAGCCACTGTTCGGCGACCGCATTGGCCTGGTGCACGGCCGCATGAAAGGCACCGACAAAGACGAGGCGATGCGCGCCTTTAAACAGGGCGACACCCGTATCCTGATCGCCACCACCGTCATCGAGGTCGGCGTCGATGTGCCTGATGCGACGATCATGGTCATCGAGCATGCCGAGCGCTTTGGCCTCGCCCAGTTGCACCAATTGCGCGGCCGGGTCGGGCGTGGGGACAAGCCTTCATCCTGCGTGCTGCTCTACAAGGACCCGCTTGGCGAGACGGCAAAACGCCGTTTGTCGGTGATGCGGGAGACCGAGGACGGTTTCCGTATCGCCGAAGAGGATCTGAAGCTACGCGGCGAAGGCGAGTTGCTCGGCACCCGCCAGTCCGGCACGCCGGGCTTCCAGGTGGCGCGCATCGAGGTGCATGCCGACCTGCTCGAGGCCGCTCGCGACGATGCGCGGCTGATCCTGTCGCGCGATCCGGAACTGCAGTCCGAACGCGGCACGGCGCTACGCCTGTTGCTCTATCTGTTCGGCCGCGACGAGGCCGTGCGGCTCCTGCGTGCCGGCTGAGGCATCGTGTCGAGCGGAGGATTGGCAAGCGCGCCGTGGATCTGCTCGCCGTTCACCGTCATCATTTTGACAGCTGGCGCCACCAGGCCGGCCGACACGATCAGCTTGGCTCCGTCCTCGATCGTCATGTCGAGCGATACGATGTCGGATTTCGGCACATACATCAGAAAGCCTGTCGTCGGGTTGGGCGTACACGGCATGAACACGGCAATCAGCGGATCGCCTTCCCGGTCGAGCTTCTGGTTGATCTCGGTTTCCTTCTCGCTGGCGACGAAGACAAGCGACCAGACCCCTTTGCGCGGATATTCTACCAACCCGACCTGGCGGAACATGTCGCCCTTGTTCGACAGCACCGTCTCGAAAATCTGCTTCAGCGAACGGTAGATGCCGCGCACCAGCGGCATGCGACCAAGCAGGCGCTCGCCGAAGTTGACGATGGCGCGGCCAACGATATTGGCGGTCATAAAGCCGATGAAAGTGATGAGGATCAGGGCAACGATCAGCCCAAAACCCGGCACTGGAAACGGCAGGTAGGTGTCCGGATTGTAGCGTACCGGAATGTAGGGTTTGACCCAGGAATCGACCCAGCCGATAAGCGACCAGGCAATGTAGGCGGTAATCGCGAGCGGCGCGCAAACGACGAAGCCGGTCAGGAAATAGTTTCTCAGCCGGGTCATGCCTGAGGTCTTGAGAGCGTCCGACATGGTTCACCGCAGCGTGTGTTTGCAGCGCGACACTACTGAACCGGAAGGCGCTTTGGAATGGCGAAGTTTTTAAACGAGACCTATTCCACCGTTACCGATTTCGCCAGGTTGCGAGGCTGGTCGACGTCCGTACCCATGAACACGGCGGTGAAGTAGGCGAGCATCTGGATCGGCAGCGCGTAGATGATCGGCGAGATGATTTCCGGCACGTCCGGCAAAACGATCGTCTCCATCGTCTTCACCGTAGCGTGCGCCGCGCCCTTGCCGTCAGTGATCAGGATGATCTTGCCGCCGCGCGCGGCCACCTCCTGCATGTTCGACACGGTCTTTTCGAAGATGCGGTCATGCGGGGCGATGACGATGACGGGCATGTTCTCGTCGATCAGCGCGATCGGGCCGTGTTTCAGCTCGCCGGCAGCATAGCCTTCGGCATGGATATAGGAGATCTCCTTGAGCTTCAGCGCACCTTCCATGGCCAGCGGAAAATTGGTGTCCCGGCCGAGATAAAGCACATTCTTGTAGTGCGAGAGGTCGCGCGCGATCTTTTCGATCTGCCCGTCGAGCTTTAGCACCTGGTTCGCATAACGCGGCGCTTCCGACAGCTCGCGTATCAGCGTTTTCTCGTGCTCATGCGAAATCGTTCCGCGCGCCACGCCGGCCCGCACCGCCAGCGAGGCCAGCACGGAAAGTTGGCAGGTGAACGCCTTGGTCGAGGCAACGCCGATCTCCGGGCCGGCCAATGTCGGCAGGATGACGTCGGATTCGCGCGCCATGGTCGATTCGCGCACATTGACGACCGCGCCGATCTTCATGCCAGCCTTGCGGCAGTAGCGCAGCGATGCCAGCGTGTCGGCGGTCTCACCCGATTGCGAGATGAAGAAAGCGGCATCGTTCTTCGACAGCGGCATCTCGCGGTAGCGGAACTCCGAAGCGACATCGATGTCGACCGGCAGCCGCGCATAGCGCTCGAACCAGTATTTGCTGATCAGCCCGGCGAGATAGGCGGTGCCGCAGGCCGAAATCGCCAGCCGGTCGATCTTGGCGAAATCGAACGGCAGAGCGAGCGGCTTCGAGGCGCCACCGACGAAATCGACATAATGCGCCAGCGTGTGCGAGATCACTTCCGGCTGCTCATGGATTTCCTTTTCCATGAAATGGCGGCGGTTGCCTTTGTCGACCATGAAGCTCGTGCTCAGCGACTGTTGGCGTTTGCGGTCGACCTTGTTGCCGCCCATGTCGAAAATATCGACCTCGTTGCGGCGCACTACCGCCCAGTCGCCGTCTTCCAGATAGGTGATCGAATTGGTGAACGGGGCAAGCGCGATGGCGTCGGAGCCAAGGAACATCTGGCCGTCGCCGTGACCGACGGCGAGCGGCGGGCCATTGCGCGCGCCGACGATCAAATCCTCGTCGCCCTTGAACATGATGGCGAGCGCAAAGGCGCCTTCTAGCCGCTTCAGCGCCTTATGCGCCGCCTCGACCGGCTTCAGCCCCCTGGCCAGTTCGCGCGCCACCAGATGCGCGACGACTTCGGTATCGGTCTGTGAGGCGAAGCTGTAGCCGTCGCGCATCAGCTCGTCGCGCAATTCGGCGAAATTCTCGATTATGCCGTTATGGACGATTGCGACGCCGTCGGAAAAATGCGGATGCGCATTGCTCTCGTTCGGAACGCCATGCGTGGCCCAGCGCGTGTGGCCGATGCCGATCATGCCGTCGAGCGGTTCGTCCTTCAGCCGGCGCTCGAGATTGACCAGCTTGCCCTCGGCGCGGCGGCGGTCAAGCCTGCCGTGCTCGATCGTGGCGACGCCGGCCGAGTCATAGCCGCGATATTCGAGCCTTTTCAACGCATCGACGATAAGCGGCGCGACCGGCGAGTTACCGACAATTCCAACGATACCGCACATCGCGCCTGCCCCCGATTCCGACCTCAAACCCGGCGCCATTTAGAGACTGCCGGGCTGTCGCGAAAAATCACATTCCATTTCGTCCGGTATCAGCCGGACTATCCTGCACAGATGCACCATGACAGGGCGCACTTGCAATCCGGTTACTGCAATTGCTCAGTTTCTCCGCTTCTGTATCCTATCTCGGCCCAACGGCTCCAGAAATCAGTCAAAGACATGATCCCGCTCGTCGCGCCTACCCTTTTTTGCGGGCCGCCGCGGCCGAAGCAAACCGTTCGCGCAACTCCTTGCCCTTGCCGGGTAGAGTCCGCTGACGGGCGCGACCGAAGGCCAGCGCATCGTCGGGTACGCTTTCGGTGATGACGCTGCCTGAGGCGATGTAGCCGTCCTTGCCGATCGACACCGGTGCCACCAGCGAGGAGTTCGAGCCGATGAAGGCACCCTCGCCGATATCGGTGAAGAATTTCGAATAACCGTCATAATTGCACGTGATGGTGCCGGCGCCAATATTGGCGCCTGCGCCGATGCGGGCATCGCCGATATAGGTCAGATGGTTGACCTTGGCGCCCTCCTCGACGATCGCCTGCTTCACCTCGCAGAAATTGCCGACCTTGGCTTTGTTTCTCAGATCGGCCCCGGGCCGCAGCCGCGCGAACGGCCCGACATCGCAATTCGACGCGATAGTGGCGCCTTCGATATGGCTGAAGGCATGGATCTTGGCGCCCGTCGCGATTTTCACGCCTGGGCCGAACCAAACATTGGGCTCGACAATCGTGTCGGCGCCGATCTCGGTGTCGTGCGAGAAGAACACGGTTTCGGGCGCAACCAGTGTCACCCCGGAAAGCATCGCTTCCTGCCGTCGACGCGCCTGCCAGATACCTTCCGCCTGGGCAAGCTCGGCACGGTTGTTGATGCCGAGCGCATTCTCGAAACTGGCTTCGGTGGCTACGACATCAAGTCCCTGCGCAGCGGCGATCTCGACGATGTCGGTGAGATAATACTCACCCTTGGCGTTCTTGCTGCCGACTTGATCGAGCAGCTTCAGCGCGTGCCTGCCGGCGACCGCCATCAGCCCGCCATTGCAGAAGGTGATTTTCTTCTCCTCGTCCGAGCAGTCCTTCTCCTCGCGGATGGCCACGAGCTTGCCGGCCTTTTCGATAAGCCGGCCGTAGCCCGAAGGATTTTCCGTACGGAAGCCGACCACGACGACGGCCGTACCTTCGGCCAGCTTCAGCCGCGCCGCCGCGAGCGCTTCTGGATCGATCAACGGCGTGTCGCCAAACATCACCAGGATGTCGTCATACCCCTTTGATATTGCTGCGCGCGCGGCAAGCACGGCGTGCGCGGTGCCAAGACGTTTCTCCTGGACGAAAGCTTCGGCCTTGGGCGCAAACTTGAGTGCGGCCTTGCGCATGTCATCGGCGCCATGGCCGATCACCAGCGCCACATCGCCGCTGCCGGCGGCTTCGGCCGCCTTGACGACATGGGCAACCATTGGCAGGCCGGCGATTGTGTGCAGCACTTTCGGCACGGCACTCTTCATGCGCGTGCCTTCGCCGGCAGCGAGGATGATGGACAGGCAGGATCTCTGGCTCATGGGGACAGCAACCGTTGAAAGGGATCTGGAATCGGAGCGTTAGTAGCACCGGCGCCATGCTGCACCAATGCGGTTAAATTCCGGTGAGACGGTGGAACCTCCAACCCGCGGCACGCTCAGGCCGATCGGCTCAGGCGGCTTCCGCCTCGTTGCGTGATGCGAAGCTGGGGGCTCGGCCACGGCCGTATTGCCGTGGCGAACAGTTCATGACCCGCTTGAAAGCAGTGCTGAAGGCGCTTTCGGATTCGTAGCCGAGCGACAGCGCGATGACGGCGACGGGATCGCTGGAATTCGTCAGCCGATCCCCGGCCAGCAGCATTCGCCAGCGCGTCAAATAGTCCATCGGCGACGCGCCGACCGTCTCCTTGAATCTGAGCGCAAAGGTCGATCGCGACATGCCGGCCCGTTCCGCCAGTTCCTGTAACGTCCAGCCATGCGCCGGATTCTCATGCATGGCGCTGATCGCCGCGCCCATCTGTTTGTCCGAGAGGGCAAAGAGCCAGCCGACGCCACCTTTCAATCCTTCTGAAAGATGCAGCCGCAACGCCTGAACCAGCATCATGTGAGCAAGGTGCTGGATCACCAGAAAGCCGCCCGGTTGTGGCTCGCGCAGCTCCTGCATCATCCGCTCCACCGACCAGCGCAGGGCCGACTTGTCCGACTCTTTGCGGATATGCACAATGGCTGGCAGCATCCGCAACAGGATGCCGGCATGATTGCCGCCAAGCGCGAAGCGGCTGCTGACCAGAAAGAAATCACCGCCGCCATTGTGGGTCACAACACCGCCGGCTCGCGCAGGCGGAAAAATCTTGACGGCTTCAACAGGCGACAAACTCATGTCGCTTGCAAGGCGGAAAGGCCGCCCACTCGGCAACAGGAAGCAGTCCCCCGTCTCAAGGCGCACTGCGTCGGCAACGCCCTCTACTGACAGCCAGCACCGGCCGGAGACCACCGCTCCGGTCTTAATGCTTTGCTGCTGGTCGGGGAACTGGATCGACCATTCACCACCTGCATCGAAGCCGGCCGACATATAGTTTCGCGGCTTCAGCAGCGAGAGCACATCTGAAAGAGGATCCACGTGTCATTCCGGACGATTGCGAAGATAATTCGGACTTTACCGCATAGATCGTATTTTCTCAAGCGCCTATCACGACGTCACCGGGCCGCGAAAATGGTCGTGGTCAGAAACGAACAAGGACAAGTCGTGATGCGTGTTTTCGTTACCGGAGCGACCGGATTCGTCGGTTCTGCCGTCGTTCAAGAACTCATCGGCGCCGGCCATCAGGTGCTCGGCCTCGCCCGCTCGGAGGCATCGGCCAAGTCGCTCGCCGCCACTGGAGCCGAGGTGCATCGAGGCGACCTCGAAGACGTGGAGAGCCTGCGCAGGGGCGCGGCAGCCGCCGATGCGGTTATCCACACCGGGTTCAACCATGACTTCTCGAAGTTCGCGCAAAACTGCGAGATGGACCGGCGTGCCATCGAGGTGATGGGCGGAGCGCTCGAAGGCTCCGAGCGCCTCCTGCTCGTCACCTCGGGGACCGCGCTCCAGGCGCGGGCCCGTATCGCGACGGAGCAAGATGCGCCTGTCCCCTCGTCCGCTTCCTATCCCCGCGCCTCCGAAGCGACAGCCGCCGCGCTGGCGGCACGCGGGGTGCGCGCATCGGTTGTCCGCCTTCCTCCGTCGGTCCATGGCCAGGGCGACCACGCCTTTGTTCCTATTCTCATCGACCTCGCTCGTAGGAAGGGCGTGTCGGCCTATATCGGCGAAGGGCTCAATCGCTGGCCTGCCGTGCATCGGTTCGATGCCGCCCGCGTCTACCGGCTTGCGCTCGAGCATGGAGCCGGTGGCGGGCGATATCACGCGATCGCCGAAGAAGGCGTGCCGTTCAAGGACATCGCCGGCGTGATCGGCCGGCGCCTGAACGTGCCGGTCCTCGCCAAGTCTGCGGAAGAAGCCGCCGATCATTTTGGCTGGTTCGCGATGTTCGCGGCGATGGATGTCCCGACCTCGAGCGAACGGACTCGCGCGCTGCTGGGGTGGCAGCCGAGCGGACCTGGGCTGATCGCTGATATCGACCAGCCGGGCTATTTCGAAAGCTGAACAGACCACGTCGGGCTACAAACCTAGCCCAATTGCCCCAGCACCGGAAAATTCTCGAGCAGCCAATATGACATCGTCTGCACGCCGCCGGTCAGGAAAAACACGCCGGCGACCACCAGCAGCGCGCCGATGGCTTTTTCGACGCGGCCGAGATGGAGGCGGAATTTCGAGAGAAAGCGCATGAAGGCGCCGGAAAACAGCGCAGCGATCAGGAACGGAATACCGAGGCCGAGCGAGTAGGCGGCAAGCAGCAACGCGCCCTCGCCCACCGTCTCGCGGCCGCCGGCAAGCGTCAGGATCGGCCCCAGCACCGGGCCGATACAGGGTGTCCAGCCAAAGGCGAAGGCCAAGCCCATGACGTAAGCGGCGATCAAGCTGGCCGGCTTGCCTTGCGACTGGAAGCGCGCCTCGCGTGAAAGCAAAGGGATACGCAGTACGCCGAGGAAATTCAGCCCCATCAGGATGATCAGCACACCGGCCACCATTGCCAGCGGCTCCTGCCAGACCCGTAACAAATGGCCGATGGTCGAGGCGCCAGCGCCAAGCGCGACGAAGACGGTCGAGAAGCCGAGCACGAAGGCGATGGAGGAATTAACCAGCGCGCCTCGCACACCGGCCTTTGCCGTAATGCCGGCTTCGCCGCGGAAATCGTCGACGGACACGCCGGCCATATAGCACAGGTAAGGCGGCACCAGTGGCAGCACGCAGGGGGACAGGAACGAAATTGCTCCCGCCCCGATCGCACTGACATAGCCGACGTCCAACGCCATTTCCATCTCCAGATGACTGCGCAGCCATATAGCCGCGACAACGTCCGTCCGCCAATCACCATCGCGTGGCCCCCATCAGATTGGGTAGCAAGTCGACGCCGTCGCCTGGATCAATGGAGAACAGCGCGGGAAGAAAGGGCAGCCGGGCAGCGTTGATCAGAAGAAGTCGCGGTTCCGCGCGCTTTTCGAACATTCAGGGAGAAGTCCATGAAAACGATCGCAATTGGCATGGCGGCGCTTTTGCTCGGCACTGCCGGATCCTTAGCCGCCGAGGCGTGGAAGGAAGCGGAGGTCGGCGGCACCAAGATCTACACCGACGCCAGCGGCATGACGCTCTACACCTACGACAAGGACGAGGCCGGCAAGTCGAACTGTTACGACAAATGCGCCGCCAATTGGCCGCCGCTGAAGGCTGACGCCAACGCCAAGGCCGAGGGCGAATGGACGATCGTCGACCGCACCGACGGCACCAGGATGTGGGCCTACGAAGGCAAGCCGCTCTACACGTTCATCAAGGACAAGAAGGCCGGCGACGTCACCGGCGAGGGCGTCGGCGGCGTCTGGCATATCGCCAAGGCCGACTAAGCCTTGAGCTTCTGATCCGCTGTAACAGGCGGTAACACGGCTGGTCGCTGGGAGCTTGACCCAACCGCCCCGGCGGCCGACTTTTCAGCACGCCAATTCCTTGCAACTATCCGGGCAAATGCCGGGCTACCGATTGCGCGCTTCACAGCATCTGTTCAAGCGGGGCTGGCGCGTGCTCGATGTTTCTCTTATATCCGCGGGAGAGTTTGTCCCGTTCTCCAGGATCAATTGCCGGGTGTTGTCCAGCGATAGGCTGCTCATTTCCCTTGTCCAGGATTGCGGAAATCGCATGGCGCGCCGCTGGGTTGCGCATTCGGTGCAGGGCCGCATTTTGACTGCTTGGCCTTGACCGGATGCAAAAGCGCGGCCATGTGAGCGACACATTGAACGAGATTTCGTCGCGCGCAGCGGAATTCTTCTGCCGCATCACAACTGATATGAGACCGTATGGACGTCGTCGTCGTCGAATCGCCGGCCAAGGCGAAGACAATCAACAAGTACCTCGGCAAGAACTACAAGGTTCTGGCTTCGTTCGGCCATGTCCGCGATCTGCCGGCCAAGGATGGCTCGGTGCGTCCGGATGAGGACTTTGCCATGTCCTGGGCCGTCGACACCGCGTCTGGAAAGCGTCTCGCCGATATCGCCAAGGCGGTCAAGGACGCCGACGGGCTGATCCTCGCCACCGATCCGGACCGCGAGGGCGAAGCGATCTCCTGGCATGTCCTGGAAGTGCTGAAGCAAAAGCGCGCGTTGAAGGACAAGCCGGTCAGCCGCGTCGTCTTCAACGCCATTACCAAGGCGTCGGTGCTGGAGGCGATGGCCAATCCGCGCCAGATCGATGCGCCGCTGGTCGATGCCTATCTCGCCCGCCGTGCGCTCGACTATCTGGTCGGCTTCACGCTGTCGCCCGTGCTGTGGCGCAAACTGCCCGGCGCCCGGTCCGCCGGCCGTGTCCAGTCGGTGGCGCTGCGTCTGGTCTGCGACCGCGAATCCGAGATCGAACGCTTCGTCCGCGAGGAATACTGGCAGGTCGCCGCCATTCTCGGCACGCCGCGCAAGGAAAATTTCGAGGCGCGGCTGACCACCTTCGAGCGCAAGAAGCTGCAAAAGCTCGACATTTCCAACAAGGCGCAGGCCGACGACATCAAGGCGATGCTCGAAGGCGCCAGCTTCAAGGCGGCGTCGGTCGAAGCCAAGCCGACCAAGCGCAATCCCGGGCCGCCCTTCACCACCTCGACGCTGCAGCAGGCAGCCTCGTCGGGTCTCGGCTTTTCGGCCAACCGCACCATGCAGGTGGCGCAGCGGCTCTATGAGGGCATGGAGATCGGCGGTGAGACCACCGGCCTGATCACCTATATGCGGACCGACGGCGTGCAGATGGCACCCGAGGCGATCTCTGCCGCACGCGATGCGATCGCCAAGGAATTCGGTGCCAAATACCTGCCTGAAAAGCCGCGCTATTATTCCGCCAAGGCCAAGAATGCCCAGGAGGCGCACGAAGCGATCCGTCCGACCGATTTCATGCGCACGCCGGCTTCCGTCAGGCAGTATCTCGACGCCGACCAGGCGCGGCTTTACGAGATGATCTGGAAACGCGCCATCGCCAGCCAGATGCAGCCGGCCGAGATAGAGCGCACCACGGTCGAGATCGAGGCCATCAACGGTTCGCGTACCGCCGAGCTTCGTGCTGTCGGTTCCGTTGTTCGCTTCGACGGCTTCCTTGCTGCCTACATCGAGCAAAAGGAAGAAGATTCGGAAGACGAGGAAAGCCGCCGCCTGCCCGAGATCCGTGCCGGCGAGCAGCTCACACGCGAGGCGATCAACGCCACCCAGCACACCACCGAGCCGCCGCCGCGTTATTCGGAAGCTTCGCTGATCAAGAAGCTGGAAGAGTTGGGCATCGGCCGGCCGTCGACCTATACGGCGATCCTGAAGACGCTCGAGGATCGCGATTACGTCACCATCGACAAGCGCAAGCTGGTGCCACAGCCCAAGGGCCGGCTATTGTCAGCCTTCCTCGAAAGCTTCTTCGAGCGTTATGTCGAGTACGACTTCACCGCTTCGCTCGAGGAGAAACTCGATGAAATCTCCGACGGCAAGCTCGCCTGGAAGGACGTGCTGCGCGATTTCTGGAAGGATTTTTCCGGCGCCGTCGCCGACATCAAGGAGCTGAGGGTCACCGACGTCCTCGATGCGTTGAACGAGGAACTGGCGCCGCTGGTGTTTCCCGCGCGCGAAGACGGTTCGAACCCGCGCATCTGTCCGAAATGCGGCACCGGCAACCTGTCGCTGAAGCTCGGCAAGTTCGGCGCCTTCGTCGGCTGTTCGAACTATCCCGAATGCTCCTTCACCCGCCAGCTTGGCGACGCCGCCAATCCCAATGGCGAGAACGGCGGTGGCGAAGACGGCACCAAATTGCTCGGCAAGGACCCCTATACCGCCGAGGAGATCACGCTGCGCAATGGCCGGTTCGGCCCCTATATCCAGCGCGGCGACGGCAAGGATGCCAAGCGCTCCAGCCTGCCCAAGGGCTGGACTGCCGATTCGATCGATCATGAAAAGGCGCTGGCCTTGTTGTCGCTGCCGCGCGACGTCGGCAAGCATCCGGAATCCGGCAAGATGATTTCGGCCGGGCTGGGGCGCTACGGGCCGTTCGTGCTGCATGACGGCACCTACGCCAATCTCGACAGCATCGAAGACGTGTTCTCGATCGGCCTCAATCGCGCCGTCTCGGTGATCGCCGAGAAGCAATTGAAGGGCAAAGGCGGCCGCAATGGCGGCACAGCCGCTGCGCTCAAGGAACTTGGCGAGCATCCTTCCGGCGGCGGCAAGATCGTCGTGCGCGACGGCAAATACGGCCCTTATGTGAATTTCGGCAAGGTCAATGCGACGCTGCCGAAGGGCAAGGACCCGCAATCGGTGACGATCGACGATGCCGTGGCGCTCATTGCGGAAAAGGAAGCCAAGGGCGGCAATGGCGCCAGGAAGCCCTTCCGCAAAGCGGCCGCGCCTGCCAAGAAACCAGCTGCAGCCAAAAAACCGGCGGCCAGGAAAAAGGGATAGGACGGGTTGGCGCGCAAAGTCTCCGGAAGAAGCCACGGCGATCTGCGCACCGCCGATACTCGCGCCAAGGTCAGGGACAATTACCGGCCGTCACGCGACGAGATACTGCGTTACATCGCCGAAAATCCGGACCGCGCGGGAAAACGCGACATCGCAAAGGCGTTTGCGCTACGCGGCGAAGACCGTATCTGGCTGAAGGACGTCTTGCGCGACCTGCAGGACGAAGGCCTGCTGACCAAGGAGCGCAAGCGGCTCGCCCGTGTCGGCGCCCTGCCCCACGTCGCGGTGCTCGACATCTTCGGCCGTGACGCCGACGGTGTGCTGCTGGCGCACCCGACCGAAGCGATCGGCAATGGCGAACCGCCGGTCATAGCGATCCGCGTGTCGCGCGGCGGCAATGGGCCGACGCCTGGTATCGGCGACCGCGTGCTGGCCAAGACCTTTCCGACCGACGACCCGGCAGGCCCCGCCTATACCGGCCGGGTTATGAAGATATTCGAGAAGCGCACCGATGCGGTTCTCGGCGTTTTTCGCGTACTGAAGGACGGCACGTTCCGCATCGAGCCGGTGGAAAGGCGCCAGCCCGAGCTGGTCGTCGACAAGGAATTCCAGAACGGCGCCAAGAACGGCGACCTGGTCGAGGTCGAGCCGGCGCGGGCCTCCCGCTACGGGCTGCCGAGAGCCAAGGTTCTGGCGGTGTTGGGCTCGCTGACCAGCGAAAAGGCGGTCTCGATGATCGCCATTCACGCAAACGACATTCCGCATATTTTTCCCGCCGACGTCATCGCCGAGGCGGAGGCGGTCAAGCCGGCGACGCTTGCCGGCCGCGAGGATTGGCGCGAGCTGCCGCTGCTCACCATCGATCCGGCCGACGCCAAGGATCATGATGACGCGGTGTTCGCCATGCCCGACACCGACGAGAAGAACGCCGGCGGCGTGGTTGTCACCGTCGCGATTGCCGATGTCGCTGCATACGTGCGCTATGGCACGGCGCTCGATCGCGAAGCGCTGAAGCGCGGCAATTCTGTCTATTTCCCCGACCGCGTCGTGCCGATGCTGCCGGAGCGCATCTCGAACGACCTCTGTTCACTGCGCGAGGGCCAGGATCGTCCGGCGATAGCGGTGCGGATGACTTTCTCGGCCGATGGCCACAAACTCAGACACTCGTTCCATCGCGTCATGATGAAGTCGGCGGCGAAACTCGCCTATCAGCAGGCGCAAGCGGCGATCGACGGCGCACCGGACGACACGACTGGCCCGATCCTCGATGCGGTGCTGAAGCCGCTATGGGACGCCTACGGGATCCTGAAGCGCGGCCGCGACACGCGCCAGCCGCTTGAACTCGATCTGCCCGAGCGCAAGATCCTGCTCAAGCAGGACGGCACCGTCGACAAGGTCGTCGTGCCGGAGGGGCTCGACGCGCACAAGCTGATCGAAGAGTTCATGATCCAGGCCAATGTCGCCGCAGCCGAGACACTCGAGGCGAAGCGGCAGGCGCTGGTCTACCGCATCCACGATGCGCCTTCGCTTGCCAAGCAGGAATCGCTGCGTGAATTCCTGCAGACGCTCGGCCTGTCGCTGGCGCGCGGCGCGCAGATGCGGCCGAACCAGTTCAACGGCATCCTCGCTCGCGTGCGCGGCGCCGACAATGAGGGACTGGTCAACGAAGTGGTGCTGCGCTCGCAAAGCCAGGCCGAATATTCGCCCGCCAATATCGGCCATTTCGGCCTCAACCTGAAGCGCTACGCGCATTTCACCTCGCCGATCCGTCGCTATGCCGACCTGATCGTGCATCGTGGGCTGATTGCCGCACTCGGCCTTGGTCCGGGGGGCCTGACGCAGGACGAGGCGGAGCGGCTGGAAGAGGTCTCGGCGCTGATTTCGGCGACCGAGCGGCGCGCGATGGCCGCCGAGCGCGACACGGTCGACCGGCTGATCGCCGCCTATCTCGCCGAGCGCATCGACGACCGTTTCGACGCCCGTATCTCGGGCGTCACCAAATCGGGCCTGTTTGTCCAATTGCCGCAGTATGGCGCGGATGGCTTCATTCCGGTTTCAACCCTGGGCGGCGACTACTATATATACGACGAAACTGCTCGATCGCTTTTCGGAGAACGCACCGGCAAGGGCTATCAGCTTGCTGATCGCGTCGAGGTTCGCCTGATCGAGGTGGCGCCGATGGCCGGCGCGATGCGTTTCGAGATGCTGACCGAGCCAAAGCCGCTGCCCGGCTCCAAACGGTCGTTCCACAAGGCCAAAGGCCGCGCCCGCGCGTCGCAATCGCGTCCAGGCTCGCGCGGCAGGAGACGGTAATGCCAACAGAACTGCAGATGGAAGAACGGGTTTTCGGCGGCGAACATCACTCGGGCCGGACCGCCCGGCCGCTATGGACGGCAATGAAGCGCGGGATGCTCGGCCGCTGCCCGCATTGCGGCGAGGGCAAGCTGTTTCGCGCCTTCGTCAAGACCGTCGACAAATGCAATCATTGCGGCGAGGAGCTGCACCACCATCGCGCCGACGACCTGCCGGCCTATCTTGTGGTGGTCATTGTCGGCCACATCGTGCTTGGCGCTTTCATGGGTGTCGAGGCGACTTCGACGCTGTCGACCTGGCAGCACATCGCCATCTGGGTGCCATTGACCATCATTCTCGCCGTCGTCCTGCTGCAGCCAGTCAAGGGCGCTGTCATCGGCTTGCAATGGGCGTTTTATATGCACGGCTTTGGCGGTGACGAAGATCTGATCGAGTCGCATCCCGAGGCTTGAAACCGAGGCTGGCGCAATCGGCATGGCTGGACGCCACTTTCGCATCGGAGAAGATTCCGCTAGGTCGAGCGCATGGACGTTGTGACCAAGGCGGAAGTCGACAAGGTTGAGCGGGTCGCGCTCGACGCCAACCCTATACGCCCGCGCGACGCCGCGACGCTGATCCTGCTCGACCGCAAGGGCGACGAAATCCTGGTGCTGATGGGCCGCCGCCACGCCCGTCATGCCTTCATGCCGGGAAAATTCGTGTTTCCGGGCGGCCGCACCGATCCGGCCGACAGCCACATCCGGACAGCCACCGCACTTCATCCCGACGAAGAAGCGAGATTGACCGCTGGCATCGGCCGCACCAGCCCGGCCCGCGCCCGCGCCATTGCCCTGTCGGCAATCCGCGAAACCTATGAGGAGGCCGGCCTGCTGATCGGCCAAAAAGGGGGCTTCGCAACCGCCAAGCGCGACTGGCAGGGCTTTGTCGAGCACGGCGTTATTCCATCACTGCAAGCGCTGCGCTTCGTCGCACGCGCCATCACCCCGCCCAACCGGGTGCGCCGGTTCGATACGCGCTTTCTCGCCGCATGGCGCGACGATGTCGCCGTGGAACTGCCGGATGGCGGTCCGACCAACGAATTGGAGGACGTCGTTTGGCTGCCGCTGGCCAAGGCCAGGCAAGCAGATATCCCAGACATCACGCGCACGGTGCTGGAGGGACTGGAAACCCGCCTCGCCCAGGATCCGCTGCTGAGCCCCGGCGGTCGCGTGCCGTTCTACCGGCTTGTCCGCAATCGCTTCGTCCGCGAAATTCTCTAGAGCAGCCAGGCATTCCATGACAGTCGACATCCAGCCGCAGGGCAAGGAACGCGTACACTGGCTGCCGATGGTCGCGGCGATCTCGTCGATCAGCGTCGTCGGCATTGCCATCGGGCTCGGCATGCCGCTGCTCAGCGTGATCCTTGAAACGCGCGGCCACTCCGCGTCGATGATAGGCCTTAACACCGCGGTCGCCGGCCTCGCCTCGATCGCCGGCGCGCCGCTCGCCACTCCGCTTGCCATGCGGTTCGGGGTCGCCTGGACAATGCTTGCCATGATTGCGGCCGGAGCGCTGGCCTTTGTCGGTTTCCATTTCGCGCCAGCTTTCTGGATGTGGTTTCCGCTGCGGGTCCTGCTGCATATCGCGCTGACGGTGCTGTTCATCCTGTCGGAATTCTGGATCAGCACCTCGGCGCCGCCACACCGGCGCGGACTGGTCCTCGGCATCTATGCCACCGTGCTGTCTCTCGGCTTTGCCGCCGGGCCTTGGCTGTTCGCCCACCTTGGCAGCAGCGGTTTCCTCCCTTTCGGCGTCACCATCGCACTGGTTACGCTGGCTGCCATACCGGTTCTGGCGGCACGCAACGAGAGCCCGACGATCGTCTCGGACGGCGAAACCAGCAATTTCCTGCGTTATATCTGGCTGGTGCCGACGGCGACCGCCGCCGTGCTGGTGTTCGGCGCGGTCGAGACCGGCGGCTTTGCGCTGTTCCCCGTCTATGGTAGCCGCATCGGCTACTCAGAGGCGGACGCAGCCCTTTTGCTCACCATGATCGGCCTCGGCAACGTGCTGTTGCAGATCCCGATCGGCATGATCAGCGACCGCGTCAGCGACCGCCGCTATTTGCTGATGGCTTGTGCCACCGTCGGGCTTGCCGGCACAATCTTCATGCCGTTCTTCGCGCAGAACTGGCATATGATGGCAGCGCTTCTGTTCGTCTGGGGCGGTGTGGTCGCTGCCATGTACACAATCGGCCTGGCGCATCTCGGCTCGCAGCTTTCCGGCCATGAATTGGCCTCCGCCAACGCCGCCTTCGTGCTCTGCTACGGCGTCGGCATGGTGCTTGGCCCGCAGGCAATCGGCATCGGCATGGACGCTTTCGGGCCGTCGGGCTTCGGTTGGGCGCTCGGCCTGTTCTTCGCCTGCTATATCGTGCTGGTCGGCACCAGGCTGCTCCGCAAAATCCTCTGAGTCGGTCCAGCTTCCGACATCGCTCCCACTGCTGACCAACTACTGACATAACCATGTCAGGAGGGCTCGAGTATATGCTCCCCCAAAGTGCATAAGCAGGGAGACCTCGGATGATCGATAGTGGCTTTGAAACGAAATCGCTGCGGATGGAATTGCTGCTGCTGGTGACCTTTCAGGCACCGGCAGCTGATGTCGATCGCATCATGGAAGCGGTGGTCGCGATCGCGCCGCTCAGAATGGGCAAATATGACAGCAATGCCTTTCAGTCGGCGGACGGCATCGAACGCTACCGGCCGCTTGAAGGTGCCGCCGCCGGCGCCGAGACGGAATTGCGCAGGCGGCCTGGGACTGTCGAGGTGTCGTTCGAACTGCCCGATGATCAGAAGCTCGCCGCTCGCGTCGTCGAAGCGATTTACCAGGTTCACAGCTGTCAGGAGCCGGTGATCCGCATTCAGCCACTGCTTGCCAGCCGCTCCAAGGGTCTCGATGACCGCGCCAACCCGAACCGCTGGTGGAACACGACGGGCGATTGGAAGAAGGTGTTGCCAGTCACGGAAGACGCATGAGCCTGGACAAGGGTTGACTTTCCGGGCGCGTTCTTTATGTGTCGCGGCAAGTTTCCCGCGTCCGGGTGTTTCCCGTGCTCCAGCGGCCAAAACTCCACGAACATTAACGGACGAACATCATGGCCAAAGCCGCAAACATCAAGATCAAGCTTCTGTCGACCGCCGACACCGGTTTCTTCTACGTGACCAGCAAGAACAGCCGCACCAAGACGGACAAGCTGTCGTTCCGCAAATACGACCCGGTCGCCAAGAAGCACGTCGAATTCAAGGAAACCAAGATCAAGTAATCGGGTTTCTCTCGCAGTACTGAAACGCCGCCTTCCGGGCGGCGTTTTTCGTTTCGGGAATTCAGGACTAGAGCATTTTGCAGCCAAATGGAATCATTTGGCGTCCGCATAAATGCGGCAAAACAGATAGTTAGAGCGAGTTACCGGTTCCAAGAGAACCGGAACCGCTCTAGTCGATGCGATCGCCGCTTGCCGGATCGAACAGATGCAGCGACGCCGGATCAGCCGACAGGCGCACGCCTTCACCCGGTTTCACGCTGGCCCGGCCCATGGCAAACACGCAGACCTGCTGGCCGGCAAGCCTGGTATAGAACTGGGTCGATAAGCCGAGCGGCTCCACCACGCCCACCTTGCCTTTCAGCGCGCCATTGTCGGCGAGCCGGATATGCTCGGGCCGCAAGCCTACGGTGATCGCATCGCCATCCCTGAGCGGCAGGCCGTCGGGCAGCCTCAGCTTCTGGCCGTCGGCCAGGATGGCATCCGGCCCGGCTCCCTTTTCAACCACGGCAGGCAGAAAATTCATGCCGGGCGAGCCGATGAACCCGGCGACGAACATGTTGACCGGCCGGTCGTACAGATCGAGCGGCGCGCCGACCTGCTGGACGAGGCCGTCATGCATGACGACGATACGGTCGGCCATTGTCATCGCTTCGGTCTGGTCATGGGTGACATAGACCGAAGTGGTCTTCAATTGCTGGTGCAGCGCCTTTATCTCGGCACGCATGTGGACGCGCAGCTTGGCGTCGAGGTTCGAAAGCGGCTCGTCGAAGAGAAAGACCTTCGGGTCGCGCACGATGGCCCGCCCCATGGCGACGCGCTGGCGCTGGCCGCCGGACAATTGCCGCGGCAGGCGTTGCAGAAGGGCATCGAGCCCGAGCCGCTTGGCGGCGGCGTCCACCCTTGCTTCGATAGCTGGCTTGCCGGCCTTCCTCAACATCAGGCTGAAGCCCATGTTCTTCGACACGTCCATATGCGGATAGAGCGCGTATGACTGAAACACCATGGCGATGTCGCGGTCCTTTGGCGCGATGTCGTTAACCAGGCGCTCGCCAATATGGATCTCGCCGCCGGAGACCTCCTCCAGCCCGGCGATCATGCGCAGCAGGGTCGATTTCCCGCAGCCGGACGGGCCGACCAGGACCACGAACTCGCCGTCGGCGATTTCGAGATCGACCGCGTGCAGGACGCGCACGGCTCCATAGTCTTTGCGGACTTTGTCGAGTGTGACGGAGGCCATCGATCTATCCCTTGACGGCGCCGGCGGTAA
This sequence comes from Mesorhizobium sp. M1142, assembly GCF_040318565.1. Lineage (NCBI taxonomy): Bacteria > Pseudomonadati > Pseudomonadota > Alphaproteobacteria > Hyphomicrobiales > Phyllobacteriaceae > Mesorhizobium > Mesorhizobium sp. M1142. The sequence goes on from NZ_JAMYMK010000014.1 coordinate 120,114, forward strand.
GGCCGGTGACGAGGTAACGTTGCAGGAAGGCAAAGAAGACGCAGACGGGGATCAGCGCCAGGATGGAAGCCGCCATCATTTGTCCCCAGTCGACCGCGAATTTGCCGATATAGGTGAGCAAGCCGACCGCGAAAGTCTTCTGCTCGTCGCTGGAAATCAGCATCAGCGCAAACAGCAACTCGCTCCACGCGGCGGTAAAGACGAAGCCAAGCGTCGCCCCCATGCCGGGCAGCGTCAGCGGCACGATCACCTTGCGCATCGCCTGCAGGCGCGTGCAGCCGTCGATCATCGCTGCCTCTTCCAGGTCTCGCGGGATGCCGTCGAAGAACGACTGCATCAGGAAGGTTGCAAAGGCTGTATTGAAGGCGGTGTAGATGATGACGAGGCCGGTCAGGCTGTTGATGAGACCGATCTGCCCCATGATGCGGTAGATCGGCGGAATGACCATGACCAGCGGAAAAGTCTGGGTGAGCAAAAGCAGGATAGCCAGGGTCGCCTTGCCGCGGAACGAAAAACGCGACATGGCGTACCCGGCAAGCGTGGCAATGACCGTTACGAAGGCGGCCGTCGACACCGAAACGATAACGCTGTTTAGGAAATAGCGCGGAAAATCGGTGGCTTCGAGCACGGTGACGAAGTTCTGCAGCGTCGTTTGCGACGGCCAGAAAGTGATGCCTTCGGAATAGAGCAGCCGCTCCGGCGTGACCGAGATCTTCAACGTCCAGAAGATCGGGAACAGCGCGAAGGCCATGTAGGCTCCGATCGCGCCGTAAAGGCCGATGCCGCCGAGAACGCGCGAGGAGACGGAGCGTCCGGCAATCATCAGACGTGCCTTACCAGCGAACGGCGGATGCCGATCAGCGCAACCGCATAGACGATGAGCAGCACAAGCAGCAGCACCGCCACAGCGGAGGCATAGCCCTTGTCCAGCGACTTGAACGCGCTGACCTAGATATAGACCGGCACCGTGGCCGTCGAACCGGCAGGCCCGCCTTCAGTCATGACGAAGATCAGGTCGGCGAAGGTGGCGACCCATATCGTGCGCAGCATGACGGTAATGACGATGGTTGGCGCCAGGAACGGCAGCGTCACCTTGGTAAAGCGTTGCCACGGCGAGGCGCCGTCGATGGCCGCCGCCTCATGCAGTTCTGACGGGATCGACTTCAACGCCGCCAAAAGCGTGATGGCAAAAAAGGGAATGCCGAACCAGACATTGGCGACGATCGGTCCCCACATGGCTGTCGAGGGATCGGAGAGCACGTTGGTCGGCTCGGTTTTCAGCCCCGAGGCGTAGAGCCAATGCGGCAGCGGCCCGATGATCGGGTTGAACAGCCAGGCCCAGGTCAGGCCCGAGAGGAAGGACGGCACCGCCCAGGGCAGGAACACCACCGCCTGCACGATCTTTCTGCCCCGGAACGGCGTGTCGAGCAGCAGCGCCAGGCCAAGTCCGAGGAAGAACTGGAAGAACAGGCTGGCTGCCGTCCACCACAGCGTGTTGACGAGCGCCTGCCCGAGCACGGGATCCGACAGCATCGCCTGATACTGCCCAAGTCCGACATATTCGGATTTGAAAGCGGAGAATTTGCGGAACGAGTAACCGATACCGATAACCAGCGGCACCAGCAGCACGACGACCAGCAGCACGATCGCCGGGCTGAGATAGAGCCAGGGCTCGATTGCGGCATGGGATAGCCGCTTTTTTCGCGGCCTGCCGACGGATCGCATTTCGGACACGGCGTAGGTCATGGGTGCTGGATTGTCTCCTGGGGCAAGCATGGGCTGGCGACAGCGCCTTCCCGTTTACGGGGAGATGCCGGTCCACCCTCCGCCGCTGCAGCGCAGCTGCTGCGGAGGACGGGCAGGCAGATGAGAGGCACCACGAGCCACGACGGGTTGGCGCCGCCCCTCATCTGTCACTTTTTGACACCTTCTCCGCGTGAACGGGGAGAAGGGAGGAAAGCTATTTCTTGTTCTTGGCCATCCAGTCCTGCTGTTCCTTGGTCAGGAACTTGGCCCATTCGTCGGCCACGTCCTTTGCCGCCTTCTGACCAAGCAGCACTTCCTGAAAATTCTTGATCGCCACCTGGTCGACGAAATTGCCGAGATTTTCCAGATGCGTCGGAGGCGTCACCATCTCGTATTTGTCGCCGTTGTTCAGTTCCTCGAACCAGCCTTTGAACTGCTCGGTCCTGAAGTGAGCGTCCTGGTCGGCGCCGTTGTGGATTGGAATGACGCCGACTTCCTTTGCCCATTCCAGATTGTCCTTGGGCGACAAAAGCGTTGCCATCAGCTTCCAGGCATCGTCCTTGTGCTGGGAATTGGCGAACATCGCCCAGCCGGCATAACCGAGCGTCGGATAGGATCTGCCGCTCGGACCGACTGGCATCGGCGCCACGGCGAAGTCGTCGGCGCTCATCTTGTCGGCGATGCCGAGCAGCGCGTCGGGATCCTGGTTCAGCATGGCGCAGGTGCCGCTATAGAACCCGGTGACGGTCTCGTTGAAACCCCAGCTCACCGCGTCTTTCGGCGCCAGGCCGTTCTTGTACATGTCGGCGAGCATCTGCAGGCCCTTGACCGACCCTTCCTCGTTGATGGTCGAGGTGCCGTCCTCGTTGAAATAGCCGCCCTTGCCCGCGGCAATGTTCATGAACATGTGCATGCCGTTGAAGGCGCCAGGGCCGCCGCGCAGGCAGTAGCCGTATTTGCCCGGTATTGCCGAGATTTTTTTGGAGTCCTCGACGAATTCATCGAGCGTTGCCGGCGGACCGTCCAGACCGGCCTCCTTGAACAGCTTCTTGTTCCAGAACAGCGCGTTCAGGTAATAGCCGTAAGGGATCATGTACTGCTTGTTGTCGACCGTCGAGCCGAACTGCTTGGCACGCTCGCCCAGCGTTTTGGCATCGTCCCATTTGGCCATATATGGCCCGAGATCCTCGAGCTGGCCGTTGGTCGCATAGAGGCCCATCCAGCGTTCCGGCATCTCGACGATGTCGGGCGTGTCGCCGGCCTGCACCATGGTAAGGAACTTCTCGAACGCCTGGCCCCAGGGCAGCGATACCAGCTCGACCTTGACCCCCGGATTGGCCGCCTCGAACTCGGCGATCTGTTTCTTGAGGAATTCGGTACGCGGCGGGCTGGTGATGACCTCGACCATCTTGACCGTGGAATCGGCCAGCACGCTGCCGGCGGAAATCGCCAGACCTGCGACGGCACCAAGAAGGATGCTCAGTTTTTTCATGTTCAGCACTCCCATTTTGAACGGCTCCATTTATCTTTTTGCTTTGTCGAACGCCTGGGCAACGTCAGCCCACAGGCCTTCGACACTTTCCAATCCGACACTGAACCGGATGGTTCGCGGGCTGACGCCGAAGCGCGCCATCGAATTCAGGCCCGGCGTCTGCTCGAGCGAGGCCTTTGCTGGAACGACCAGGCTCTCATGGCCGCCCCAGCTGACGCCGATGCGAAAGAGTTTCAGCGCATCGACGAAAGCCGGGATGTCGACGTCTTCCGTCACCTCGAATGAGAACAGCCCGGCATAGCCGGCAAGCGTCGCCTTGCCCGGATGGTTGGAATAGGCCGGGTGGTTGACCCGCTCGACATGGCCATGCGCTTTCAGCCGTTCGGCGATGGTCAGCCCGCTCTTCATGTGATGCGGCAACCGCAGCGGCAATGTGCGCAGCCCGCGCAGCAACAGCCAGGCCTCGAAAGGCGAAAGTTTGCCGCCGAGGTAGGAATAGGTCTGCTCGTTGATATGGCGGATATGGGCAGCCGAACCGGCCACCACACCGGCGACGGTATCGCTGTGGCCGCCGAGATATTTCGAGGCCGAATGCAGCACCAGGTCGACACCGTGCGAAATCGGCTTCTGGAACACCGGCGTCGCCCAGGAATTGTCGATCGTGGTGACGATGCCCTGCTCTTTGGCCAGCCGCGCCAGGTGGGTTATGTCCTGGAGCTCGAACATCATCGACGTCGGGCTTTCCAGGTAGAGCAGCTTGGCGCCGGGGAGTGCCGCGGCGACCGCGTCCGGATCGGAACCGTCGACATAGTCGACCTTGATGTTGAGCCGTGGCAAAAGCCGTTCGAACAGCCGGTAGGCATCGCCGTAGCAATTGCGCACGACAACCATGCGCTCGCCGGCACCGACGAAAGCAAGCACCGTGGCGCCGATCGCCGCCATGCCGCTGGAAAAGCCGCGCGCGGCCTCCGCGCCTTCGAGAGCGGCGACACGCGCCTCGAACTCCATGACCGTCGGGTTGTCGCCGCGCGAATAGATCGGCTGGCGTCGCCTGCCGGCGAATGTATCGGCCATCTCCGAATAATTGGAGAAGGTGAAGAGCGAAGTCTGGTAGATCGGCGGCACCACGGCACCGCCGGGGAAAGGTTCGTCATGGGCGAGAAGCGTCGCCGCCTCGGCGAGATAGTCGTTTTCGAAACCGGCGGGATGATCGCTCATTTCTGGCCTGAAAGTTCGAGTTTGGCCGCGCCGCGCTTCAGATCGTCCTCGACGGTGGCGATCAGCTTGAGCGCCTCGGCCCGGGCCCCCTCCGGATCGTGCGCGGCAATGCGTTCGTAGATGGTGCGGTGGTAAGGAAAGCTGGCGTGGCCGAAATCACGCACGCCGAGCGGATGCTCCCAGAAACGGTGGAACAGTTCGTGCATGGCGGCGATGATCTGCTCGAAGAGCGGATTGCCGGAACTGCGGTAGATCGACTGGTGGAATTCCCAGTCCTCCTCCGCCGACATCCCTGCGCGGGTGTGGAAGGCCTGCTCCATAATGTCGAGCTTGCGCGCGATCTCGGCGATCTCGGCCTGGTCCGCGCGAACGGCGCACAGGGCGGCGGCTTCCGCTTCCAGTGCCCGGCGGATTTCCAGCGTCTGCATCAGGCTGGTGAAATCATTGCCGCCGGCCAGCGTCAGCGGCATGTGCAGCATGTCCAGCGAGACCACTCCCTTGAGATAGGTGCCGCTGCCTTGCCGCCGTTCGACCAGGCCGAGCCCTTCCCAGCGCGTCAGCGCCTCGCGCACGGTGTTGCGGCTCACCTTGAGGCGCTCGGCCAGGATGCGTTCGGTCGGCAGTCTCTGGCCGGGCCCGAGAGCTTCCCGCATTACAAAGCCGGCCAGCGCCTTCAGCACCGCGTCGTCGCGAGCAGTTGCCTGTATGGGGGAAAGGCCGAATTCGGTCATGCCAACGGGTCACCAAATGGCTCAATGGTCCAACCAATTTCTGCATAGAAGACAGGCCCTGTCAACCGACTGCGGGCGCATACGCTCTGCCCAGCCGGCTATTTCAAAGGGCGCTGTCGCTGTCGCAACAAAACCAAAGCGTTTTCCGGGTCTTGGTGCAGAATCCTGATGTGTTTTGAAAATTGGGGGCCGGCCGGCGTTTGGCAGCGGTACGAGGAGGCCACTATGTGCCAGCGCCGGCCAGCCGACCCCACGGACCCAGGAGATGCGGCGGACCTGAGCATCATGGGGTATTCTTTCGGTCGAACCGGCGATCTAGACCTCGTGCCGGTTACGTCTAAGGGCTGCACATTTGCGCAACAACTTATGAAAATCAACAGTTTCTTAACCAAGCCTCGCAACTCGCTTGGATTAAGGTAAATTCGTAACCTTGTCGGGTTGACTGGCTAATTCGTCCATGGTGCTACGCCGCCTTGGCGACGACGCGATTGCGGCCGCCGCTCTTGGCCTCATAGAGCGCAAGGTCGGCGCGTTTCATCAGCGCCGCGACCGTGTCCATGCCTTTCAGCACCGACGACACGCCGACGCTGACGGTGACTTCGATCGCTTTGCCCTCGCTGCCAACGGCAAACGGCAGTTGGGCGATTTCGGCGCGAATGCGTTCGGCTACCTTTTCGGCTACCGCGCCGTCCGTGTCCGGCATCACCACCACGAACTCCTCGCCACCGAAGCGGCAGGCTAGATCGATGCCGCGCACGTTCTTGCGCAGCCGCCGCGCGAATTCGCGCAGCACGTCGTCGCCGCCGTCATGGCCATGCGCGTCGTTGATGCTCTTGAAGCGGTCCAGATCGGTGATCATCACCGACAGCGGCCGGCGCCGTGCCACGGCGCGGTCGAACAGCGTCTGCAGATGGCTGTCGAGATAGCGGCGGTTGTGCAGACCGGTCAGGGCATCGGTCACCGCCATCTCGATGGTCTGGGTGACACTGGCGCGAAGCTGGTCGTTGTAGCGCTTGCGGCGCACCTGCGTACGCAGCCGCGCCGTCAGCTCCTGCTGGTCGATCGGCCGCATCAGATAATCGTTGATGCCGAGTTCGAGGCCGCGGATGATACGCCCCTCCTCGCCCTCGTCCGCCAGAAGGATGATCGGCAGGAAACGGGTGCGATCAAGCGAGCGCAATTGCGAGCAGAGCCTAAGCGGGTCGAAATCGGCGAAGGCCGTCGAGATCATCACGCATTCGTAGGGCAGCTCGGCGGCCTGGAAGAAGCCGGCATGCGGATCGTTGGCGACGTCGAGAGCGGCACTGCCGCGCAGCATCTTCTGGATGCGCTCGAACGAGGATTTGCGCTCGTCGACCAGCAGCACCTTCGGCACCGCGTCATCGGTAGCGAAGTTGCGGCTCAAAAGCTCCTCGATGCCGATATTGCGTGTCGTCGAGGCGCGCAGCCGCAGCTCATCGGTCAGCGACTTCAGCCTGACCAGGCTCTTCACGCGCGTCATCAGCTGCAGATCGTTGACAGGCTTGGTCAAAAAATCGTCGGCGCCGGCCTCGAGGCCGCGCACCCGGTCCGAAACCTGGTCGAGCGCGGTGATCATCACGACCGGGATGTGCGATGTCGCCGGGTCGCCCTTCAGCCGCCGGCAGACCTCGAACCCGTCCATGTCGGGCATCATCACGTCGAGCAGCACGACATCGACCTTGCCGTTCTCGCAGATCTCGATCGCGTCCGGCCCGTTGGTGGCGGTCAGAACCTCGAAATATTCGGCGAGCAGCCGAACCTCCAGCAGCCTGACATTGGCTGGGATGTCGTCGACGACGAGGATCCGCGCGGTCATTTCACAAAGCTCCGGCTCGGCTGGAAAAATACATCAGGCATCGCCCAGGTAGGATTTGATGGTTTCGATGAAACGCGGCACCGAGATCGGCTTGGAGATATATGCCTCGCAGCCACCCTGGCGAATGCGCTCCTCGTCCCCGTTCATGGCGAAGGCGGTGACCGCAATGACCGGGATGACGTGGAGATCATCGTCCTCCTTCAGCCATTTGGTGACCTCGAGGCCCGATACTTCCGGCAGCTGGATGTCCATCAGTATGAGGTCCGGCCTGTGCTGCCGCGCCAGATCCAGCGCTTCGAGGCCGTTACGTGTGCGCACCGTCTCGTAGCCGCTCGCTTCGATGAGGTCGCGAAAGAGCTTCATGTTGAGCTCGTTGTCTTCGACGATCATAACCTTCTTTGGCATCGATTTCCCGTCCCGGCTGACCTTCCACTCGAAGGGTGCCGTCATGCGCCCCTTGTCGGCACGCACCAAACCTGTTCCCACTATACGGCAATATGATTGACGAAACGGAAACCGGCCGCCCTAAAAGCTTTCGGATTCCAGGTCGGCGAGCTTGCTGCCGGCGACACTTGCCACTACTGCGAAAACAGAACGATTCCGCCCACGAAGGAAGGTAGCGATGGCAAACGCAGCGTCAATGCGCGAGGAAGCGGAAACCATTGCCGTAAAGGCGCTGGGCTTCGTCGCCGCCGATCCGGAACTTCTGCCCCGCTTCCTGGCGATCACCGGCATCGAAGCTCATTCCATCCGCCAGGCGGCGGGTGAACCGGGATTCCTGGCCGGCGTGCTGCAGTTCATCCTTGCCCACGAGCCGACGCTGATGCGTTTTTCCGAGGAGACCGGAACGCCGCCCGCCGCAGTCGGCAAGGCATTGCGGGCGCTGCCGCTCGGCGACGACAATCACGAGCATTCGATATAAGCGGCGATCCCGAGACTGCGGGCAGATCGAAGAACCTGCCGCAGACGACGGCCACTGCTGGTGCTTTACGGCGTTGCCTCTTCCCCACTGTCGTCAGTCCCGACGGAGTCGGCCGGCTTCAGCATGGCGCCGTTGACCGTCACCGAACCGTCGGCTTTGGTGTTGATCACCCATTCCAGCCGGCCGTCCGGCAGCGTCTTGCCAAACCCTTTGATCGCCAGCGCGCCGCTAAAATACTGCGCGGCCTGCGGGTCTGTCTTCGCCGCCGTCTGCAAGGTCTCCACGATTTTTTCGTATCCGGTGATGTCGAGGGTTACATTTGCCATCGGCGTCGCCCCTGGAAACGTCATCTCGCCCTCCAGCACGATCTCGATGCCGCCGTTCTTCACCGTGCTGTGCCCGATGACGAATTTCGGCGTCTTGGCCATGAAATCGGCCTTGATCTGATCGCCAAAGTCGGCCGGCAGCGGCGGTTTGTTGTTCAGGTCAAAGGCTTCGATGGCCTTCTTAGTCATACTGTCGAGATCGATATTGGCGCCGCCGAAATTCAGGTCGATGTCGGTGGGCAACAGCGCGGCACTCCAGCTCGGCAGCACGTTTCGAGGTATCGTCAGCCCTGCCGCTCTGATTGCATAGTTGATCGTCCCGTTCTGCGCGATGCCGTCGCTCCCGAAACTGGTGCCCAGTTCCGCCGCGCCGAAACGTCCGACGGGGCTGTCCACGGCGAAATCCTTGAACCCGTAGGTTCCGTCGATCCGCTCCCATAGCGGCAATGCGGCGAGCAGCAGCGATTTGAGTTGCGCCTGATTGCCTTTGAGCTTGGCCTCGTCCTCATTGGCCACTGCAAATGCCAGAAGATCGAGAAGCGGCTTTGTTCGTATGCCTTTGCCGGTCGCATTGACCGACAGTCCCGGCGACGTGATTGCGAGCGGGAATTTCAGCCCGCTATTGGGGTCGTCAAAGTCGATCGCTTCGGCAAAAACCGCTATCGTCTGCGTCATGGTGAAGTCGGCGCCGCCATTCACCGCCTTGGCGGCGCTCATGGTGGCCGTACCGGGGCCGGTGCTCACTTTCACGCGTTGCATGGCGTCCCGGGAGTCCATCGTCATGCCGGTCATCGATGTAGTGGCGCTGGCGAAAGCCGCCAACTCGGGATCATAGACGCCGGCGAACTTGCCGCCTGCGATTGCTAACTGGGTGCTCTGCGGCCCTTGCGGCCCCTCGACCTCGAAGGAAGCGCTGGTCGACATGTCCGCCGAGACGTCCCATTTCCCATCCCTGCGCGGTTTGGCAAGGAGGGCATAGGGCGCCAAGTTGAATTTCGCGAAATTCTGCTTCGGCAACATCCCGGCAAGCGCCTTGAAGTCGAAGGCGATCTTATAGGCGTCGCCCTCAAGCGAAACCTTTGCGACACCCTTGTCGATTGCCTGGCTGCCGACATAGCGGGCCAGATTCTCGGAAAGCTGCTTCGCGCCCTGCTCATCAACGGTTTGGCCGAAGGCGGGTGCGCTGAGCGCGAGCACAAAGACGACTGGCAGGACACGGTTCACGCTCATTCTCCGTTGGGCCATTGGAATTATCTGCACTTTCTCATTTCGTAGGAAATTACCACCCCAACCGCAAGGCGAGGCGGCGCGACCCGAATGGCCTGCGGCATTGCCTAAAGCACCAGCCGCACCAGCGGTCGGCCTGGCTTGCGTTCGACCAACCGCTGGAACCCGGCCTTTTCGAAGACCCGCGACGAGCCGACGAACAGCCCTATCGACCGCGAATCCTTCGACAGGTCGATGGGGCAGGCCTCGATCAGGCGCGCGCCGTTCTGGCGGGCGAACTCGATGCCGCCTTGGACCAGGCGGTGCGACAGGCCCCTGCCGCGTGCCTTGGTGCGGATGAAGAAGCAGGAGATCGCCCAGACGCCCGGATCGGCGGCGTCGGCGGGGTCGATCGGCGCCGACCCCCTGCCCTGGTTGTTCCATTCGGGCACGTCGCCACGCGGGCCGATCTGCATCCAGCCGACCGCCTGGCCACCCTCGAAAGCCAACAGGCCGGGCGGCGGCCCGGCCTCGATTCGCGCCTTGATGTGGTCCTTGTTGCGCTCGCGATTGCTCGCGCGGCGCACCGCAGGCGCTAACCGGAAATGCGTACACCAGCAGCCGTAACAGGCGCCCTGCTTGCCGAAAAGATCCTCGAAATCCGCCCAAAGCTCAGGCACTAGCGGCGCTATGGTCGTATTCATGAGCTCTCTCCCGGCCCACCGCCTTGTCGTGGCGTCCGTCCTGACGTACCATTGCATTTGTTCTCTTTATGTTCGCAGCGATGGCGGCTCCTGTCAACAACCCCGAACACGGTTTTTGCCGCGACTGCCTGAATTTTCAGCGCAGCGAGGCACGCCGTTGCGAGCGCTGCGGCAGTCCAAGGCTCGCGCGCCATCCGGAGCTCTACCGGTTGCGCCTTGCCCATATCGACTGCGACGCGTTCTACGCGGCGGTCGAAAAGCGCGACAACCCGGCGTTGAAGGACCGGCCATTGATCATCGGCGGCGGCAAGCGTGGCGTCGTATCCACCGCCTGCTACATCGCCCGGATCCATGGCGTTCGCTCGGCAATGCCGATGTTCAAGGCGCTCGAAGCCTGTCCCGAAGCGGTGGTCCTCCCGCCGGACATGGAAAAATACGTGCGCGTCGGCCGCGAGGTGCGCGCCATGATGCAGGCGCTGACGCCGCTGGTCGAGCCGCTCTCGATCGACGAGGCCTTTCTCGACCTCGCCGGCACCGAGCGCTTGCATGGCCTGCCGCCTGCGGTGGTGCTGGCGCGCTTCGCACTCGGCGTGGAAAAGGAGATCGGCATCACCGTTTCGGCCGGCCTTTCCTACTGCAAGTTCCTGGCCAAGGTGGCGTCGGACTTCCGCAAGCCGCGCGGCTTTTCGGTGATCGGCGAGGCCGAGGCTATCGGCTTCCTGGCCGAGCAGCCGGTGACGCTGATCTGGGGGTCGGCAAGGCCTTTGCCGCCACGCTCGAGCGCGACGGCATCCGCACCATCGGCCAGTTGCAGCGCATGGAACGTGGCGATCTGATGCGCCGCTACGGCGTCATGGGCGACCGGCTCTACCGGCTTTCGCGCGGCGAGGACGACCGTCGCGTCGTTCCCGACCAGGACGCGAAAAGCGTCTCGGCGGAAACCACTTTCGATACCGACATCGCCTCCGTCGACGAACTGGTTTCGGTGCTGAGGGCGCTGTCGGAAAAAGTCTCGGCCCGGCTGAAGAAATCCGGCATTGCCGGACGCACCGTCGTCCTCAAGCTGAAGACCCAGGATTTCAAGATCCGCACGCGCAATCGCCAACTCGGCGATCCGACCCGGCTGGCCGACCGCATCTTTCAGACCGGGCTCGAGCTGCTGCGCAAGGAAGCGGATGGCACGAAATACCGGCTGCTCGGCATTGGCGTCAGCGATCTCTCCGACGATGACCGGGCGGACCCGCCCGACCTGGTCGACGTCCAGTCACGCAAGCGCGCCATGGCCGAAGGCGCCATCGACACGCTGCGCGGCAAGTTCGGCCGCAGGGCGGTGGAAACCGGCTATACCTTCGGCAAGGGCCGCGATGCCCATCCGCCCGAACCGGTCGAGGAGTGATAGTCAGGTGCGCCGCAGATCGATCCTGCTGGTCACCACACTCTTGCCGGTTTTCGGATCGGTATCGACGACGGTCAGCCGCATGCCGTCCTCGCCGGTTTTCTCAACAGTCATTTGCGCCCTGCGGTCGCCATTGACCTCCTTGGCCCAACGAATGCCGAGATTGATTGCGTTGCCGGAGCGGCTGCCGCTCAATTGCGCCGGCCCGGTGCGCGATCCGACATAGGTGCCGGTGTATTTCGTCCCGCTCGATTTGAGATCGGCGCTGATGGCGCGCGTCACCACGATAAGACCGCGGCAGCTGCCGTCGAGCGATAGCGAGATCGATGTTGCGTCGGAATTGAAATGACAGGAGACATTCACCGTCGGCGCATCGGTGGTGACCTTGACGGTGCCTTTGCCGGCGAAATTCCCCTGGAATGAGCGAAGAAAATCCGGATCGTCGGCATGCGCTGCGCCGGCCCCGGCCGTCAGGCACCCGGCAAGTACAAATCGTGCAAGTGATTTCATCGGACCGCTCCTCGTTGGTATCCAAAACACAGCACGCAAACACTGAGGGACCAACGCTTCCCTCAGCAGCGGGTTCCGACTTCAACATCACTGTTTGCAACGCTTCACGGCTGGCCCAGTCGAATGCGTCGGCTAGCGGTTGCGATGAAAGCGCCGGCTTGCGACATAGCGCCCATGACACCCGCACCCTCGATCCCCAAGGCCGCGTTCTGGATGGCGCTGTCGATCGCCTCGTTCCTGGCGATGTCGGTGGCCGGCCGCGCCACGACGGCAGAACTCAACGTCTTCCAGGTGCTCGAGCTGCGCTCGGTGATCGGCTTTTTCATCCTGCTGCCGCTGGTCATGATGTCAGGCGGTTTTCCGGCGATGCGCACCGGACGCCCGTTGGCCCATCTCGCCCGCAACGTCGTCCATTATACCGGCCAGGCTGCCTGGCTTTATGCCTTGACGCTGATCCCGCTTGCGGTGCTGATCTCGATCGAATTCACGACGCCGATCTGGACTGCGCTGCTGGCGGTAGCTTTCCTCGGCGAAAGGCTCTCCCGGCCAAGGCTGGCGGCGATCGTGCTGGGGCTGATCGGCGTGGTGATCATCGTGCGTCCGGGCGTCGGCGCGGTGAATCCGGGGCATGTTATCGTGCTGGGAGCAGCGGTCTGCTTCGGCGTCTCGGTGGTTCTCGTCAAGTCGCTGACGCGGACGGACAGCGTCGTGCGCATCATCTTCTGGATGCTGATCATCCAGTCGGTGCTTGGCCTCGTCCCGGCGCTGTACGAATGGCGCAACCCGTCGCTCGAGCTCTGGCCGTGGATCCTGCTGATCGCGTTTACCGGCATGTCGTCGCATTTCTGCATGGCCCGCGCACTTGTCTATGCCGATGCGACGGTCATCTCGCCAATGGACTTTTTGCGCGTACCGCTGTCGGCGATGATCGGATGGCTGCTTTATCACGAGCAGATCGACGCCTTCACCGCCGGGGGCGCCCTGCTGATCCTGCTTGGCAATCTGCTCAACCTGCAGAAAAAAGCCGCCAAACCTGCGGAAGTGGCGGCAGCGTAGCCCTGCGTTTCAATCGCCGTCGTCGGGTATGTTCAGAACGTGCCCACAGGCCTTGCAATGAACGGCGTCGGGCTCGTGCCGCTGCAGCCCGCATTGCGGGCAAGGAAAGAACACCTTGGTGGGACGGAAGAGCGCCTGTGCAAGCCGGACGAACAGCGATATGCCAATGATCATGGTGGCGATCGCGGTGAGCTTGCCGGCCACACCGGGCAGGACGATGTCACCGAAACCGGTCGTGGTGACCGTGGCGACCGTGAAATACAGCGCATCGACATAGCCCTCGAGACCACCCACGGTGCGGAAGAAGAAGGTGTAGACGAAACCCGTGATGACAAAGAGGAATGTCAGGAAATTGATGACCGCACGGCTCGCCTCGCGCCATCGCCTGAAGCCGCGCATCTCGAGAAATCGCCACAGCGCGCCGCTACGCGACAGCGACCACAGCCGCAGGATGCGCAAAAAACCGAGATTGGCCAGCGCCGTAGGCATCAGCAGAGTCAGCAGGATGAAGGCATCAATCCACGACGCCGGCTGTTTCATCAGGCGCAGCATGTCGTTGGAGGCAAGCAGCCGGGCAATCATGTCGGCGGCGACAAGTGCTGCCACGGAGTAGTCCAGCCAGAGGAACGAAGACGACTTCTGGATCACCGGCGTGGCGATGAAAAAGGCAATGATGGCAAGGTCGATGACAACGGCCGCAAGCTGAAACCGGAACGCCGCCGCTGTGCGCCCGTGATACAGCTTGCGCAACATGTCGCGCAGCCGGGCCAAGGCTGAAATATCTTGGGCTCCGTTCTTGTCAGCTACCTTCATGACGATCGCGATAGCCTTCGCTGCGACGGCCGTCCATTCGACAAGGCAGGCGGAAGCTTGCGCCATCCGACCGATCCCGGCGGTTGCGGCAAATGGCTTCAGCCGCGATCAAACCGGCCTTGCCTCTAGAACGCTGATGCGTGGCCCCGCCTGGATGATCTCGGTCACCTCGAAGCCACCCTTTGCCAGCAGCGACTTGAATTCATCGGCCGTCCGCTCCTGGCCATCGGGCGCGACCAGCATGTTGAGGTCGGAGAATTTGGCATTCGCCCCCTGATTGGGCGGCTCAAGCACGGCCTCAAAAACCAGCAACTTGCCGCCCGCACGGATCGCCTGGCGACAGTTTTGCAGGATCGCGACGTTGGTCTCGTCGTCCCAGTCATGCAAAATCCATTTGAGCAGCAGCGCGTCGGCCGCCACGGGCAGCTCGGCAAAGAAATCGCCTCCGACGATCTCACAGCGATCGGCGACACCTTTCGCCGCCAGCACCGAGGCGGCCGGCGCTACCACATGCGGCTGGTCGAAAAGGATGCCGCGGCTGCCCGGGGTCGCGGCCAGGACTTCGGCAAGCAGCGCGCCCTGGCCACCGCCGACGTCCATGATGACCGGAAACGACGAAAAATCATACGCCGCCAGGATGGCTGCCGCCACGCCGCGCGAATTCGCTGCCATGGCGCGATCGAAGATAGCGGACTCCTCTGGATGCTCTGCCCGGTATTCCCAGACGCCCTTGCCATGCGCGTGGCGAAATGCGTTCGTGCCGGTTTGGATGCTGTAGAGCAGTTCGCTCCACGCTTGCCGGTAATAGGGTCTTCCGACGAAGGCGGCCCAGGGTGCAGCGGAAAACTCAGCATCGGAGCGCAAGGCGCCGCCAAGCGGCGTTAGCGAGAACTGCCCGTCCTCTGCCTCGTGAAATATGCCGACCGCCGCAAGCGCCCGCAGCAACCGATAGAGCGCGCGCGGATGTGTGTCGGTCAGGCTTGCCAGATCTGCTGCCGAGCGCTTGCCGTCCTTGATGTGGTCGGCGATGCCGAGCGTCGCGGCGACCGAGATCGCCTGCGAGACGCGGTACCCGTTGACCATCCGTGTTAGTTCGAAAGCGGCTGCGCGTTCATCCATGGCGCCCCCCAATCGCCAAAACCCGAAGGTTTCGGTATTTTAAACCAGCTCCACTTCAACCACGCCCGGCACCGCGCGCATGGCTGACGCGATCTGAGGCGAGATACGATAACGACTGGGCAATTCGATCTCGACCTCCCCCTGGCCGTCATCCTTTATCAGCACAAAGCTTACCTGTCCCTCGCCCTTGACGGCAAGCTGGCCGGCAAGCGTGCCGATCGGTGCTGCGTCGCGCACGAAGATGCGTAGCGCTTTCTGGATGCGGCTTGCCTCGTCCTCCAGCGACTGCACGGTCTGGATGCGCAGATTGACGCCTTCCGGCCTGTCCTCGGCCGAAACGGTGATGACCACCGAGCGGCCGGGCTCGAGCAGGTCGCGATATTGCGCCAGTCCCTCGGAAAACAGCACCGCTTCATACTGGCCGGACGTGTCGGAAAACTGCACGACGCCCATCTTGTTGCCGGTGCGCGTCTTGCGTTCCTGCTTGGTGGTCACCGTCCCGGCGAGCCGGCCGGCGGCCGCACCGCGTTTGACGGCGGCCGAGAATTCGGCCCAGGTCTGCACCCGCATTTTCTGCAGCGCCGCCTTGTATTCGTCGAGCGGATGCGCCGAGAGATAGAACCCGACCACCTGGAACTCGCGGTGCAGGCGGTCGGCCGCGAGCCAGGGGTCGGTCGCCGGCAAGTTGAGTGCCTGCGACTGTGCGCCCAGCGAGGCGCCAAAGATGTCGTGCTGGCCGGTGACGGCATTCTGCTGCGCCAAGGACGCCAGCCCCATCATCCGCTCGACGCCGGCCATCATCGCCGCCCGGTCGAGACCGAAGCAGTCGAGCGCGCCGGCCATGATCAGGCTCTCGAAGACGCGTTTGCCAACGATCTTCGGATCGACCCTTTCGCAGAAATCGGCGAGGCTCTTGAACGGTTTTTCGCCGCGCGTGGCGACGATGTGCTCGACTGCGGCGTCGCCGACGCCCTTGAGCGCGGCCAACGAATAGAAGATGCGGTTCTCGCCGACCTCGAAATCCCGGAACGACGTCATCACCGACGGCGCCACCACCTCGATGCCGAGGCGCAGCGCATCCTGGCGGAAATCGGCGAGCTTGTCCGTATTGCCCATGTCGAGCGTCATCGATGCCGCCAGGAATTCGACGGGGTAATGCGCCTTCAGATAGGCGGTCTGGTAGGAGACGACGGCATAGGCGGCGGCATGCGATTTGTTGAAACCGTAGTCGGCAAACTTTGCCAGCAGGTCGAAGATGAAGTCGGCTTGCGGCTTGCCGACGCCGCGCTCGACCGCGCCCGAAACAAAGCGCTCGCGCTGCTTGTCCATCTCGGCGCGGATCTTCTTGCCCATGGCGCGGCGCAGCAGATCGGCTTCGCCCAGCGAATAGCCGGAGAGCTCCTGCGCAATCTGCATCACCTGTTCCTGGTAGACGATGACGCCTTGCGTCTCCTTGACGAGATGGTCGATCTTCGGGTGGATCGACGCCATCTCCTCCTCGCCGTGCTTTCTGGCGTTGTAGGTCGGGATGTTCTCCATCGGCCCCGGCCGGTAGAGCGCAACGAGCGCGATAATGTCCTCGATACAGTCGGGCCGCATGCCGATCAGCGCCTTGCGCATGCCGGCACTTTCCACCTGGAACACGCCGACCACTTCGCCGCGCGACAGCATGGCGTAGGTTTCTGGGTCGTCGAGCGGAATGTGGGCGAGATCGATCTCGATGGCGCGGCGGCGGATCAGCTTGACCGCCCTGTCCAGCACCGTCAGCGTCTTCAGGCCAAGAAAGTCGAATTTCACCAGCCCGGCCTGCTCGACATACTTCATGTTGAACTGGGTGACCGGCATGTCCGAGCGCGGATCGCGGTACATCGGCACCAGTTCCGACAGCGGCCGGTCGCCGATGACGATGCCGGCGGCATGAGTCGAGGCGTGTCGGTACAGACCTTCCAGCTTCTGCGCCGTGTCGAGCAGCGTCTGTACGATCGGCTCGCGCTCGGCCTCCTCGGCAAAGCGCGGCTCGTTGGCGATGGCGTCGGCGAGCTTGACCGGATTGGCCGGGTTCGACGGCACCATCTTGCTCAGCTTGTCGACCTGCCCGTAAGGCATCTGCAGCACGCGGCCGACGTCGCGCAGCACGGCGCGCGCCTGCAGGGTACCGAAGGTGATGATCTGGCCGACCTGGTCGCGGCCGTATCTCTGCTGGACGTAGCGGATGACCTCCTCGCGCCGGTCCTGGCAGAAGTCGATGTCGAAGTCGGGCATCGACACGCGATCGGGATTGAGGAAGCGCTCGAACAGCAGCGAAAAACGCAGCGGATCGATGTCGGTGATGGTCGTCGAATACGCGACCAGCGAGCCGGCGCCTGATCCGCGGCCCGGGCCGACTGGAATGCCTTGCGCCTTGGCCCATTTGATGAAGTCGGCAACGATCAGGAAATAGCCGGGATATTTCATCTTCTCGATGACCCCGAGCTCGAAATCCAGCCTCTCGCGATATTGCTCGACTGTATAGCCGGGCGTCGGCCCGTGCGCCGCCAGCCGCGCCTCCAGCCCTTCATGCGCCTGCCTGGCAAGCTCCTGCGCCTCCGCCTTGACCGCCGCATCGGCGTCGGCGACATCGCGGCCGGCAAAGCGCGGCAGGATCGGGTTTCGTGTCTTCGGATAGTAGGAGCAGCGCAGTGCGATCTCGACCGTGTTGTCGATTGCTTCCGGCAGGTCGGCGAACAGCCTCGCCATGTCGGCCTGGCTTCTCAGGAAATTGTCGGGCGACAGGCGGCGGCGATTATCGGCCGCAACCACGGAACCTTCGGCGATGGCGATCAGCGCGTCATGCGCCTCATAGTCTTCACGAGAGAAGAAAAACGCTTCGTTGGTGGCAACCAGCGGCAGATCGTGGCGGTAGGCGAGATCGACCGACGACTGCTCGATGGCGCGGTCGTAGCCGGAGACCCGTTCCAGTTCGACATAGAGCCGGTCGCCGAACAGGCCCTTGAGCGCCAGCAGCCGGGTCTCGGCTAGTTCACGGCGGTCCTCTTTCAAGGCATTGCCGATCGGACCGCGCGGCCCGCCGGTAAGGCAGATCAGACCGTCGGAATTTCCCTGCAGCATCTCGCTCGTCAGATGCACCGCCTCGCCGGGCGGTGTCTCGAGGTAGACGCGGCTGACCAGCCTGACCAGATTGCCGTAGCCGGCCTCGGTGGCGGCGATCAGCACCACCGGCCGCATCTCCGGCCCCTGCCGCCTGCGGTCGCGCTGGCTGTCGTTCGCCTCACCGGAAAAGGCGAGGTCGATCTGGCAGCCGATGATCGGCTGGATGCCGTCCTTCACTGCCTTTTGCGCGAATTCCAGCGCACCGAACAGGTTGTTAGTGTCGGTGACGGCGATTGCCGGGCATTCGTCCTGCACCGCATGGCCGACGATCTTGCCGAGCTGCAAGGCACCTTCGAGCAGCGAATAGGCCGAATGCACGCGCAGATGAATGAACCGACGCGCCGCCGCCTCTGCCCGCGACGCCTTTGCATAGGCCTCGCGCAGCAAGGGATCGCGTGGAAGTCTCTCATCCGTCATGGTTTTTTCGCGCCGCCTCACAGGGACTCAGTCGATCAAGATGTATTGTCCGGCAGCAGATAACATGAGTCCAGCAGAAGCGATTGGAGCTTTGGACGTTTAGAGCAACCGCCGAAGCTGCCGATCTCCCCCCTCGTGGGGGAGATGTCCGGCAGGACAGAGAGGGGCGCCGCCAACCTCAGGCCGGAAACACAAAACCCGCCACAGCGGGCGGGTCGTTGGAGCCATTTAGCACCATATCCAAATTACTAGCATAGCTGCCGGCACAAAGCAAGAACAAAATACGTTGTGAGGCAAAAAAAGCGAATTCCGCACGCCCCTCGCCTTGTCCCTCCTCAAGCGAGCGTGCTCAACCAATTGCAAGGTCGCGTTCCTTCGCTCCCCCTCCGTCCCGCCAACCTCAAGCAGATTACAGCCTCACGCGAATTCCATGATCACCGCATCGACGGCAAGGCTGTCGCCGGGCTTGGCGTTGAGCTTCGAGACGATGAGGTCGCGCTCGGCGCGCAGCACGTTCTCCATCTTCATCGCTTCGACCACGGCAAGCGTCTCGCCGGCCTTGACCTCCTGCCCCTCGGCAACAGCGATCGATACGACAAGGCCGGGCATCGGGCAAAGCAGCATCTTGGAGGTATCCGGCGCCACTTTTTCTGGCATCAGCCTTTCGAGCTCGGCAGTGCGCGGCAGCATGGCGCGGGCTGTCACCGAAATGCCTTTCCAGGCGATGCGGAACCCGTTCAGCACCGGCCTGACTTGCGCCGCGACCTTGCGGCCGCCGACCGTGCCGCGCCAGATGAGATCGCCCGGCCGCCAGTCGGATGCCACGGTCAGTGCCTTGCCACCGTCGATTGTGAGGTCGAGCTCCATCGGAATGGAAATCATCCCTTCGACGATGGCGACCGAAAGATAGTCCGGGCCGATCTTCACCACCCAATCGCGTTTCAAGGCGCCGGAATGCGGCGCCAGCCGCCCGCCCAGCCGGTCGAGCCGATCGCGGCGCAGCAGTTCCACCGCGGTGGCAATCGCGGCCAGCACCGCTTTCTCCTCGGCGTCTGGCACAATGGGCGCGAAGCCGTCGGGATACTCCTCGGCGATGAACCCGGTCGATATCTGACCTTCTCGCCAGCGCGGATGCTGCATCAGCGCCGCCAGGAACGGTATGTTGTGCTCGATGCCGTCGACGACGAAACTGTCCAGCGCTTCCGACATGGCGTCGATCGCCACCAGCCGCGTTGGCGCCCAGGTGCACAGCTTGGCGACCATCGGGTCATAGAACATCGAGATTTCCGAGCCTTCGGTGACACCGGTATCGTTGCGGATAACGATGTCGCCGAACTTTCCTTCCTCGGGCGGCCGATACTTCGTCAGCCGGCCGATCGACGGCAGAAAATTGCGATAAGGATCTTCGGCATAGAGGCGGCTTTCCACCGCCCAGCCGTTCAGCCTGACGTCGCTCTGCTTGATGGCGAGCTTTTCGCCGGCTGCCACGCGGATCATCTGCTCGACCAGGTCGATGCCGGTGACCAGTTCCGTCACCGGATGCTCGACCTGCAGCCGCGTGTTCATTTCCAGAAAATAGAAGTTCTTGTCGCTGTCGACGATGAACTCGACCGTGCCGGCGCTCTGGTAGTCGACGGCCTTGGCCAGCGCCACCGACTGCTCGCCCATGGCTTTGCGGGTCTTGGCGTCGAGGAACGGCGACGGCGCCTCCTCTACGATCTTTTGGTTGCGGCGCTGGATCGAGCATTCGCGCTCGCCGAGATAGAGCGTGCTGCCATGCGCGTCGGCGAGCACCTGGATTTCGATATGGCGCGGATCGACGATGAACTTTTCGATGAAGACGCGGTCATCGCCGAACGAGCTTTTGGCCTCCGACCGCGCCCGGTCGAAGCCGTCGCGCACCTCTGCCTTGCTCCAGGCGATGCGCATGCCCTTGCCGCCGCCGCCGGCCGAGGCCTTGATCATCACGGGATAGCCGATTTCGCCGGCTATTCTTTCGGCATGGGCGGCGTTTTCGACGACGCCGAGCCAGCCGGGCACCGTCGACACCTTGGCCGCATTGGCGAACTTCTTCGATTCGATCTTGTCGCCCATCGCCTTGATGGCCTTGGGCTTCGGGCCAATGAAGACGATGCCTTCCTGCCCCAACGTTTCGCAGAAGGATGCCCGCTCGGACAGGAAACCGTAGCCGGGATGCACGGCCTCTGCTCCTGTGGCCTTGCAGGCGGCGATGATCTTTTCCGCGACCAGATAACTTTGCGCGGCCGGCGAAGGCCCGATATGCACCGCCTCGTCGGCCATTTCGACATGCACGGCGTCGCGGTCGGCATCGGAATAGACCGCGACGGTGACGATGCCCATCTTGCGCGCCGTCTTGATCACGCGGCAGGCGATCTCGCCACGGTTGGCGACCAGGATCTTTGTGAACATGCAGGCCTCGTCCCTCGGCTGCCCTTTTTTACGGGCTTCCCGTTTTATGGGCTTCAGAAGGGCGGTCAAGGCAAAGTCGGAGCCTATCCCGGATGTAGATCGGCGAGCGCTGACGAAAATCCGGGGTCGGAACGTCGCTTCGTGCATAGCGCGGAGCTGAATGGTAAGTTAAATCTAGCTTGGATTGCAGACTGTCTTGGGAGGATTGCCTGATGAAAACGCGCGCCGCTGTCGCCGTCGCCGCCGGAAAGCCGCTGGAGATCATGGAGGTCGACCTCGAGGGTCCTCGCGATGGCGAGGTGCTGGTCGAGATCAAGGCAACCGGCATCTGCCACACCGACGAGTTCACGCTGTCGGGCGCCGACCCCGAAGGCCTGTTTCCGGCGATCCTCGGCCATGAGGGCGCCGGCATCGTCGTCGATATCGGCAAGGGCGTCACTTCGGTCAGGAAGGGCGACCATGTCATCCCGCTCTATACGCCGGAATGCCGGCAGTGCCCGTCCTGCCTGTCGCGCAAGACCAATCTGTGCACCGCCATCCGTGCCACGCAGGGACAGGGCCTGATGCCCGACGGCACCTCGCGCTTCTCGATCGGCAAGGACAGGCTGTTCCACTATATGGGCTGCTCGACCTTTTCCAACTTCACCGTGCTGCCCGAGATCGCGGTGGCCAAGGTCGATGCCGACGCGCCCTTCGACAAGATCTGCTACATCGGCTGCGGCGTCACCACCGGCATCGGCGCTGTGATCAACACGGCCAAGGTCGAGCAAGGCGCGACGGCGGTTGTGTTCGGCCTCGGCGGCATCGGCCTCAACGTCATCCAGGGCCTGCGGCTTGCCGGCGCCGACATGATCATCGGCGTCGATCTGAACAACGACAGACGAGAATGGGGCGAGAAATTCGGCATGACGCATTTCGTCAATCCGAAGGAGATCGATGGCGACATCGTGGCCCATCTCGTCAACATGACCAAGCGCGGCGCCGACCAGATCGGCGGCGCCGACTACACCTTCGACTGCACCGGCAACACCAAGGTCATGCGGCAGGCGCTTGAAGCGTCGCATCGCGGCTGGGGCAAGTCGGTCGTCATCGGCGTTGCCGGCGCCGGCCAGGAGATCTCGACGCGGC